>NZ_JBEZEZ010000043.1:0-60349 GCF_040649155.1 Streptosporangium sp. NPDC049046 | reverse complement strand
GGCCGCCACCGCACCCCGCGACACCACCACCAACCGCGAACCCCCACACCGCTCATCAGCCAACCACCCCTGCACCAACCCCAGAACACGAACCGTCAAAGCACGCACCGCCCCCACCACATCCCCATCCCCGTCCGACCCCACCACGACGGTCACCACCTCTGGCACCACCTCCAGCGCCGCCAACTCCGCCACCGGATCCGATGCCGGGTCCAGGGACAGCTCGGCCGTACGACTGACGGAGCCGGACACCGAGGAGGTCGCCGTCTCCGGCCTCCGCACCCACTCCTGGTGGAACAGCGCGTCCCGCCCCAGCACCCGACCGTCGGCGAGGGGGAGGTCATCCGTCGAGACCGGGCGCAGCGTCAGTGAGCGCACCGACAGCACCGGCTCCCCTGCCGCGTCCACCGCGATCAGCGACACCGCATCGCCATCCACCAGGGCCAGACGAACCCGCAGCACCGACGCCCCACCCGCGTGCAGACACACCCCACCCCACGAGAACGGCAACCGCACACCCTCAAAACCATCCAGATCGGCGAAGGCCACCACATGCAACGCCGCGTCCAGCAGCGCCGGGTGCAAGCCGAAACCACCCGCATCGACAACCTGCTCGGGCAGGCCGACCTCGGCGAACACCACACCATCCGCGTCCCGCCAAGCTCCCCGCACCCCCTGGAACACCGGCCCATACCCCAGCCCACCCTCGGCCAGCCGCTCGTACAACCCACCCACCTCGACCACCGACGCACCCCTCGGCGGCCACACCCCACCCTCGAAAGCCTCGAACCGCTCCCCGGCCTGGCCATCGGACGCCAGCACACCGATCGCGTGCCGTACCCAGGGCTCCTCGTCCCCGGCCTCCGCAGGGCGGGCGTGAATGCTCACCTCACACCGGCCTGACTCATCCGGTGTCCTCACCCATACCTGCACCGCCACCGCGTCTCGTTCGCCGAGCACCAGCGGAGCGGTCAGGGTGAGTTCTTCGACCAGGTCACAGCCGACCTCATCACCCGCCCGCACCGCCAGCTCCAGGAACCCCGTGCCTGGGAAGATCACCGTCCCGCCCACCATGTGATCGGCCAGCCACGGATGCGACGTCAGCGAGACCCGGCCGGTCAGCAACACCCCGTCCGAACCCGCCACTCCCACAGCGGCTCCCAGCAGCGGATGGCTCGCGGCCGCGAGTCCCGCCGCCGTCACGTCTCCCACCTGCGAGCCGACGCCGTCGGGCCAGAACCGTTCGCGCTGGAAGGCGTACGTCGGCAGATCCACTCGGGCGGCCCGAGGAAGTGCCTCCGACCAGTTCACCGGCACCTTGCGCACGTGCAGGGCGGCGAGCGCCATCATGATCGATTTTTGCTCGTCCTGGCCCCTGCGCAGGGCCGGTACCAGCAGCACGTCCGGATCCGCCGCCGACCTCGCCTCCGCGCCGCTCACCGATCCCGCTGACGCAGCCCCGCGCGTCATCCCATCGATGTTCGCGTCGGCGAGCGCGGTGAGGGTGTCGTCGGCCATCGCGGTGAGCACACCATCGGGGCCCAGCTCCAGATACGCCCGAACCCCCTGGCCGTGCAGGGTACGGACGGCGTCGGAGAAGCGGACCGCGCCACGGACCTGCTCCACCCAGTACTCCGGCGAACACAGCCGCTCGGCCGTCGCCTGCCCCCCGGTGAGCGTGGACACGATCGGGATCTCCGGCGCACCGTAAGTCAGTCTCCCGGCCACCGCCCGGAAGTCCTCCAGCATCGGATCCATCAACGGCGAGTGGAACGCGTGCGACACCCGCAACCGCTTCGTCCGCACTCCCCGCTCCTCCAAGGCGGCGGCCACCTCAAGCACCGCCTCCTCCACCCCGGAGATCACCACCGAGGACGGGCCGTTCACCGCCGCGACCGACACCTCACCCTCACGCCCGGCCAGCAGCTCGGCCACCTGCTCCTCGGCGACCTGGACCGCCACCATCGCCCCACCCCCGGGCAGCGCCTGCATCAACCGCGCCCGCGCCGCCACCAACGCACACGCGTCCTGCAACGACAGCACACCAGCCACATGAGCCGCCGCGATCTCCCCGACCGAGTGCCCGGCCAGCACATCCGGCCGCACCCCCCACGAGGACACCAGCCGGAACAGCGCCGTCTCCACCGCGAACAACGCAGGCTGCGCCCACCCCGTCCGATCCAGCAACCCCGCCTCAGCCGACCCCGGCTCGGCGAACACCACCTCACGCAACGACCCCTCAAGCAGCGGCTCGAACTCGGCGAACACCTCGTCCAACGCCTCGGCGAACACCGGGAAATGGTCATACAGCTCTCGCCCCATCCCGGCCCGCTGGCTGCCCTGACCGGTGAACAGGAACGCGACCTTGCCGCCGCTCCGCACCGAACCGGTCACCACCCCCGGATCCGCCGCCCCCCGAGCCAGCGCCGCCAGGCCCCCCACCAACTCCGCACGCCCGGCACCGACCACCACCGCCCGATGCTCGAACGCCGACCGAACCGTCGCCAGCGACACCCCCACCCCAGCCAATCTCGACCCGGACAAGCCTTCCACGTGCGACAACAACCGCTCCGCCTGCGCCCGCAACGCCACCTCACTACGCCCCGACACCACCCACGCGACAGTCCCGCCGTCGACCTCCTCACCACCGGCGTCCACCGGTTCCTCCACCGGCACCGGAGACTGCTCCAAGATCACATGCGCGTTGGTGCCGCTGATCCCGAACGACGACACCGCGGCCCGGCGCGACCGCTCCACCCGAGGCCACGCCCGTGCCTCGGTCACCAACTCGACCGCGCCCTCGCTCCAGTCCACATGCGAGGACGGCTCGTCCGCGTGCAACGTGCGCGGCACCATGCCCTCGCGCATCGCCATGACCATCTTGATGATTCCCGCCACACCGGCCGCCGTCTGGGTGTGACCGATGTTCGACTTGATCGACCCCAGCAGCAACGGCTCTCCGGTGTCACGGCCCTGTCCGTAGGTGGACATCAGCGCCCGCGCCTCGATGGGATCGCCCAACCGCGTCCCGGTGCCGTGCGCCTCGACCACATCCACCTCGGACGCCGACAGCCCCGCACTCGCCAGCGCCTGACGAATCACCCGCTGCTGAGACGGACCGTTCGGCGCCGTCAACCCGTTCGACGCACCATCCTGATTCACCGCAGATCCGCGAACGACCGCGAGCACCTGGTGGCCGTTGCGCCGAGCATCCGACAACCGCTCCAGCACCAGGATGCCCACGCCCTCGGCCCAGCCCACCCCATCGGCCGACTCCGCGAACGACCGACACCGCCCATCCACCGACAAACCCCGCTGCCGAGCGAACCCGATGAACGTGTTCGGCGTCGACATCACCGTCGCCCCACCCGCCAGCGCCAGCGAACAATCCCCCGACCGCAACGCCTGTGCCGCCAGGTGCACCGCCACCAGCGACGACGAACACGCGGTGTCCACCGTCACCGCCGGACCCTCCAGGCCCAGCGTGTACGACACCCGACCCGACGCCACACTCGGCGCCGTCCCGGTGCCCTCGTAACCCTCGACGGCATCACGCTGGCCGAGACCTTCGACCACCTCGCCGACGGCCGCCTGGTGCACCCGGCCGGCCGCGTTACCCAACGCCAAACCGTAGTCGTTGTACATCAAACCGGTGAACACCCCGGTCCGGCTCCCCCGCAACGAGCCCGGCTCGATCCCCGCCCGCTCCACCGCCTCCCACGACACTTCCAACAGCAACCGCTGCTGCGGATCAACCGCCAACGCCTCACGCGGCGACATCCCAAAAAACCCAGGGTCGAACTCATCCGCGTCATGCAAAAACCCGCCATGACGCGTGTACGACGTCCCCACCCGACCAGGATCCGGATCATAGATCCCCTCCAGATCCCACCCCCGATTCGTCGGGAACCCGGTGATCGCGTCGGTCTCCTCAACCACCAGACGCCACAAATCCTCCGGAGAAGACACCCCACCCGGATAACGACACGCCATCCCCACGATCACCACCGGATCGTCGGCCACCGACCGCACCACCGGCGAGAGCACACCCACATCGACCCGCTCGGCGTCCACCGAGCCGAACAGCTCCCCGTGCAGGAACTCCGCCACGCCGTACGAGGTCGGGTAGTCGAAGACGAGCGTCGCGGGCAGCGAGAGCCCTGTCGCCGTGGCCAGCTGGTTGCGCAGTTCCACCGCGGCGAGCGAATCCAGCCCCATCGCGCTGAACGCCTGATCGGGCTCCACCGCATCCCCCGACGCGTGCCCCAGCACCACCGCCACGTGCCGTCGTACCAGCTCCTCCAGCACCCGCCGGCGCTCGGCCGTGTCCAACCCGTCCAGGCGCCGCCGCAAACCGTCCTCTCCGCCGCCACCCGCGGCCACCCGGATCGGCCGCCTCGCCGGTACCAGCCCGCGCAGCAACGCCGGCACCTCGCCGCCACGGCCCCGCATCACCTCCGTGTCCACCCGAAGCGGTACCGTCAACGCCGCGTCCGTCCGCACGCTCACGTCGAACAGCCGCACTCCCTCGGCCGCGGACAGCACGGGCAGCCCGAGCCTGGCCAGCCGGTCCCGGTCGGCGTCGGACAGCTCGGAGCTCATGCCGGTGGCCACATCCCACAGCCCGTACGCCAGCGACGTCGCCGCCAGCCCTCGCGACCGTCGATGGGCCGCCAGCGCGTTCAGGAACACGTTCGCCGCCGCGTAGTTGCCCTGCCCCGCCGCCAGGACCAGCCCGCCGGCCGAGGACACCAGCGCGAACATCTCCAGCGGCAGATCCCTGGTCAGCTCGTGCAGATGCCAGGCGGCGTCCGCCTTCGGCCGGAGCACCGTCTCCAGCCGGTCTCGTGACAGCGCCTCCAGCACGCCGTTGTCCGCCGCTCCCGCCGCGTGCACCACACCCACCAGCGGAGCCGAGTCGGGAACCGACTCCACGACCCGTGCCAGCGACTCCCGATCCCCGACGTCACACGCCATCACGCGGACCTCGGCGCCCAGCGCCGTCAGCTCCCGCACCAGCGTCTCGACGCCCTCCGCCGACGGTCCTCGCCGGCTCACCAGCAGCAGGGAACGCGCGCCGTGATCGGTCACCAGACGACGGGCCAGCAACGCCCCCAGTCCGCTCGTACCTCCCGTCACCAGCACCGTCCCCGCCGCCAACCCGGCGGAGCCGTCGGCCGGCTCGACGGAGTCCGGGCCCGAGCCGTCGGCGGGCCGCTCGGGCCTGGCCATCCTGACCAGCCGGGGCACCAGGAACGTCTCCGACCTCACCGCGAGTTCCGGCTCGCCGGAGGCCACCGCCGCCCGCACCGCCACGTCCCGTTCCTGGTCCTCCTGAAGGTCCAGCAGCATGAAGCGCCCGGGGTGCTCGGCCTGTGCCGCCCGCACCAGTCCCCATACCGGCGCGACCTTCACATCCACGTCCGCGCTCTCACCCACTGCCACCGCTCCCCTGGTCACCACCACCAGAGGTGCCGATCCCCGGCTCTCCCGCTCCAGCCACGCCTGCAGCGCCTCGAGCACGTCTCCGGTCACCGAGCGCACCACGTCCGGCGTCTCGCCGGTCGGCGGTGCCGTGCAGTCCACCACCGCGATCGAGTCATCGGCACCGGCAGCCGGGTCGGACACGTCGGAGGCATGGTCGGCGGCGAGCGCGGACCACTCCGTAACCCGCGCCGAACCGGCCGTGGGCATCTCGATCGGGTTCCACTCCACCAGGAACAGGGACCGCTCCCCTGCCGCGCCCAGCTGCTCCGCCGACACCGGACGCCCCACCATCGATCCCGCCGACAGCACCGGCCGGCCGTTCTCGTCGGCCACGTCCAGGACGAGCGTGTGCTCGCCCGAATGCCGCACCCGCACCCGCAGCGTCGAGGCGCCCGCCGCGTGCAGCACCACCTGCCGCCACACGAACGGCAACACCGCCCGCCCGCCGCTCGCCACGCCCGAGGGATCGATGAGTGACACGTGCATCGCCGCGTCCAGCAGGGCCGGATGCACCCCGAACCGCCCCGCCTCCGGGGCCATCCGCTCACCCAGCACGACCTCGGCGAACAGCTCCTCCCCTCGCCGCCACGCCGCGCGCAACGCCTGGAACGCCGGACCGTAGCCGTAGCCGACCTCGGCCAGCCGTTCGTAGGCCCCCGTCACGTCCACCTCGGCCGCACCCGCCGGCGGCCATTGCACCAGATCGAACCCCGGCTCCTCCGCTCGCTCGGCGAGCACTCCCTGGGCATGCAGCGTCCAGTCGCCGCCCTCTCGCCCGTCGGCCCGGGAATACACCCGGACCGCGCGCCTGCCGGCCTCACCGGGGCCGTCGACCACCACCTGGACCCGCACTCCACCGGTCTCCGGCAACACCAGCGGCGCCTGCAGCGCCAGTTCCTCCAGCACCGCGCAGCCGACCTCGTCGCCCGCGCGGACCACCAGTTCCACGAATCCCGTCCCCGGCAGCAGTACCCGGCCCAGAACCTCGTGGTCGCGAATCCACGGGTGGGTCGACGCCGACAGCCGCCCGGTCAGGACCACCCCGTCCGACTCCGGTGACACCATCACCGCACCCAGCAGCGGGTGGAGCGCCGTCTCAAGCCCCAGACCCCGCGCGTCCCCGCCTCGCCTGCCGCTCGGCCAGAACCGCTCCTTCTGGAAGGCGTAGGTGGGCAGCTTCACCCGGCGGGCGTCGGGGAGCACGGCCGGCCAGGTCACCGGTATGCCACGTACGTACAACCCGGCCAGCGCCGTCACGATCGTCTTCTGCTCGTCCTGGCCTCCGCGCAGTACCGGCGCCAGCAGCGCGTCCGGACCTGAAGCGGTTCCGGCCGCCACGTCGGCGAGCGCTGCGAGGGTGTCGGACGCCATCGCGGTGAGCACCCCGTCGGGGCCCAGCTCCAGATACGCCCGAACCCCCTGAGCGTGCAGGGTGCGGACGGCGTCGGAGAAGCGGACCGCGCCACGGACCTGCTCCACCCAGTACTCCGGCGAGCACAACCGCTCGGCCGTGGCCTGCTCCCCGGTCAGGGTCGACACGATCGGGATTCGCGGCGGGTCGTAGGTCAGCGACCCCGCCACCGCCCGGAAGTCCTCCAGCATCGGGTCCATCAGCGGCGAGTGGAAGGCGTGCGACACCCGCAACCGCCTCGTCCGCACCCCCCGCTCCTCCAAGGCGGCGGCCACCTCCAGCACCGCCTCCTCCACCCCGGAGATCACCACCGAGGACGGGCCGTTCACCGCCGCGACCGACACCTGCTCCTCACGCCCGGCCAGCAGCTCGGCGACCTCCCCCTCGGAGGCCCGCACCGACACCATCGCCCCACCCGCAGGCAACGCCTGCATCAACCGCGCCCGACCCGCCACCAACACACACGCATCCGCCAGCGACAACACCCCCGCCACATGCGCCGCTGCGATCTCCCCGACCGAGTGCCCGGCCAGCGCGCCCGGCCGCACCCCCCACGAGGACACCAACCGGAACAACGCCGTCTCCACCGCGAACAACGCAGGCTGCGCCCACCCGGTCCGATCCAGCAACCCCGCCTCAGCCGACCCCGGCTCGGCGAACACCACCTCACGCAACGACCGGCCACCCAACCCTCCGGCCGATCCCCGCTCCACCCCCTCAAGCAGCGGATCCAGCTCGGCGATCACCGCGTCCAACGCCGTCGCGAACACCGGGAACCGGTCGTACAACTCACGGCCCATCCCGGCCCGCTGACTGCCCTGACCGGTGAACAGGAACGCCGGCTTCAGCTCACTCGCTGCCACCCCGCGCACCACACCCGCGCCCGGCAGATCCCCGGCCAGCGCACCCAACCCGGCCAGCACACCCTCACGATCACCGACCACCACCGCCCGATGCTCGAACGCCGACCGCGTCGTCGCCAGCGAGAACGCCACATCGGCCAACCCGAGATCAGGCTCACCCTCCAGGAACGACGCCAACCGCCCGGCCTGCGCCCGCAACGCCCCCGCCGACCGGCCCGACACCACCACCGGAACCACACCCGGCTCGACCTCACCGTGCGGAGCCTCCGGCTCCCGCCGCGCCTCGTCGGCCTCGGCCTCGGGGAACTGCTCGATGATCACATGCGCGTTGGTGCCACTGATCCCGAACGACGACACCGCGGCCCGGCGCGGACGGCCCGTCTGCGGCCATTCCACCGGCTCGGTCAGCAGCTCCACCGCGCCCGAGGCCCAGTCCACGTGCGAAGACGGTGCGTCCACGTGCAGCGTCCGAGGCAGCACCCCGTGCCGCATCGCGAGCACCATCTTCATCACACCCGCCACACCGGCCGCCGCCTGTGTGTGACCGATGTTCGACTTGATCGAACCCAGCAGTGCCGGCCGGTCCTGCGGCCGGTCCTGGCCGTAGGTCTCCAGCAGGGCCTGGGCCTCGATCGGGTCACCCAGCGTCGTACCGGTCCCGTGCCCCTCCACCGCGTCGACATCCGACGCCGAGAGCCCCGCTCCGGCCAGGGCCTGACGGATCACCCGCTGCTGCGAGGGACCGTTCGGCGCGGTCAGTCCGTTGGACGCGCCGTCCTGGTTGATCGCGGAACCGCGCACCACCGCGAGCACCTCGTGGCCGTTGCGGCGCGCGTCCGACAAGCGCTCCAGCACCAGCACCCCGACGCCCTCCGACCAGCCGACCCCGTCGGCCGAGTCGGCGAACGACCGGCACCGCCCGTCAGAGCTCAGACCGCCCTGGCGGGAGAAATCGACGAAGGTGTCCGGGGTCGCCATCACCGTCACCCCACCGGCCAGCGCCAGCGAGCACTCACCCGAACGCAGCGCCTGCGCCGCCAGGTGCAGCGCCACCAGCGACGACGAGCACGCGGTGTCCACCGTGACCGCCGGACCCTCCAGGCCCAGCGTGTACGACACCCGCCCGGAGGTCACGCTTCCCGTGGTCCCGTTGACCACGATCCCGCGCAGTTCCTCCGGTGCGCCGTCTCCCGTCGACGGATAGTCGTGGTACATCATCCCGGCGAAGACACCGGCCCGACTGCCCTTCAAGGTGAGCGGGTCGATGCCCGCCCGTTCGACGGCCTCCCAGGAGGTCTCGAGCAGCAGTCGTTGCTGGGCGTCGATCGCCAGCGCCTCGCGCGGCGAGATCCCGAAGAACGGAGCGTCGAACTCGGCCGCGTCGTACAGGAATCCGCCCGCGCGGGCGAAGGACGCGTCAGGAACCTCCCAGCCTCGGTCGGCGGGAAAGTCCGAGATGACGTCCCTGCCCTCTGCGACCAGTTCCCAGAGTTGTTCAGGAGAGGTGACGCCGCCCGGGTAGCGGCAGGCCATGCCGACGATGACGATCGGATCCCCGGCGAGAGGGGCCGTGACCTGCGCGGGGGGCGTGTGGGTCGCCTCGACGCCGTCGAGACGCTCGCGGATGAAGCCGGTCACCGCCGTCGGGGTGGGCTGGTCGAACACCAGGGTGGCGGGCAGCCGGATACCGGTGGCCTCGGTCAACCGGTTGCGCAGTTCCACCGAGGTGAGGGAGTCCAGGCCGAGGTCCTGGAAGGTGAGGTGCGGCGAGATCGCATCCGCCGAGGCGTGCCCCAGCACGGCGGCCACCTGCCCGAGCACCAGCGTGGAGACGGCCTCGCCGAGTTCCTCTCCCGACAGGGCGCCGAGGGCGTCGGAGCCGGTGGAGACCCCCATCCGACGGGCGGCCCGCCGGATGGGAGCGGGTACCAGGGCGCGGAAGACCTCCGGCACGTGGCTCCGCGCCCGTAGTGCGGCCCGGTCCAGCCGCGCCGCCACCGGTGTCGGCTCGGGGCTCGCCAGCGCGGCGTCGAGGAAGGCGAGCCCCTGCTCTCCGGAGAGGGGGCGCAGCCCGACCCGTGCCATGCGCCGCATGTCCGTCTCGGTGAGGCCGGCGGTCATGCCGGTGTCCTGCCGCCACGGCCCCCACCCGATCGACAGGCCCGCCAGTCCTCGGGCGGTGCGCTGCCGCACGAGGGCGTCGAGGAAGGCGTTCGCCGCGGTGTAGCTCGCCTGGCCTCCGTTGCCGAGCGTCCCGAACACCGAGGAGAACAGCACGAAGGCGGTCAGGTCGAGATCGCGGGTGAGCTCGTGCAGGTGCCAGGCGCCGTCCGCCTTCGGCCGCAGCACGGTGTCGATCCGCTCGGGTGTCAGCGACTCGACCAGCCCGTCGTCGAGCACGCCCGCGGCGTGGACCACCCCGGTGAGCGGGTGCTCCGGGGAGATCTCGGCGATCAGTTCGGCGAGGGCTTCGCGGTCGGACACGTCACAGGCGACGACCGTGACCTCGGCGCCCAGGGCGATCAGTTCCGAGGTCAGTTCCGCGGCGCCCTCGGTGTCCATGCCGCGACGGCCGACCAGGGTCAGGTGCCGTACGCCGTGCTCGGTCACCAGGTGGCGGGCGACGAGCGCGCCCAGCCCGCTCAGGCCACCGGTGACGAGGACGGTGCCCCCGGTACGGAAGGTGCTCGGTGCGGACCCGGCACGAAGAGTGCTCGGTGCGGACCCGGCACGGAAGGTGTCCGGGGTGAACGAGGCGGCGTCGCCGTCGGTGCTCCGCGGAGTGTTCGACGTGAGAGAGGCGGCGGCGCCGACCTCGACGAGTCTCGGCACCCGGAGCAGACCGTCGCGTACCGCGATCTGCGGCTCGGCGGAGTCGAGCGCCGCGACCAGGGTCTCACCGGTCACCCGCTCGACGTCGAGGTCGAGCAGGAGGAACCGCCCCGGGTTCTCCGCCTGCGCCGAGCGCACCAGACCCCAGGCCACCGCGGCGACGGGATCCGGTTCGGCGTCGGCGTCGACGGCGACCGCCCCACGCGTCACGAAGATCACGGGAGTGTCGGGGTGCTCGTCGCGTCCGTTCTCCCGCAGCCGGGCCAGGACAGCCGAGGTCACCGACCGTACGGCGGCCGGCACGTCGTCCCCGGCCGGTGTGGAGACCTCGACCAGCGTCACGTCCGCGGCCGGGTCGGGCTCGTGTACGAGATCCGCCGTCTGCCCGGCCGCGCGCAGGGCGGCGACGAGACCGCGTTCGTCGGAGCCGAGCACCGACCAGCGCCTCGCCGGACGGTCCTCGCTCCCGGACTCCGGTGCGAGCGGCCAGTCCAGCCGCAGCAGAGGCCCGCCGGTGCGCGTCGCGGGCCGTACGTCGTTCGGCCGGAGCGCGAGGGAGCGTACCGAGGCGACCAGGCCGCCCTCGGCGTCGGCCACGGCCAGCGTGATGGCGTCCGTACCGGTCCCGCTCATCCGGACGCGGAGCGTCGAGGCGCCGGACGCGTGCAGGGACACCCCGGCCCAGGCGAACGGGAGCAGCCCACCGTTCGCCTCGTCGATCCCGGTGAGGGACGCCACGTGCAGCGCGGCGTCGAGCAGGGCCGGGTGCAGCCCGTAGGAACCCGCGTCGGCGGCGGGGCCGTCCGGCAGGGCGACCTCGGCGAACACGTCCCGGCCGGTACGCCAGACGGCGCGCACCCCCTGGAACGCGGGGCCGTAGGAGAAGCCCGCCTCCGCCCGCCGCTGGTAGAAACCGTCGAGGTCCATCGGGACGGCGTCGGCGGGGGGCCATTCACCCATGCCGGGGTCGGGGACACCCGGCACGCCGGGAGTGAGCACGCCGGTGGCGTGCCGGGTCCAGGGCGCCTCCGGCTCGTCCGCCGCCTGGGAGTACACGCCGATCGTCCGGGCTCCGTCGCCGTCGGCGGCGCCGATCGCGACCTGCAGCCGCACGTCGCCCCGTTCGGGCAGCGCGAGTGGCGCGGTGAGGGTGAGTTCCTCCACCAGGCCGCATCCGACCTCGGCGGCCGCCCGCGTGGCCAGCTCGACGAAGGCCGTGCCGGGGAACAGCACCCGCCCTGCCACCACGTGGTCGGACAGCCACGGGTGCGCGGCCGTCGAGACCAGGCCGGTGAACAGGAACCCGCCGGTGTCGGGCAGGTCCACCGCCGCGCCGAGCAGCGGGTGTCGCGGCCGGTCCAGTCCCGCCGAGGTGACGTCGCCCACGGTCGCCGAGGGGTCCGGCCAGTACCGCTCCCGCTGGAACGCGTACGTCGGCAGGTCCACCCGGCGAGCCTCGGTACCGGAGAACAGCTCCGGCCAGCGCACCGGCGTCCCGCGCACGTACAGCCGGGCGACCGCCGTCAGGGCGGCGGCCTCCTCGCCGCGGTCCCTGCGCAGGATGGGGAACGCCTGCGGTTCCGGCGTCCCCGCGGGGTTCCGGCCGGTCTTCGGGGACGGGTTCCGGCCGGTGGCCGGGGCGAGGTCACGGCCGGCCTCCGGGGCGAGGTTCTGGTGGACGAGCGCCGACAGCCCGCCGTCGGGGCCGAGCTCCAGGAAGACCGTGGCCCCCGCCGCCGCGGCGGCGCGGATCGCGTCGGCGAAGCGCACCGGACGCGTGACGTGGTCCACCCAGTACTGCGGCGAGCACAGGTAGGCGGCGTCGACGGGAGCCCCGGTCACGGTGGAGATGATGGCCGTCTTCGGCCGGTGGAAGGTCAGCCCCTCGGCGACCTCCCTGAACTCCGCCAGCATGGGCTCCATCAGCGGCGAGTGGAAGGCGTGGCTCACCCGCAGGCGCCTGGCCCCGTCGAAGCGCGCGGCGACGCGCAGGACGGCCTCCTCGGCTCCGGCGATCACGACGGAGGAGGGGCCGTTCACCGCGCCGATGACGGCACCGTCCTCCAGCGCCGCCTCGACCTGTGCCTCGCCGGCCTGGACGGACACCATCGCCCCGCCCTCGGGCAGGCGCTGCATCAGCCGGCCCCTGGCGGCGACCAGCGTGCAGGCGTCGTCCAGCGACAGCACGCCCGCCACGTGGGCCGCGGCGATCTCGCCGATCGAGTGCCCGACCAGAAGGTCGGGGGTCACGCCCCAGGACTCGACCAGGCGGAAGAGCGCCACCTCGATCGCGAAGAGCGCCGGTTGGGCGTACTCGGTGCGGTTCAGCGGCCCGGCGTCCGCGCCGAACATCACCTCGACAGGCGGTCTCTCCAGCCTGCCGGCGAGTCGTGCGAACACCTCGTTGAGCGCGCGGGCGAAGACCGGGAAGCGGGCGGCGAGTTCGCGGCCCATCCCGATCCGCTGCGCGCCCTGTCCCGCGAACAGCATCGCGAGCGAGCCGGGCGCGCCCGCGACACCGCGAGCCATCTCGGTCACGCCGTCGGCTCCGGCCAGCAGCACCGCCCGGTGGGCGAACTCCGAACGGCCCGTCACCAGCGAGTACCCGATGTCGGCCGGATCGGCTCCGCTCTCGGCGGCGAAGGACGCCAGCCGGTCGATCTGGGCGCCGAGCGCGGCCTCGGTCTTGCCGGAGACCACCCAGGGCACCGGCGCGGGTGCCTCCGTGGTCGCACTCGGGGTCGTGCTCTGTGTCGTACTCGGGGTCGTGCTCTGTGTAGCGGCGGGCTCGGAGGGATCGGCCTGCCCGGACGGCCACTCGACGGAGGAGTCCGGCACCTGCTCGACGATCACGTGCGCGTTGGTGCCGCTGATACCGAACGACGACACCCCGGCCCGGCGGGGCCGCCCGGCCTCCGGCCATCCGGCGCGTTCGGTCACCAGCCCGACCTCGCCTGCCGACCAGTCCACCCGCGAGGTGGGGGCGTCGACGTGCAGCGTCCGCGGCACGATCCCCCGCCGCATGGCCATCACCATCTTGATCACGCCCGCGACCCCCGCGGCCGCCTGGGTGTGACCGATGTTCGACTTGATCGACCCGAGCAGCAGCGGCCGTTCCCTGTCCTGCCCGTACGTCGCCAGCAGGGCCTGCAGCTCGATCGGGTCGCCCAGCCTGGTGCCCGTGCCGTGCGCCTCCACCACGTCCACGTCCGAGGGGGCGAGCCCGGCGCCGGTGAGGGCCTGGCGGATCACCCGCTGCTGGGAGACGCCGCTGGGGGCGGTCAGGCCGTTGGAGGCGCCGTCGGAGTTGACCGCGGATCCGCGGAGGACGGCGAGCACCCGGTGGCCGTTGCGGCGGGCGTCCGACAGGCGTTCCAGCACCAGCACGCCGGCGCCCTCGGCCCAGCCCGTGCCGTCGGCTGCGTCGGCGAACGCCTTGCACCGCCCGTCCGGGGAGAGTCCGCCCTGCTTGGCGAACTCCAGGAAGATGCCGGGCGTCGACATCACGGTGACCCCGCCCGCCAGCGCGAGCGAGCACTCCCCCGACCGCAGCCCCTGCGCGGCCAGGTGCAGGCCGACCAGCGACGACGAGCACGCGGTGTCCACCGTGATCGCGGGACCCTCCAGCCCGAGGGTGTAGGCGACCCGGCCGGACAGGACGCTGGGCGAGGTGCCCGTCAGCGTGTAGCCTTCGGCGTCTCCTGACGCCTCGTGCATCCGGGCGCCGTAGTCCTGCGCCATCGCGCCGAGATACACGCCGGTGCGGGTGCCGTCCAGCGACGAGGGCGAGATCCCGGCCCGCTCCACCGCCTCCCAGGTCACCTCCAGCGCGAGCCGCTGCTGCGGGTCCATCGCGAGCGCCTCGCGCGGCGAGATGCCGAAGAAGCCGGCGTCGAAGTCTCCCGCGTCGTGGAGGAAGCCTCCGGGATGGTCCGCGGCGAGGGTTCCCATCCGCCAGCCGCGGTCGGCGGGCAGCGCGGACACCGCGTCCTCGCCGGTGTCGACGAGCCGCCACAGGCTTTCCGGGGAGTCGATACCGCCCGGGTAGCGGCAGGCCATCCCGATGATCGCGATGGGCTCGCCGGCCGCGGGAGTTGAAGCCACCGGTTCCGGAGGCGGAGGTTCGGAACCGGTGGCGGCTGTGGACCCCAGGAACGCGGCGAGTCTCGCCGGCGTGGGGTGGTCGAAGAGGGCGGTGGCGGTCAGCGCCGGCCCGCCGTCCGTGTCGAGCCGGGTCGTGAGCTCGACGAGCATCGCGGAGTCGAAGCCGAGCTCCTTGAACGGCAGGCCGAGGTCGATCCCGTCGGGGTCGTAGGTGCCGAGGACCGCCGCGCAGGCGTCGCGGACCAGGCCCAGCGGGTCGCCGGAGCCGGGCCGCCGAACGGTGTCCGACTCGTTCGGCCCGTCGGACCTGTTTGACCCGCCCGGTTCGTCCGGCCTCGCGGCGTCCGTCGCCGCCGCTCCCGTCCGCGGTGCCGTCCGCTCCCGTTCCCTGCCGGACTCCTCCAGCCAGTGGCGGTCCCGCTGGAAGGCGTACGTCGGCAGCTCGACCCGGGAGGCGGCGGGCAGGAACCTCTCCCACTCGACCTCCACCCCGTTCGCGTAGAGCTCGGCGATCGAGGTGAGCACGCGGGAGATCCCCGCGTTGTGCCTCTGGAGGGTGCAGACGGCCACCGCCGGACGGCCGACGGCCCGTGCGCTCTCGTGGATGCTGCCGACCAGCACGGGGTTCGGGCTCACCTCGACGAAGAGACCGAACCCGTCGGCGAGCAGCCGCTCGACCGCGCCCTGGAAGTCGACCGGCCTGCGCAGGTTGCGGTACCAGTAGTCGCCGTCGAGTTCGGCGGTGTCCAGGGGGGCGCCTGTCACCGTCGAGTAGAAGGCGATCTCCGAGCCGCGCGGCCGGATCGGCGCCAGCAGCGGTGCCAGGCGCTCCTCGATCTGCTCGACGACGGAGGAGTGCGAGGCGTAGTCGATGTTGACCCGGCCCATCCGCACCGTGTCGGCCCACTCGGCCATCATCTCGGCCAGCGCCTCGTTGTCCCCGGACACCACCACGGAGGACGGGCTGTTCACGGCGCCGATGGACAGACGGCCCGCCCAGCGGGCCAGCCGCTCCCGCACGACCTCCAGGGGAAGTCCCACCGAGACCATGCCGCTTCTGCCGGAGAGGACCTCGGTGATCAGCTTCGATCTGGCGGTCACGAGGTAGGCGCCGTCCTCCAGTGACAGCGCGCCCGCGACGCACGCGGCGGCGACCTCCCCCTGCGAGTGGCCGACCACCGCGGCCGGTTCCACACCGTACGACCGCCACAGTGCCGCGAGGGAGACCATGATCGCCCACAGCACGGGCTGGATCACGTCGGCGCGCTCCCTGGGCGGGCCGCCGGGCTCCCCCCGTACGACGCTCGTGAGCGACCAGTCGACGAACGGCGCCAGCGCCGCCTCGCACTCCGCCATGGCGGCGGCGAACGCCGGGGAGGAGTCGAGCAGCTCCGCCCCCATCCCGGCCCACTGCGATCCCTGCCCGGGAAAGACGAAGACGTGCTGGCCGGGGCGTTGCCACACGCCGGCCAGGGGCGCGGTGTGCTGACCGAGCCCGAGGACGAGGCGCATCTGATCGAGGCGCTCCACCCGGTCGGACAGCACGCCGCCGGAAGCGGACTCGACCTCGGTCCTGCCGCGCACCACTCCCGGCGCGGAGCGCCCCTCCGACAGTGCGTCCAGCGCGTGGAGCAGCTGCTCGCGTCCGTCGCCGACGACGACCGCTCGATGGCGCAGACCGGCCCGCGTCGTCGCCAGCGAGAAGGCCACGTCGCCGGTCGAGAGGTCCTCCCGTTCCCTGACGTGGCGGGCGAGCCGCGCCGCCTGCGCCCGCAGCGCGCCCTCGGTGTGGCCGGACAGCGGCCAGGTCACCGGGGCCGGCGCCTCTTCGACGCCCTCGGGTACGGCGGTCACCGGGACCGGCGAGGTGCGTTCGGGAGCGGAGGTGAGCACGACATGGCAGTTGGTGCCGCCGATACCGAACGAGGAGACGCCCGCGATGATCTGTCCGTCACCGTCACCGTCGTTCACCGGCCACGGCGTCGCGGAGCCCACCACCCGCAGGTTCCACTCGTCGAAGCGGATCGCGGGGTTCGGCCGCTCGAAGTTCAGGCTCGGCGGCAGCAGCCGGTGCTCGATGGCCAGTACGGTCTTGAGCAGCCCGACGATGCCGGCGGCGCCCTCCAGGTGGCCGACGTTGGTCTTGGCCGATCCCACCCACAGCGGCGCGTCGGAACGGCCACTGCCGTGCACCGCGCCGAGCGCCGCGGCCTCGACGGGGTCGCCCACCCTGGTGCCGGTGCCGTGCAGCTCGACGTAGCCGACGCTCGCCGGGTCCACGCCGGCACGCCGGTACGCGGAGCGCAGCACCCGCTCCTGCGCCCGGGGGCTCGGGGTGGTGAGCGTCTCGCCGGAACCGTCGTTGTTCACCGCGCTGCCCGAGATGACGCAGTACACGTGGTCGCCGTCCGCGACGGCGCGCGCCAGCGGCTTGAGGAGGACGACGGCGCCGCCCTCGCCGCGGACGTAACCGTTCGCCCGCTCGTCGAAGGTGAAACACCTGCCGTCGGGGGACAGCGCGCCGAGTTCCGCGGCCGCCAGGGCGCTCTCCGCGGCGAGGTTGAGCTGGACACCGCCCGCGAGGGCCATGTCCGACTCACCGCTGCGGATGCTCTCGCAGGCGAGGTGCACCGCGACCAGCGACGACGACTGGCCGGTGTCCACGGCCATGCTCGGGCCCGTCAGGGCGAGGAAGTGCGACACCCGGTTGGCGAGGATGCTGCGGTTGACGCCCGTGAGCGAGTGGTGGCCGATTCCCGCCGCGCCGCTCTGGCGGCTCAGCAACGCGTAGTCGTCGGCCATCACGCCGATGAACACGCCGACGTCGGTACCGCGCAGGAGCGCGGGCGCGACACGCGCGTTCTCCAGCGCCTCCCAGCCGAGTTCCAGCATCAGCCGCTGCTGGGGGTCCATCGCACGGGCCTCGCGGGGCGAGATCCCGAAGAAGCCTGCGTCGAACCGGTCGACCGCGTCCAGGAAGGCGCCGTGCTCGCCGGGCCCCGGCTCGGTGTTCGCGCTCCAGCGGCCGGGTGGCACCGTGGACACGGCGCTCACTCCGTCGCGCAGCAGCCGCCAGAACTCCGCCGGACCTGGCGCGGAGGGCAACCGGCAGGACACTCCGACGATCGCGATGCGATCGTCGTCCGTGCCGGAGTCATGGTCAGGCATGAACTCGGGTCGATTCACGCACCGCTCCCCATACACGTCGTCATGCCGATACGCGGAGACTCGATTCGCCGCCCGGCGAGGGTGGGCGCTCGGATCACCGCGTTCGGCTCGTGGCCTCACGGCCAGCACGAACTATGCCGAGCACGGGCTGCGCGTTTCACTAGTTGTGCGGCCACCGCAGGTCAGGCGGCGCGAGAAGCCGGTGCGGGACGGACCGGCGCGGATCCTAGTGTTTTCACGAGTGCCGTCCGGGTTCTTCTTTGGTTGGCCCGGCACGTGCCCGGAGAGTCCCGCGTCGCGGCGGGGAAGGCGGGATTTTCTGAGCGCCTCCTATCGTCCCGTGCCAACGAGCCCGGCCGGCTGATGAGTGAGGAACCCCATGGCGTTCAGATATCAGGTTTCGAAACCGTACCTCGCAGGACGGGAGATGGAGTATCTCACCGAGGCCGTCGGCTCCGGCTGGATATCCTCGCAGGGCCCCTTCGTCAGGCGCTTCGAGGAGGAGTTCGCCCAGTACAACGGCGTCTCGTACGGCGTCGCGTGCTCCTCGGGAACGACCGCCCTGACCCTCGCGCTGCGGGCGCTCGGGATCGGCCCCGGCGACGAGGTCCTGGTGCCCGAGTTCACCATGGTGGCCACCGCGTGGGCGGTCACCTACACCGGCGCGGTGCCGGTGTTCGTGGACTGCGGCGACGACCTCAACATCGACGTCTCGCTGATCGAGTCCCGGATCACCCCCCGTACCAAGGTCATCATGCCGGTGCACGTCTACGGCCGGCGGTGCGACATGGACGCGATCATGAAGCTGGCGCACGAGTACAACCTGAGGGTGGTGGAGGATTCGGCGGAGGCGCACGGCGTGCGTCCCGTGGGTGACATCGCGTGCTTCTCGCTGTTCGCCAACAAGATCATCAGCGCCGGTGAGGGGGGCGTCTGCGTCACCAACAGCGAGCATCTCGCCCAGCAGATGGCCCACCTGCGCAGCATGGCCTTCAGCAAGGAACACGACTTCATCCACAAGAAGCTGGCCTACAACTTCCGCATGACGAACATGCAGGCCGCGGTCGCCCTCGCCCAGCTGGAGCAGATCGACGAGATCCTCGCCATCCGCAAGCGGATCGAGAACCACTACGACAGCGGGCTCGACGGCATCGAAGGGCTCACCCTCATGCCGCCCCGCGACGTCCTGTGGATGTACGACATCCGGGCGGAGCGCCGGGAGGAGCTGCGGGAGTTCCTCACCGACGCGGGGATCGAGACCCGGCCGTTCTTCCAGCCCATGAGCCGTCAGCCGATGTACTTCAACCCCGACTGGCCGGCGCTGAACGCCGCCCGCTTCGCGGCCGACGGGCTCTACCTGCCCACCGACCCCGGGCTGTCCGAGTCCGACCAGGACTTCGTGATCGAGAAGGTGCGGGAGTTCCATCTGGAGGGTCGGCACACGCGCATGTGACCCGTCGGCCGGTAGGTCTCCGGGCCGTTGTCCGCCGGTCGCTCCGGACGGTCGTCCGTCCGTGCGTCACGGCCCGTCCGTCCCTGCGTACACGTCGCTCGTCCGTCCGTACACGTCACCGCACGCCCGTCCGGCTCGTGCGTCACCGCCGGCGCGTCGCCTCAGATGGCCGTTCGCCGGAACTCCGGCCACAGCTGCGGCCACGGGGCCCGCGGATCGTCGCACCGCCAGACGGGCGTGCCGACCTCCAGGCCGAGTCCGGTGTCCACGGTGGCCACCTGCCGCACGTCGCCGAAGTACGTGCGCAGCCGCTCGCCCTCGTCGCCGACGTACAGCACCGTGCGGGTCCCCTCGGGGGGCATGCCGAAGTACCAGTACCCACGGCTGCCGCTGTACGTCTTCGGCAGCCCACGCTCACCGCCGTAGAACTCGAGGGCGGCGGCCTGCCAGTAGACCCTGGTGATCACCACGGCGTCCCGCCGCTCGTCCGGCGGCAGTGTCCGGTACGCCCGGCTGACCGTGTCGGCGAACTCCGGCCAGCCGAACTGGCCGATCGTGATGAGCTCGACCCCGAGGTTCTCACCGGCCCTGGGCTGCCGCACCCACTCCGCCGGCAGCACCGGTAGCCAGTAGAGGGACGGCAGCACCGACAGCGCGACGACCGGCCAGGTGGGCACCCAATGCCACCAGCGCGCCGCCCGGCGCCGCTGCAGTTCGACCGCGGCCGCGGACCACAGCACGGGGAAGAGCCCGATCACGTAGTACCACCGGCCACCGGCCAGCCAGAAGACCAGGATCACCGTGACGGCGGTCACGCCGTAGAACCGGTAGGGCCTGAGCAGCGGGGAACGCAGCAGCCGCCACAGGCCGTACCAGGCGAGCACGGCCCCGGCCAGCAGGCCGGGCTGGGCGAGCACGAGCGGGAGGAACAGCGCGCGGCCACCGTTCAGGCCCACCTCCTCCGACACCGTCCGGACCATATCGAACTGCGGCCATCCGTTGCCGGCCTGCCACGCCAGTCCGGGAAGCGTGGTGAGCAGGGTGATCGCGGCACCGGCCCACAGCAACGGCCTGCGCGGCAGGTCCCGTGGCCCCACCGCGAGCGCGGCCACCGCCAGCGCGAGCCACAGCACCGGGATGAGGAACTTGACCTGCAGGGCGACGGCCGTGGCGAGACCCGCCCACAGCAGCGGGCGGTCGTCGGACCGCCCCTCCTCACGCAGCCGGACCCAGCGGATCACCAGCCATGAGACCACCGCCCACAGGAAGCCGTCGAAGGCGTTCGTCGCGAGGAGGTGGCCGTTGACGACCATGCCGATCGCCGACACCGCCGCGGTCATCACCTGCGCCCGGCGCCGGCCGCCCAGCTCCCTCGCGATCTGGGCTGCGACGACGACCCCCAGCGCCGTGACGAGCGTCGCCGGAAGCCGCAGCGCGACCAGGGATCCGGGAAACAACGTGTCCATCGCATGCGCGATCAACGGGAGCATTGGCGGCTGGTCGGCGTACCCCCAGCTCAGGCGCTCGCCAGCCGCCACGAAGTACAGTTCGTCGGCGAAGTAGCCGTATCGGCCGCTTGTCACCAGCAGCAGCACCGCGACCGCTCCGGCGATGACCGACACCGGCCCCCGGGCGAGAGGTGCGATCGTGCCCTCCAACGCGCCGGCCACCGCCCGCGCCTTCGTCACCGGCTCGCCCATCCCTCACCCGTCCTGTTGTTCCTCGAACCGCGACGTCCCACCGGGAAACGGTCAGGAAATGGCGAACTCGGGCGAGTAGATGTCAAGCCAGCAGTGCATGTCGATTATCTTGTCGAGCAGAAGCTTGTCTCCGTGCGATATCTTCGCCGAGTCCATTTCGACAATGGACTTCAGCCATTCTCGGTTGAACAGCGTGAACAGCGGGCTGTGCGCGTCGGCCAGCACCTCTTTGGCCTGGATCTGCAGGGTGCTCGAATAGCGGACGTCATGCATCATCGTCGGGTAACCACTCTTCACCCGATTGGCCACCGACGGCGGAAGCAGATCCTTCACGGCGTGCCTCAGCAGGCTCTTCTCCCTGCCGTCGAACGACTTGAGCTTCCAGGGGGTGTTGTAGAGGTACTCGACGAGACGGTGGTCACAGTACGGAACCCGCACCTCAAGGCCGACCGCCATGGACAGCCGGTCCTTACGGTCGAGCAGCATCCGCAGGAACCGGGTCAGGTGCATGTGGAACATGACGCGCATCTGGCGCTCGACCCGCGACGCGCTGTCGAGGTGATCGACGGCCGCCACCGCCGTCGCGTACTGATCCCCGAGATAGCCTTCCAGTCCCATCGCCTGCAGTGCCTCCGGGGTGAAAGGCATGACGGCGGAGGCGCTGGGCTGCGAGTTGAGCACCGCCGCCATCCAGGGAAAGATGGGAAGCGCGCGCATGTCGTCGTGGAACCACCGGTAGCCGCCGAAGTTCTCGTCCGCCGCCTCGCCGGACAAGGCCACCGTCGATTCATTGCGTATTTCTCGAAACAGCCTGTACATCGAGATGTCCGATTCACCGAACGCATTCGGCGTGTCCCGTGCAGTGATCACGGAGCGGCGAATGGTCGGATCGGCCAGATCATCCGCGCTCAGCACCACCTGCCGGTGCACCGGCTTGATCAGGTCGACCATGTCCTTGACGAACGGCGCGTCCGGGGTGCTCCGGAACACGTCCGCCTTGAAGCGGTCGACGTGATCGACGAAGTCGACCGAGAACGTACGTACCCGTTCACCGCTCGCGGCCAGCCTGGGCGACGCGAGAGCGGTGATCGCGCTGGAATCCAGCCCACCGGAGAGCAGGACGCACTGGGGCACGTCGGAGATCAACTGCCGGCCGACGGTGTCGCCGAGCAGCTGCCGCACTCGTTCGACCGTCTTCTTCTGGTCGTCGGTGTGCGGCGCCGTCTGGAGTCTCCAGTACGTCCTGTCGCGGATTCCGCTCGCCTGGACGGTGACGATCGTGCCCGGCTCGACCTCGTGCATCCCCTTCCAGATCGCCTGGCCCTGCCCGATTCCGGTCACCGCGGTGCGGATCCCGTCGAGGTCGATGGCCTTGCGGGCGAGGGGGTTGGCCAGAATCGCCTTCGGTTCCGATCCGAACAGCACACCGTCGCGAGTCGGGTAGTAGTAGAGCGGCTTCACTCCCAGGCGGTCACGGATCATGACGAGCTTCTGGTCACGGGAATCCCAGACGGCGAACGCGAACATCCCGTTGAGGTGGTCGGCGACGCCTTCCCCCCATTCGAGATAACCGTGCAACACGACCTCGGTGTCGCTCGCGGTGAGGAACCGGTGCCCTTTGGCCTGCAGTTCCTTGCGCAGCTCGATGAAGTTGTACGCCTCGCCGCTGTACACCAGGACCACCGGACCGTTCGGCGTGGCGAACTCCATCGGCTGCACGCCGCCGTCCAGGTCGATGACCGCCAATCTTCGATGACCGAGCGCGACGTGTCGTTGAAGCCATGTTCCGGAGGCGTCGGGCCCGCGCAGCGCCATGGTGGCGGTCATCGCGTCGATCGTGGCCTGCCGTTCGGTCAGATCCGCGTCATAGGACACCCAGCCGGTGATCCCGCACATAAAGGGTTCTCTCCTTGTCCGTCAAAGAAATCGACCGCGGCTCTCATGAGCGACCTGCCCGGTCGGATCCCGGCAGACCACCGATGAGGGTCGAGAGGTCTGCCGCGGACCTGGCCTTCCACCAGGGGCGGCCCGTACCCAGCACTCGCCTGTCGGCCGGAGGCTTGGACGACATCGGGGAGATGTCGTCGTCCACCCCGCCCCGGTAACGCAGACACCGGCCCCGGCACCCTACTGAGACCTGATGCTATGAACGCTCGGCTAGGAAAACGCCTACTTAGTCCGAGAATTCGACGCCGCCTGCGATCATGCCTCTGACCTGGGACAACAAGGGAATTCTGTGCCCGCGGAAGTGCGGCGCCCATAAAACGGACACCGTTTTTGAAAGAATCAGGCGGGCCGTTAACAGCCGTCCGCGCGCCGGGCCGCGAGCGCCCGCCCATCACCCGCATCGACGCCGCGAATCTAATGATTTCCGGGAATCGGTCACACCAGGATGTGCCGGACAGGAAACTCAAGATCGCTGCTCGGATCCGTCACACATGTCACCTCGGCAGCCGATCCAGGGAGGCAACCAAGGGTGAACCCGACTTCGACCGCCACCGGCCCGGCCCTTGAACGTCCGACTGTGACGCGATGCGCGCTCTCATAGCGACCGTCGGTTCCGAGGGGGACGTCCAGCCTTTTCTCGCCCTCGGAAAACGCCTGATCGCCGAGGGTCACGACGTCGTGTTCTCGGCCTCCGACAGCTACACCGCACGCGCCGAGGCCGTCGGCGTTCCCTTCGTCGGCAGGCCGACCTGGAACGAGACGGAATTCCAGGCGAACTACCTCCGCATCATCAGCGAGAGGAACAAGCTGCGGCAACTGACCGTGGTGATCGAATTCCTGGCGCAGGAGCAGCGTGCCGCGCTACCTCAGCTGATGGCGCTGGCCGGTGAGGCCGATGTCGTCATCCACTCACCGCTGGCCATCGGCGCGGTCGCCGCGGCACGCGCGGTCGGCACGCCCCACGTGAGCGTGCACCACACCTGGCCGCTGCGCCGAGCACGCGGACACGGCCCGACCAATGTCGACCTCGGCCCCGTCGGCAACGCCTTTGCCTGGGCGGTCACCGGCGCGGGAGTCAGGCTCGCGACCGACAAGCTCCTCAACCAGGTCGTCGCCGCGGCCGGCCTTCCCCCGTGGCGCGACATTCTCTTCGACGCGAGCCATTCGCGCCTGCTCAACCTCATCGCCATCAGCCCGCACACCCTTGAGCACGATCCGCTCTTCGGTCCCGCCTACCTCAACACGGGATACTGGTTTCTCGACGAGCCGGACTACGTGCCCCCGGACGACCTCGCGGCGTTCGTGGCCGACGAGCCGCCGGTCGTGATCGGCTTCGGCTCGAACAACGGGTTCGACGCCAGCGCGGTCACCGAGCAGCTGCTCGACGCGGTCAGCGGCCTGGGCCGGCGCGTCGTCCTGCTGTCCGGCTGGGCGGGGCTCGGAGACCAGGAGCTCCCGCCCCACGTCTTCCTGGCGGGCTTCGTCCCGCACGGGTGGCTCTACGCCCGCGCCGCGTGCGTCATCCATCACGGGGGCGCCGGCACGACCGCGGCGGCGTTCCGCGCCGGTATCCCGCAGGCGGTCGTGTGGCTCCAGGGCGATCAGCTCCACTGGGGAAGAAGGATCGCGCAACTCGGCGTCGGGCCGTCTCCTCGTTCCCAGCACGCCCTCAAGGCCGGCTGGTTGCGGGGCGCGCTCGACAGCCTGCTCGGCAACGGCGACATGGCGGCCCGTGCCCGGATGCTGGGCACCGCGATCCGTGCGGAGGACGGAACCGGTATGGCGGTCCGCGCGATCGAGAAGGCGTTCGCGGCCAGGTGAGGACGGCCGCGGCGGCAGTCGCATCGCACCCGAAACCCGCGCGGCGAGGCGCATGACCCGGGCGCGGCCGTACCGCCGGGGTGCCCTCAAGGTGCTGTCGGGGTGTGGCGATCGAAGTCGTCGAGAGGGTCCGTACGGCGGGCCGTCGGAGATCGCGTCACCGCGCGGGTTGCCCCTCACACCAACCCGCGAAGCGGCACCGGGACTTCCGGTCGCGATCCCTACGCGTCAAGGGACTCCCACCAGGATCGGTTCTCCTGATACCAGGTGACGGCGTCCGCGAGGCCCTCCTTGAAATCGATCACGGGTTCGTAGCCGATCTCCTCGGTGATCTTCCCGTGGTCCAGCGAGTACCGGTAGTCCTGGACGCGCCGGTCCGGCACGTAACGAACCCGGTCCCAGTCGGCACCGGCCAGTTCGAGCAGAAGACCGGTCAGCTCACGGTTGGTGAGCTCTATCCCGCCGCCGATGTTGTAGATCTCACCGGCGCGGCCCTTGTCGAGGACCATGGAGATGCCACGGCAGTGGTCGTCGACGTGCAGCCACTCGCGGACGGCGCTGCCGTCGCCGTGCAGGGTGAGGTCACGCCCCTGGAGCAGGCGGGTGACGAAGCGAGGGATGATCTTCTCCGGGTACTGCCGGGGTCCGTAGTTGTTGGAGCATCGGGTGATCGAGAGGTCCAGCCCGTAGGTGCGCCAGTGCGATCGGGCGAGGCAGTCACTGGCCGCCTTCGACGCCGAGTACGGGTTGTTGGGCTCAAGCCGGAACCGTTCCGTCCACGACCCCTGCTCGATCGACCCGTACACCTCGTCGGTGGACACGTGCACGACCCGCTGGATCCCGTTCATCCCGCACTGTTCGAGAAGCCGGTGGGTGCCCATCACGTTGGCCCAGACGAACGGCTCCGCGTCGTCCACCGCCCTGTCGACGTGCGACTCGGCGGCGAAATGCACGACCGCGTCGTGCCCCGGCACGAGGTCGGCGAGCAGTTCCCGATCGCAGATGTCACCGCGTACGAAGGTCAGCCTTGGATGTTCCTCGGGCAGGTTCTCCCTCCTGCCGGCGTAGGTCAGCTTGTCCAGAACGGTGATTCGGGTGTCCTCGTGGCCGGGATATCGGCCTTCCAGCATTGACCGAACGAAATGGGATCCGATGAACCCAGCTCCGCCAGTGACCAGGATTCGCATCTGATACTCCTTCATCCGCGTTACCTGCCTCGCCTCTGGCGGACAACTCGGACGGAAACACGGTGTCGGCGATCATGTGATTCCCCCAGATCAAGGGGTTTCGTTCAGGCGATTGTGCCTCAGCCGATCAGGTAATTCCCCTAGTGTTGTCGGACGTAGGCTCCGACCGCCGGCCGATCGAGGACTGGTCGTGAGCTGTCGAAACGCCTTCCGGCAGATCGAGCGCGGTGGCCACGGCGGCCGGGCGACCCGACAGCTGGAGGGAGAGAACGCTGATGGACACCACCAGCCGGTGCCTGGTGTGCGGGGCCGACCGCCTGGAGGAGGTGGTCTCGCTCACCCCGACTCCGCCCGCCAACGACATCGCGCCCACCGCAGAGCTGGCCAGAGCCCAGGACCGATACCCGCTGGACCTCGTGCGCTGCGCCGGATGCGGTCTGGTCCAGCTGGTGGACGTCATTCCCCGGTCGGTGCTGTTCGCCGACTACCGGTACGCCACGGGTGCCGCTCCCGCCCTCGTCGACCACTGCCGTGCGCTGGCCACCCTGGTCACGGATCGGCTGGGGCTCGCCGCCGGGGCGAAGGTTCTGGAGATCGGCTCGAACGACGGCACGCAGCTGAGCTTCTTCGGTGAGCGCGGCATGCGGGTGCTCGGCGTCGACCCGGCGGTGGAGGTGGGAACCTACGCGCGGGAGCACGGGGTTCCGACGCTGACCACACATTTCGGTGTGGAGACGGTCGAGAGGATCCTGGGCGACATCGGACCCGTCGACGCGGTGCTGGGCAGTAACGTGCTCGCCCACGTCAACGACGTGAACGGAGTCCTCCGCGCGATCCGCATGCTCCTCAAGCCGGGGGGCAGCGCCGTCATCGAGGTCGCGCACGTCCTGCCGATGGTCCAGCACGGCATCTTCGAGTTCGTCTACCACGAGCACCTTTCCTACTTCTCCCTGCACGTGCTGGCCCGGGCGGCCGAGGCGAACGGCCTCGCGGTGTTCGACGCCGAGCTCATCTCGACCCAGGGAGGCTCGCTGCGCTGCTGGATAGGCCGCGACGACGACGGCCGCTCCCCGAGCGCCGGGTTCGACCGGATCCTGTGGGCCGAGGTCGACGCGGGGGTGCCCGACGGCGGTTTCCTCGACGGCTTCGCGAACCGCGTCGACCGGGTCTGCACGACCCTCAACGACGTGCTGGGCGGCCTGTCGAAAACCGGCCGGCGGATCAGCGGGTACGGCGCGTCGGCACGAGCCGTCACCCTCCTCTCCCAGGCGGGAGTGGGCGGCGAGATCGACTGGATCGTCGACGACAACCCGCGCAAGGTGGGCAAGTTCACGCCGGGCGACGGTATCCCCATCGTGGGCTCCGAGCGGCTCGTCGCGGGCTCGACCGACTACTGCGTACTGTTCGCCTGGAACTTCGAGGCCAGCATCCGCGCACGGTCGACGGCGTTCTCCGCGGCCGGCGGCTCGTTCGTCGTGCCGTTCCCCGAGCTGTCCATCCGGTGAGGCCGATCCTGCCGGCCCGGCACATCGCGTGACGATCGTCTGGAGGAGTTGACGTGCACGTCCTGGTCACCGGAGGTCTGGGTTATCTCGGCCGTGCGCTCACCCCCGGGCTTCTCACCGCCGGTCACCGGGTCACCGTCCTGACCCGGGGCCACCCGGACACGGAGCGGCCCGCCGACGTCGGCCTGGTGGAAGGCGATGTCCGCGACCGCGGCCGCATCCGGGAGATCGTCGCCGCCGGACGCTTCGACGCGGTGTGCCACCTCGCCGCGGTGTCGCGGGGGCGGGACTCGTTCGCCGACCCGCTGACGTACTACGACGTGAACGTGGCCGGTACCCTCAACCTCCTCATGGCGCTCGACGACATCCGCGAATCGGTGCCGCCGGTTCGATTCGTGTTCGCGTCGACCGACAAGGTCTACGGTTCGCGGCACGTCGGCGCCCTGGGCGAGGACGTGGAGCCCCATCCGGAAAGTCCCTACGCGGCGTCGAAGGTCGGTGCGGAGCAACTCGTCGCCGCGTACGCCGCCACCGGGGCGATCGGCGCGGTCACGCTGCGGTGCTTCAACATCGCCGGAGCGGCCGGCGGGCGCGCCGACACCGACACCGCGCGCATCATCCCGAACATCTTCCGCGCGCTCACCGGCGAGTCACCGTACGTCACCCTCAACGGCGACGGGTCCGCGGTCCGCGACTTCGTCCACATCCTCGACGTGGCGGCGGCGATACGGCTCTCCCTCGCCGCCGTGCGGGTGGGCGAGCACCGTGTCTACAACATCGGGAGCGGCACCGCGTCCAGCATGGCGCAGGTCGTGGCGACGGCGGAAGCCGTGACCGGGCTCCCGGTACCGGTCAGGAAGGCGCCGCCCAAGCCGGAACCGCAGATTCTCACGGCCGACAACGGCCGCGCCGTGAAAGAGCTCGGCTGGCTTCCCGAACGGTCGGACCTCACCGAGATGATCACCGAGGCGTGGAACGCCTGGAACGCCTGACGATCGGCCGCGCGGGCGAAGCCCGCCGTCGGCCCGCCGTCCGCGACGGGCCGACGCGGCTACGCTCCGAGTTCCCTGGCGATCTCCTCGTTCACCGCCTGCTGGTGCCGGGTGAGGAAGAAGTGACCGCCGGAGAACACCTTGATACGGAAACGCCCCGAGGTGTGCCGGCTCCAGGACTCCGCCTCCTCGATCGTCGTCCTCGGGTCGGCGTCCCCGGTCAGCACGGTGATCGAACCACTCATTCGCTGCTCGGGATCTCCGGTGTAGGTCTCGATCGCGCGGTAGTCGCCTCGCAGCGCGGGCAACGCCATCCGCAGGATCTCCTCGTCGCCGAGCAGCCCGGCGTCCGTGCCGTTCAGCAGCTTGAGCTCGGCGATGATGCCGTCGTCGTCGCGCCGGTGCACCGACTCGTCCCGGTAGGTGGACGGCCCACGGCGTCCCGAGGCGATCAGCGTGTGGGGCGCGTTGACGCCCTTGCGCTCCAGCCGGCAGGCCACCTCGAAGCCGATCACCGACCCCATGCTGTGGCCGAAGAAGACCGTCGGCTTCTCCGACAGCGTGATCAGCTCGTCGACGATCCGATCCGCCAGGGTGCCGATCTCGGTGATGCACGGCTCCCGCAACCGATCCTGCCGACCGGGGTACTGGATGGCCACCACATCGGCGCCCGGCGAGAACCTGGCCGAGGCCGGACGGAAGAAGCTGGCCGATCCGCCCGCGTGCGGGAAGAACACCAGGCGCTTACCCGCCCCCGCCGCCGGATGGTAGCGACGGACCCATGCGGTGCTGACGTCGTCCGCGATACTCACGATCCGTTGACCCCTTCATCTCGCCGAATAGCACTCGGGACCAGTGAAACCCATCGCGACTCACAAAAACACTAGAAGCCGGACCGGTGGGTTCCGCCCCGAGGCCGCCGACCTGTCCATGGGCCACGAACTCCGGTGATTTCCTGGTCTTTCGCCGTTTACTGTCACCACTGGCCGTCACTGCGCGCCGCCACCGAGTCGCGCCGCCAGGTCGATCGGCCGGCCACCGTCCGGGTGCGCCGGGTACGCGCCGTACAGAGGATGTCATGGACGCAGACAGCGGAGACCCTCGGGGTCAGCAGGCAGGCGGCATACCAGCGCCTCGGATGGAGAAGGTTCCGCGCGGGCGGGTGCGCCTCGGCGGCCTGGGCAGTTGGAACTCGTGGCGGCCGCTGTTCGACCTGGTCCGGCCGCACAAACGCGTGCTGCTGCTGGGTGGCGTGTTCACCCTGGTGGGGAGCTCCGCCGGGCTGGCGATGCCGATCCTCGCCAAGAGCGTGATCGACGCCTTCGGAAACGGTGGCGACCTCGCCGGCCCGATCCTCTGGCTGTCGGTGGCGGTCCTGCTGGCGGCCCTGCTGCTGGGGGCGGGTCGCTTCCTGCTGGAGCGGATGGGCGAGGGCATCGTGCTGACCTCGCGCATGAGCCTCGTCGACCGCATCCTGCGGCTCAGGGTGGCCGACGTGGACCGGCTCAAGCCGGGAGACCTGCTCTCCCGGGTCAACTCCGACACCACGCTGCTGCGCGCCGTCTGCACGGACGCGCTGGCCAGCTCGGTGAACGCGATCTTCATGTTCCTGGGCGCGGTGGTGCTGATGGCCGTCATCGACGGCCTGCTCCTCCTGGTCACGCTCGCGGTGGTCGCCCTGATCGGCCTCATAGCGGCGTCGATCGTGCCGCGCATCGGCCGGGCGTCGCTCCAGGCCCAGGTCGCCCTCGGCGAGATGAGCTCCATACTCGACCGCGCGCTCCAGGCGTTCCGCACGGTCAAGGCCAGCGGGGCCGAGGCACGCGAGATCGCGGTGGTGGGCGTCGCGGCCTCCGAGGCACGTGACCGCGGCGTGGCCGCCGCCGCGTGGACCTCGGTCACGAGCGTCGGCACCTGGATGGCCACCCAGCTGGCGTTCCTCGCCGTGCTCGGGGTGGGCGGCGCGCGCGTCGCCGGCGGGGCGTTGGAGATCTCGTCGCTGGTCGCGTTCCTTCTCTACATGTTCTACCTGGTCTCCCCGATCGGGACGCTGATCGACAACCTCACCCAGATGCAGAACGGCCTGGCCGCGATAACCCGTATCCGGGAGATCTCCGAGCTTCCGTCCGAGCCGCCCACCCCTGGGACGCGGGAGCCGGAGAGCACCGACCCCGTCGGTCTCGTCTTCAGCGGCGTGGTCTTCCGGTACGGCGAGAACCGGTCGATCGTCCACGACCGGGTGGACTTCGAGGTGCCCGCGGGCGGCATGACCGCCCTGGTCGGCCCTTCGGGAGCCGGCAAGTCCACGGTCTTCGGGCTCATCGAACGGTTCTACGAACCACAGGCCGGGCGAATCCTCATCGACGGCCGGGACATCCGCGAATGGCCGCTGAGCGAGCTGCGCGCCTCGCTCGGCTACGTGGAGCAGGACGCCCCCGTCCTCGCCGGTACATTCCGGGAGAACCTCGTCTTCGGCGCGCCCGGCGCCACCGAGGAGGAGATCGCCCACGCCGTGGCCCGCACCCGCCTGGACGATCTGATCGCCCGCCTGCCCGAAGGCCTCGACACACCTGTCGGCCACCGCGGCGTCCTGCTCTCCGGCGGGGAACGCCAGCGGGTGGCCATCGCGAGGGCACTGCTTCGCAAACCCCGTCTGCTGCTGCTCGACGAGGCCACCTCGCAGCTCGACGCCGTGAACGAGCTGCGCCTGCGCGAGGTGGTGGCCGAGGTGGCGCGGGAGACCACGGTCCTGGTCATCGCCCATCGGCTCTCCACCGTCACCGGCGCCAACCGGATCATCCTCATGGAGGCGGGCCGGGTCCGCGCCTACGGCACCCATGACGAGTTGGTCGACGCAGACGACCTCTACCGCGAGCTCGCCGCGACCCAGTTCCTCGTCACGTCCTGACGCTTCAGGAAACCGGTGCGGCATTCGTGGGCGACAGCCGCGAGGCCGCTCCGCTGGGGCGCTCGAACCTTCGGCCGCGAGATCCGCCGGCCGGTGCTCTTCCCGTCGCGACGGGGAGAGCACCGGTCATGACGGTGTCGGTCCGTGCGCGGGAACGTTCATGTCGAGCGCGGTGCCCTCGGTCCAGGGTTCCGGCCGGGTCAGGAACACCGAGTCGCCGTCGGTGCCCTCCTGCATCCGCACCCACCGCCGCATGGCGGCCTGGGTGACCGGTGACGACATGCTCATCAGCGCGGCGACGGCCTCCTGGTTGAGGCTGGCCCTGGCCGAGAGTGAAGGGGCATCGTTGAAGATCCGCTTCTGCAGGGCCACGGCCTTCCGCGGTCGCCTGGCATAGCGTTCCGCCATCCGCCGCACCGTGTCCAGCAGGTCCTCGGCCGGCACCACCCGGTTCACCAGGCCCAGCTCCAGAGCCTCCTGCGGCGTGTAGGAACGCGCTTCGAGCATCATCTCCAGGGCCCGGGACGGCCCGACGAGCTGGACGAGCCGCTGCCCGCCCAGGGAGGTGTTCAGCCCCAGCGACAGTTCGGGCAGGCTGAAACCGGCATCACGGTCGGCGGACACCCGCATGTCGAAGAAGACCGACATCTCCAGGCCACCGCCGCCGCACGGCCCGTTCACCGCGGCGATCCACACCGCCGGGGAGTGCATCAGCCGCAGCGCCATGTCATGGAACCGGGTCACCGCGAGCAGTCCTTTGAGCGAGGAACGGGCGATCAGACGTTCACCCGCCCGGCCCGTCATGGTCCGCACAGTCCGGTACAGGTTCTGAGCGACCGCGCGGGAGATCTCCGGCGTGCCGTCCGCCTGCGAAGAGAGGTCGGCGATGTCGAAGTGGGTGATGAACCGGCCGGGGCGCGCGCCGGTGACGACGACCGCGCCGACCGAGGCGTCCTGCTCCACCGCCTCGACGAGCCGGATGAAGTCCCGTTGCATCGCCAAGGTCATGTAGTTGAACGGCGGGGCGTCCACCCGCGCCGTCAGCACCCGGCCCGACTGCTCAAGCCGCAACGTGGACAGTTCGAGACCCGCTGAGCTGCCATCCACCGGCCGGTGGTCCGTCTGTTCTCTACTGGGTGGAGCTGCACGATCCATTGGTCTGACAAACCCTCCCGGCGATGCCACTGGGCACAGTGAACCGCAGAAGCGACTCGCACAATTACTATTACTGGTGGCCACCTCTTCGAGCGGCCCGCGTCCGTACGTGACGCGACGGTCAGTGTGCCGAGCGGAACCAACCGTCGATCAGGCGGGCCGTGTCCTCTGCCTTCTCGGCGAGCATCGAGAAGTGGTTCGCCTCGATCGTCCGTATGGCATGCGATGGGTCGAACGGCGTCGCCCGCCAGTAATCCGATTCGGGTTCGACCTCGGAGAACGGCTCCGTGCACTGTACGAACAGCACCGGCGCTCTCACATCGGCCAGTTCGATGCCGTGCGTAATGGCAGACCAGTGCCCCATGGCGGACAGTCGCGCGGTGTTGAACCCGCCGAAAACCGTCTCCATCTGCATGATGTACTGCAGCACCTGCTCGGACAGCATCTGCGAATCGCCACCCGCGCGGGGATGGAAGGAGTCCATCATCACCACCGCCTCCGGGGAGATCCCCGACTTCTCCAGTACACCGGCCGCGCCGTAAGCGAGAATGCCACCGGCCGAATGACCGACGAGCACGAACGGTTCCCCCTCACTGGCCTGCACGATGCTTTCCGCGATGCTCCCGAGGGCGACATCGATCGTGGCGGGAAGGCCCTCACCGGTGGCGTAGCCGAGCAGGGGAAGCGCCGAGACGTGCCTTTCCCCGCGGAAGTGCGCGGCGAACCGCGCGTACTGGTGAACGCCACCGGTCACCGTGGACGAACTCACACAGATCAAGCGAGGCAGAGTCGCGCCACCGGCCAGCGTCACCGATCGGGGTATTTCCTTCGGGTCGACAGGTGCGTCGTACGTGGGCCGGGCCCTCGCCACGGCATACAGCAATTCGAACGCCTCCTGCGTTTTCCCGGAACGGAAAGCGCCACGGAACAACTCTGCCAAGGTGTCGTTCACCTGGCCCGCCATCGAGGTCGCAGTCGCCTCGCCGGCATTCGTCCGGGTGACGAGTTCATGCCGAAGCCAATGGGCGAGACCAGCGGAGTTCTTGTTCTCGAACACCGCCATCAACGGGAATTCCCAACCAACCGCCCTGGCGAGGGAGTTACGCAATTCGGTCGCGCTGAACGAGTCGAAGCCCAGCTCGAAGAAATCATGTTCGAGATCGACGGCCGAGGATTCCCCGTGGCCGAGAACGGCAGCCGCATGACGCTGCACCAGTTCCTGCAGCACCTCGTGCTGCTGCGCTTCTCCAAGCCCGCGCAACCGCTCCCGAGCGGTCAGCACCACCTCGTCGGAATCGGCCAGAGCCACCGCCGCGGCCAGCCCTGTCTTCGCCGGGTTCCCCGTAGGCGAACCGGTTCCGTCGAGCCAGTAACGCCGACGCTGGAAGGCGTAGGTGGGCAGGTCGATCCGGCGCCCGCCAGGCGGCAGCACCAGCCGCCAGTCGACAGGAACCCCGTGCACGTACAGCTCGGCCAGCGCGACCGTAGCCGCCGTATGCTCGTCCCTGTCCTTACGCAACACCGGCACCAGCACCGTGTCCGACCGGTGCCGGTTGGCGGGCGATGCGGCGAGCGCGGCGAGGGTGTCGCCGGCCATCGCGGTCAGCACGCCGTCGGGGCCGAGCTCCAGGTAGGCCCGTATGCCCTGCGCGTGCAGGGTGCGCACCCCGTCGGCGAAGCGGACCGCGCCGCGCACCTGCTCCACCCAGTAGTCCGGCGAGCACAGCTGCTCGGCCGTGGCCACCTCGCCGGTCACGTTCGAGACGACCGGGATTCGCGGCGCGCTGTAGGTCAGCGTACGGGCCAGAGCGCGGAACTCCTCCAACATCGGATCCATCAACGCCGAATGGAACGCGTGCGACACCCGCAACCGCTTCGCCCTAATCCCCCGCTCCTCCAACACCGCGGCGACCCCGAGCACCGGCTCCTCCACGCCGGAGATCACCACCGAGGACGGACCGTTCACCGCCGCGATCGATACCTCACCCTCATGGCCCGCCAGCAGAGCGGCGACCTCCTCCTCGGAGGTCTGCACCGCCACCATCGCCCCACCCGCAGGAAGCGCCTGCATCAACCGCGCCCGACCCGCCACCAACACACACGCGTCCTTCAAGGACAGCACCCCGGCCACATGCGCAGCCGCTATCTCCCCGATCGAATGCCCCGCCAGCACACGTGGCCGAACCCCCCACGAGGACACCAACCGGAACAACGCCGTCTCCACCGCGAACAACGCAGGCTGCGCCCACCCCGTCCGATCCAGCAACCCCGCCTGCTCACTACCCGGCTCGGCGAACAACACCTCCCGCAACGAACAACCCCGGTAACGCCCCGCCCGCTCAGCCGCCTCGCTGTCCGCCCCCCAGGCAGGCTTCCGGTCGAACTCCTCCAGCAGCGGCTCAAGCTCGGCGAACACCTCGTCCAACGCCTCCGCGAACACCGGGAACCGCTCATACAGCTCGCGGCCCATCCCCGCCCGCTGACTCCCCTGACCGGTGAACAACACCGCCAGCCGCGGCTCCGCCCCGGCCACCCCGCGCACCACACCCGCACCCGGCAGATCCTCGGCAACAGCCCGCAGACCGGCCAGCACACCATCACGATCGCCGGCCAGCACCACTGCCCGATGCTCGAACGCCGACCGCGTCGTGACCAGCGAGAATCCCATATCCACCGGGTCCAACTCGCGGTGCGCACTCACCTGCGCCGCCAGCCGTCGCGCCTGCTCACGCAACGCCTCGTCACTTCTGGCGGACACCACCCAGGGCACCGGACCCGCCACCGGCGTCCGGTCCCGCACCCCTGGCTCGGCCTGCGGTACCTCCGGCTCCTGCTCGATGATCACGTGCGCGTTGGTGCCGCTGATCCCGAACGACGACACACCCGCCCGGCGCGGACGACCCGTCTGAGGCCACTCGGCCTGCTCGGTCAGCAGTTCCACCGCGCCCGCCGACCAGTCCACCTGCGACGAGGGCGCGTCCGCGTGCAGCGTCTTGGGCAGCACTCCGTGCCGCATGGCCAGCACCATTTTGATCACACCGGCCACGCCGGAGGCCGCCTGGGTGTGACCGATGTTCGACTTGATCGCGCCCAGCAGCAGCGGCTGGCCGGCTTCACGGTTCTGACCATAGGTGGCCAGCAGCGCCTGGGCCTCGATCGGGTCACCCAGCCTGGTGCCGGTGCCGTGCGCCTCCACCGCGTCCACCTCGGCGGCGGTCAGCCCGGCACCGGCCAGCGCCTGACGGATCACCCGCTGCTGCGAAGGACCGTTCGGCGCGGTCAGGCCGTTGGAGGCACCGTCCTGGTTGATCGCCGAACCCCGCACGACCGCGAGCACCTCGTGGCCGTTGCGGCGGGCATCCGACAACCGCTCCAGCACCAGCATGCCCACCCCCTCGGACCAGCCGGTGCCGTCCGCGCTGTCGGAGAACGCCTTGCACCGCCCATCGGGCGCCATCCCGCCTTCCACGCCGAGACCGAAGAACCCGAACGGGGTGGCTATCACCTTGACACCGCCTGCCAGCGCCAGGCTGCACTCGCGCGAACGCAGCGCCTGCGCCGCCAGGTGTATGGCGACCAAGGACGACGAGCACGCGGTGTCGATCGTCATCGTCGGGCCTTCCAGGCCCAGGGCGTAGGACAGGCGGCCCGACAGCACGCTGGCCGCCGTACCGGTGAGGGCGTACTGCCTCACCTCTTCCCCGGCTTCCAGAAACAGATTCCCGTAGTCCTGGCCACTGGTGCCCACGAACACCCCCGTGTGGCTACCTCTCAGCGAGACCGGGTCGATCCCGGCCCGCTCGATCGCCTCCCACGCCCCTTCCAGCAGCAGGCGCTGCTGCGGGTCCATCGCCAGCGCCTCACCCGGCGTGATCCTGAAGAACCCTGGATCGAACCCCGCCACATCGGACAAGAACCCGCCCTGACACTCCTGGCCCAGCATCGATACCGTCTCCACATCCCAGCCCCGATCGACCGGGTATGTAGAGATCGCGTCCTGTCCCTCGATCAGCAACCGCCACAGATCCTCAGGAGAGCTCACCCCACCCGGATACCGGCATGCCATCGACACGATCGCGATCGGATCGTCCGCCACCGGCACCACCGCCGACGGCACCCCCACCTGCCCCTGCTCGCCGAGCAGCTCCGCCAGCAGGAAGTCCGCCAGGACGGCGGGCGTCGGATAGTCGAAGACCAGCGTCGCCGGCAGGCTCAGGCCGGTCGCGGCATGGAGCGCGTTGCGAAGTTCGACCGCGGTGAGCGAGTCGAACCCGAGGTCCTTGAAGGCGCGCTCGGCCTCGATCGCCTCCGCGCTGGAATGCCGCAGCACCACGGCGACCTGCTCGCGGACCATGCCCCGCAGGACCTGCGACCGCTCATCCGCCGCCAGCTCGCGCAGCCGCTCCCGGAGCGCGGAAACGGCCGACTGCTCTTCCTCCCGGAGCGTACGGCCTGCCTCAACCAGACTCCGCACCTCCGGCAGGTCGCCGAGCAGAGCGCTCTGCCGTACGGCGGTGAAGGTCGGGGCGAACAGCTCCCAGGCGATGTCCGCGACCGCCACGCTCGCGTCCTGATGCGCGACCGCCCGCCACAGCGCGGTGACGGCCGCCCCCGGCGCCATGGTCCGGACGCCCCGCCTGGACAGGTAGTCCTGCGCCCCGTCGGCGGCGGCCATGCCATCCCCGGCCCACGGGCCCCAGGCGACCGAGGTCGCCACGACTCCACGCGTACGCCGCCGACTGGCGAGGGCGTCAAGGGAGGCGTTGGCGGCGGCGTAGGCGGCCTGGCCACCACTGCCCCACACCGCGGCGATCGAGGAGAACAGCACGAAGAAGTCGAGCTCGCGGTCGCCCAGCAGCGCGTCGAGGTTCAGCGCGCCGAGGACCTTCGCCCGCATCACCTCGGCCAGCTCGGCGGCGTCCAGCCCGTCCAGGCTGTTCACCGGGCTGATACCGGCGGCATGGACCACCCCGGTCAGCGGGCACTCGGCCGGGATGTCGGCCAGCACGGCCGCGAGGGCGTCCGCGTCGGCCGCGTCACATGCCACGATGCTCACCCGGGCCCCCAGCGCGGTCAGCTCGTCGCGCAACTCGGCCGCACCGTCGGCCGCCATGCCCCGCCTGCTCGTCAGCACGAGATGTTCGACGCCTTGGGCGGCCAGCCACCGGGCCACGTGACCACCGAGCGCGCCCGTGCCACCGGTGATCAAGACCGTGCCGTGCGGTCGTGGCATGGTGTCGGTGCCCTGGTAGGGAGCGTGGGCCAGTCTGCGGCCGTAGACGCCGGTCGAGCGGATCGCCACCTGATCCTCGGAGTCGGGAACGGTGAGGATGCCCGCCAGCCAGGTCACCACCCGCTGGTCCAGCGTCTGGGGAAGGTCGATCAGGCCGCCCCACCGGTTCGGGTGCTCCAGCGCGGCCACCCGGCCGAGGCCCCACACGCCCGCCTGAGCCGGGCTCGGCGCCGTGTCGGACCGGCCGATCGAGACGGCGCCCTTCGTGACGCACCACAACGGCGCCTCGACACCGGCATCGCCCAGTGCCTGCAGCAGGGTCAACGTCAGTGCCGAGCCCTCCGAGACACCTGGCTCCGTGGTCTCACGCAGCGCCAGCAGCGATGCCACCCCGGCCGGCTCCGCGTCGAGGCTCTCGCGCAGTTGCTCGGCGAGCGCGGCCCGGTCCTGTCCGGATACGTCCAGCCGTACGGCTGCCGCGCCGAACATCTGGACCACGGACTCCGCCCAGACGTCGCCGGTCAGCTCCGCGGGCACCACGACGAGCCAGGTGCCCGGGACGACGGCGGCCGAGACGTTGGTCAGCGGCTTCCAAATGACGCGGTATCGCCAGGAGTCCGCGACGGACGTCTCGCGCCGGGCTCGGCGCCAGGACGTCAACGCCGGCAACACCGCGCTGAGCGTCTCCTGCTCCACATCCAGCCGCGCCGCGAGGGACTGGAGATCCTCACGCTCGATGGTCGCCCAGAACTCCGCGTCCACCGGATCGGCCGCGGCGGCGCCCTGGGCCAGGCCGTCGGTCTCGGGCCAGAACCGCTGGTGCTGGAAGGCGTAGGTGGGCAGGTCGACCCGGCGTCCACGCGGGAGCACCGCCTGCCACTGCACCGGTACGCCGTGCACGTGCAGATGAGCCAGCGCCTCGGTGACGACCTCGTGCTCGTCCCGGTCCCTGCGCAGCACCGGGACCAGCACCACGTCGGAGCTTGGGTCCGCCGCCAGCGTGTCCTGGGCCATGGCGGTCAGGACGCCATCGGGGCCCAGCTCCAGATAGGCCCGCACGCCCTGCCCGTGCAGAACGCGCACGCCGTCGGCGAAACGGACCGCGCCACGGACCTGGTCCACCCAGTAATCCGGCGAGCACAACTGCTCAGCCGTGGCTGCTTCTCCCGTCAGGGTGGACACGATCGGAACCCGCGGAGGGTTGTAGGTGAGGCTGCTCGCCAGCGTGCGGAAGTCCTCCAGCATCGGATCCATCAACGGCGAATGGAACGCATGCGACACCCGCAACCGCTTGGTTCGCACCCCACGCTCTTCCAGGACGGCGGCGATCCCGAGCACCGGCTCCTCGACACCGGCCATCACCACAGAGGTGGGACCGTTGACAGCCGCGACGGACACCTCGCTCTCACGCCCGGCGAGCAGCTCGGCGACCTCCTCCTCTGTCGCCTGCACCGCCACCATCACCCCGCCGGTCGGCAAGGCCTGCATCAGCCGCGACCTGGCCGCCACCAGCGCACACGCATCGGCCAGCGACAGCACCCCGGCCACGTGAGCCGCCGTGATCTCCCCGATCGAATGACCGGCGAGCACATCCGGCCGTACACCCCACGACTCGACCAGTCGGAACAGGGCGGTCTCCAGCGCGAACAGCGCCGGCTGCGCCCAGCCCGTCTGATCCAGCAGCCCGGCCTGGTCGGCGAACAGCACCTCACGCAGCGAACCGTCGAGCATCGGGTCCAGCTCCGCGATCACCGCGTCCAGGGCCTTGGCGAACACCGGGAACTGCGCGTACAGCTCGCGGCCCATCCCCGCCCGCTGACTGCCCTGACCGGTGAACAACACCGCCAGCCGCGGCTCACCCGCGGCCACCCCGCGCACCACACCCGCACCCGGCAGATCCTCGGCCAACGCACCCAGCCCGGCCAGCACACCCTCACGACCATCGGCCAGCACCACCGCCCGATACTCGAACGCCGACCGCGTCGTCGCCAGCGAGAACGCCACATCGGCCAGCCCCGGACCAGACTCACCATCCAGGACCGACGCCAACCGCCCGGCCTGCGCCCGCAACGCCTCACCCGTCTTCGCCGACACCAGCACCGGCACCACACCCACAGCCGGCACCCGGTCCTGCGGCACGTCCTCTTCCGGTGCTTCCGGCCCCTGTTCGAGGATCACGTGCGCGTTGGTGCCACTGATCCCGAACGACGACACACCCGCCCGACGCGGACGACCCGTCTGAGGCCACTCGACCTGCTCGGTCAGCAACTCCACCGCACCCGAAGCCCAGTCCACATGCGACGACGGCGCATCCACATGCAGAGTCCTGGGCAGCACACCGTTCCGCATCGCGAGCACCATCTTGATCACACCGGCCACACCGGCCGCCGCCTGCGTGTGACCGATGTTCGACTTGATCGCGCCCAGCAGCAGCGGACGATCCTCGCCCCGGTCCTGCCCATAGGTCGCCAGCAGCGCCTGGGCCTCGATCGGGTCACCCAACTTGGTACCCGTACCGTGCGCCTCCACCGCATCCACCTCGGACGGCGACAACCCCGCACCGGCCAGCGCCTGACGAATCACCCGCTGCTGGGAGGGACCGTTCGGCGCCGTCAACCCGTTCGACGCACCGTCCTGGTTCACCGCCGAACCCCGCACCACCGCCAGCACCTCATGGCCGTTGCGGCGGGCGTCCGACAGCCGCTCCAGCACCAGCATGCCCACACCCTCGGACCAGCTGGTGCCGTCCGCGCTGTCGGAGAACGCCTTGCAGCGACCATCGGGCGACAACCCGCCCTGCGCGCTGAACCCCATGACCCCCATCGGTGACGCCATCACCGTGATACCGCCGGCCAGCGCCAGCGAGCACTCGCCCGACCGCAGCGCCTGCGCCGCCAGGTGCAGTGTCACCAGTGACGACGAACACGCGGTGTCCACCGTCATCGCCGGGCCCTCCAGGCCCAGCATGTACGACAGCCGACCCGACAGCACGCTGGCCGAGAGACCGGTGACGCTATGGCCCTGCCCATCCGCCTCAGTACCCACGATCAGGCCCGTGTAGTCCAGGCTGTTGCTTCCCACGAACACGCCGGTGGAGCTGCCCTTGAGTGAGAGCGGGTCGATCCCGGCCCGCTCGACCGCCTCCCACACCCCCTCCAACAGAAGGCGCTGCTGCGGGTCCATCGCCAGTGCCTCACGCGGCGAGATCCCGAAGAACCCCGCGTCGAACCCCGCCACATCCGCCAGGAACCCACCCTGGACATCAATGCCCATCCCGGACAGCATCCCCAGGTCCCAGCCTCGGTCGGCCGGGACCGGCGAGATCGCGTCCTCACCCTCGACCAGCAACCGCCACAACTCCTCCGGCGAGTTCACCCCACCGGGGAAGCGACAGCTCATCCCCACGATCACCACCGGATCGTCCGCCACCGACGCCCTCGGCCCGGCCACCACACCCGAGACCGCCGACAGGTCCTCGCGGCCCAGCAGCTCCGACACCAGGAACCGCGCCAGCGCGGCCGGCGTCGGATAGTCGAACACCATCGTCGTCGGCAACCGCAGGCCGGTGGCGACATTCAGCCGGTTACGCAGGTCCACCGCGGTCAGGGAGTCGAAGCCCAGCTCACGGAACTCACGCCCAGGCTGAACCGCCTCCCCCGAGTCGTGCCCCAGCACCACCGCCGCCTGCGCCCGCACCACCTCTACCACCAGCCGAACCTGCTCGGCCTCGTCCAGCCCCGCCAACCGCCGCAGCAGCTCCGAATCCCCGCCCGCCGACGTGGAGACCGCCAGGCGGCGGCCCGCACGCACCAGGCCCCGCATCAGATGCGGCACCTCGCCCATCGCCCGCAGCGCCGACGGCTCCAGCCGCACCGGCGCCACCATCGCCCGGCCCGACGCGGTGGCCGCCTCGAACGCCGCGAGCCCCTGCTCGGCCGACAACGCCGGTATCCCCGTCCGGTTGATCCGCCGCATCTCGATCTCACCCAGCGTGCCGGTCATCCCAGCGTCCTGGGCCCACGCACCCCACGCCAGCGACAGCCCCGCCAGCCCCTCGGCCCGGCGCACCTGGGCCAACGCGTCCAAGAACACGTTGGCCGCCGCGTAGTTACCCTGCCCGGCGTTGCCTATCACCCCTGCGAGCGAGGAGAACAGCACGAACCCGGCCAGGTCCAGGTCCTGGGTGAGCTCGTGCAGGTGCCAGGCGGCGTCGACCTTCGGCCGCAGCACGCTGTCCAGCCGCTCCGGCGTCAGCGACATGATCGTCCCGTCGACCAGCACACCGGCTGTGTGGATCACGGCGGTCAGGGGGTGCTCGACCGGGACCTGCGCCAGCAGGGCCGCCACCGCGTCCCGGTCGGCCATGTCGCACGCCGCGATCGTGACCTCGACCCCGTGTGCGATCAGCTCGGCCTGCAACTCCACCGCGCCAGGAGCGTCCAACCCCCTGCGGCTGGTCAACAGCAGGTGCCGCACCCCACGCTCGGCCACCACATGCCGCGCGAACAACGCACCCAGACCACCCGTACCACCGGTGATCAACACCGTCCCATCCGGGTTCCAGACCTGACTTGCCTCTCCGTCCAGGTCGGGACCGGGCGCCACCCGTGCCAGGCGCGGAACCCGCACCTCGCCTCCGCGCACCGCCATCTGCGGCTCCTCGGACACCAACATCCCCGGCAGCCCCGACAGCGGGGTTTCCTCATCCACGTCGATCAGCAGGAACCGGCCCGGATTCTCCGACTGAGCACTGCGGACAAGGCCCCACACCGCCGCAGCCGCCGGATCGGTCACCACCCCGCCATCGCCGGACGCGACCGCGCCCCGGGTGACGAATACCAGCCGCGACTCGGCGAACCGATCATCGGCCAGCCACCCCTGCAACAACTCCAGCACGTAGGCGGTCAACGCATGCGCCGACCACACCACCCCGCCCACCGGATCCGAGACCGCCTCCACCATCACCACGGCCGGGACCGGACCCGCCTCAGCCAGCACGGACAGATCCGCATACACCGGCACCACATCGCCGGCCTCCCACAACGCCGGAGCCACACCCAACGCATCCGCACCGAGCACCGCCACCGGCGTCGACGCCTGACCCGCCTGCGCCACGGCACCCGCCGGTGCCCACTCCACCCCGAACAACGACTCCCAGCCCGCCCCGACACCATCGGAGACCCTCAGCTGCTCGGCCGAGACCGGCCGCAACACCACGTTGCGCGCCGACACCACCGGCCCCCCGGCCGCATCCACCGCGCTCAGCGACACCGCATCCAGCCCCGTCCTGACCAGCCGCACCCGCAGCACCGACGCCCCACCCGCGTGCAGACACACCTCACCCCAGGAGAACGGCAACAAACCGCCCTCGGAATCATCCAGATCGGCGAAGGCCACCGCGTGCAACGCCGCGTCCAGCAGCGCCGGATGCACCCCGAACGAACCCGCACTCGACGCCGCCTGCTCCGGCAGCGCCACCTCGGCGAACACCTCACCGTCGCGTCGCCAGGCTGCCCGCAACCCCTGGAAGGTCGGACCGTAGACGAAACCGTCTTCGGCCAGCTCCTCGTACAGCCCGTCCACCTCGATCACCGATGCCCCGACCGGCGGCCACGTCGCCGCCTCGAACGGCGCGACCTCCGCCGCCTCGGTCGTGAGCGTGCCGCTGGCGTGCCGTACCCACGCCACCTCCTCGGCCGCATCCGCCGAACGGGCATACACACCCACGCTCCGACGACCCGACTCCTGCGAAGCCCCCACCGACACCTGCAACGCGACCGTGTCCCGCTCACCCAGCACCAGCGGCGCCTCCAAGGTCAGCTCCTCGACCACCTCGCAACCGACCTGGTCACCGGCACGCACCGCCAGCTCCACGAACGCCGAACCCGGCACCACCACCGAACCCGCCACCACGTGATCGGCCAGCCACGGATGCGACGAGAGCGACAACCGACCCGTCAACACCACCCCATCGGAATCGGCCAACCCAACCGCAGCGCCCAACAGCGGATGATCCGCCGCCGCCAATCCCGCCGCCGCCACATTCCCCGCACCGGAACCGCCCTCAGGCCAGAACCTCTGATGCTCGAAAGGATAGGTCGGCAGATCGACCCGGCGCCCGCGCGGGAGCAGCGCCTGCCAGTTCACCGGCACCCCGTGCACGTGCAGACGAGCCAGTGCCTCGGTAACGGACTCATGCTCGTTTCTGTCCCTGCGCAGCACCGGCACCAGTACCACGTCCGGATCCGGCTCCACATCCGAGCCGGACTTCGCGGTGCTCGGGTCCGGGTCCGCCTCCAGCGTGTCCTGCGCCATCGCGGTCAGCACCCCGTCGGGACCCAGCTCCAGATACGCGCGCACACCCTGCGCGCGCAGAGTGCTCACACCGTCGGCGAAACGGACCGCGCCACGCACCTGCTCCACCCAGTACTCCGGCGAACACAACTGCTCGGCCGTGGCCGCCTGCCCGGTCAAGGTGGACACGATCGGAGTCCTCGGCGCCCTATAGGTGAGCCTGCTCGCCAGCGTGCGGAACTCCTCCAGCATCGGATCCATCAACGGCGAATGGAAGGCGTGCGACACCCGCAGCCGCTTCGTCCGCACTCCCCGCTCTTCCAGGGCGGCGGCCACCTCAAGCACCGCCTCCTCGACGCCGGAGATCACTACCGAGGACGGGCCGTTCACCGCCGCGACCGACACCTCACCCTCACGTCCGGCCAGCAGCCCGGCGACCTGCTCCTCGGAGGCCCGCACCGATACCATCGCCCCACCCTCGGGCAGCGCCTGCATCAACCGCGCCCGACCCGCCACCAACGCACACGCGTCCTGCAGCGACAGCACACCGGCCACATGAGCCGCCGCGATCTCCCCGACCGAGTGCCCGGCCAGCACGTTCGGACGGATCCTCCAGGAGGACACCAGCCGGAACAGCGCCGTCTCCACCGCGAACAGCGCAGGCTGCGCCCACCCGGTCCGATCCAGCGCCTCCGCCTCAGCCGACCCCGGCTCGGCGAACACCACCTCACGCAACGACCGGCCACCCAACCCTCCGGCCGATCCCCGCTCCACCCCCTCAAGCAACGGATCCAGCTCCGCGATCACCGCGTCCAACGCCTCGGCGAACACCGGGAACCGGTCGTACAACTCCCGGCCCACCCCGGCCCGCTGGCTGCCCTGACCGGTGAACAGGAACGCCAGCCGCGGCTCGCCTCCGGCCACCCCGCGCACCACACCCGCACCCGGCAGATCCTCGGCCAACGCACCCAGCCCGGCCAGCACACCCTCACGACCATCGGCCAGCACCACCGCCCGATGCTCGAACGCCGACCGCGTCATCGCCAGCGAGAACGCCGCATCGGCCAGCTCCGGACCAGACTCACCATCCAGGACCGACGCCAACCGCCCGGCCTGCGCCCGCAACGCCTCACCCGTCTTCGCCGACACCAGCACCGGCACCACACCCACAGCCGGCACCCGGTCCTGCGGAACGTCCTCTTCTTCCGGTGCTTCCGGCCCCTGTTCGAGGATCACGTGCGCGTTGGTGCCGCTGATCCCGAACGACGACACACCCGCCCGACGCGGACGACCCGTCTGAGGCCACTCGACCTGCTCGGTCAGCAACTCCACCGCACCCGAAGCCCAGTCCACATGCGACGACGGCGCATCCACATGCAACGTCTTGGGCAGCACCCCATGCCGGAGAGCCAAGACCATCTTGATCACACCGGCCACGCCCGCCGCCGCCTGGGTGTGACCCAGGTTCGACTTGATCGCCCCCAGCAGCAGCGGCCGGTCCTCGTCCCGGTCCTTGCCGTACGTGGCCAGCAGGGCCTGCGCCTCGATCGGGTCGCCCAGAACCGTGCCGGTCCCGTGCGCCTCCACCGCGTCCACCTCGGACGGCGACAACCCCGCACCGGCCAGCGCCTGACGAATCACCCGCTGCTGAGACGGACCGTTCGGCGCCGTCAACCCGTTCGACGCACCGTCCTGGTTCACCGCCGAACCCCGCACCACCGCCAGCACCTCATGCCCGTTGCGGCGGGCATCCGACAACCGCTCAAACACCAGCACGCCCAGGCCCTCGGACCAGCTGGTGCCGTCCGCGGCGTCGGAGAACGCCTTGCACCGCCCGTCGGGCGACAACCCGCCCTGCGCGCTGAACCCCATGACCCCCATCGGTGACGCCATCACTGTGGCACCGCCGACCAGCGCCAGGCTGCACTCGCCCGACCTCAGCGCCTGCGCCGCCATGTGCATCGCCACCAGCGACGACGAACACGCGGTGTCCACCGTCACCGCCGGGCCCTCCAACCCCAGGGTGTAGGACAGCCGACCCGACAGCACGCTGGCCGACATACCGGTGACGCCATGGCCTTGCACATCCGTCTGCGTACTTACGATCAGGCTCGTGTAGTCCTGGCCGTTGGTGCCCACGAAGACGCCGGTGTGGCTGCCTTTCAGCGAGAGCGGGTCGATCCCGGCCCGCTCGACCGCCTCCCACGACGTCTCCAACAGCAAACGCTGCTGCGGATCCATCGACAACGCCTCACGCGGAGAGATCCCGAAGAACCCCGCATCAAACCCCGCCACATCCGCCAGGAACCCGCCCTGGACATCAAGGCCCATCCCGGACAGCATCCCCAGGTCCCAGCCCCGGTCGGCCGGGACCGGCGAGATCGCGTCCTCACCCTCGACCAGCAACCGCCACAACTCCTCCGGAGAGTTCACCCCACCGGGGAAGCGGCAGCTCATCCCCACGATCACGATCGGATCGTCCGCCACCGACGTCCTCGACCTGGCCACCACATCCGAGACCGCCGCCAGGTCCTGCCGGCCCAGCAGCTCCGACACCAGGAACCGCGACAGCACGGTCGGCGTCGGATAGTCGAACACCAACGTCGCCGGCAACCGCAACCCCGTCGCGATGTTGAGCCGGTTACGCAGGTCCACCGCGGTCAGGGAGTCGAAGCCCAGCTCACGAAACTCCCGCCCAGGCTGAACGGCCTCCCCCGAGTCGTGCCCCAGCACCACCGCCGCCTGCGCCCGCACCAACTCCACCACCAGCCGAACCTGCTCGGCCTCGTCCAGCCCCGCCAACCGCCGCACCAACTCCGAATCCCCACCCGCCGACGCGGAGACCGCCAGGCGGCGCCCCCTGCGCACCAGGCCACGCATCAGATGCGGCACCTCGGGAATCGTGCGCAGGACCGAGAGATCCAATCGCATCACCACCACCGGCGAGTGACCCGTCGTAGCGGCCGCCTCGAACGCCGCGAGCCCCTGCTCGGCCGAGAGCGCCGGCATCCCCGCCCGCGCCATCCGCCGCATCTCGATCTCACCCAGCGTGCCGGTCATCCCAGCGTCCTGAGCCCACGCACCCCACGCCAGCGACAACCCCGCCAGCCCCTCGGCCCGGCGCACCTGGGCCAGCGCGTCCAAGAACACATTCGCCGCCGCGTAGTTACCCTGACCAGGTGCTCCTACCACCCCCGCCATGGAGGAGAACAGCACGAACGCCGCCAGATCCAGCTCCCGGGTAAGCTCGTGCAGATGCCAGGCCGCGTCGACCTTCGGCCGCAGCACACCGTCCAGCCGCTCCGGCGTCAGCGACGGAATCGTCCCGTCATCCAACACACCGGCTGTGTGAATGACCGCGGTCAGGGGGTGCTCGACCGGGACCTGCGCCAGCAGGGCCGCCACCGCGTCCCGGTCGGCCATGTCGCACGCCGCGACCGTGACCTCGACGCCGTGCGCGATCAACTCCGCCTGCAACTCCACCGCGCCAGGAGCGTCCAACCCCCTGCGGCTGGTCAACAGCAGGTGCCGCACCCCACGCTCGGCCACCACATGCCGCGCGAACAACGCACCCAGACCACCCGTACCACCGGTGATCAACACCGTCCCCTCCGGATCCCAGACCCGGTCGGCGCCATCACCGGAGACATCAGCGAGAACGTCGGCCGAGACGTTGCCGGATGTCACCCGCACCAAGCGCGGGACCAGCACCTCGCCCCCACGCACCGCCGCCTGCGGCTCACCCGCCACCAACACTCCCGGCAGCACACCGAGCAAGGCCGACAGCGAGGCCTGGTCCTGGTCCATGTCGACCAGTACGAACCGGCCCGGGTTCTCCGACTGAGCACTGCGGACCAATCCCCACACCCCGGAAGCCGGCAGATCCGCCACCACCTCGCCGTCACCCGACGCGACCGCACCCCTGGTGACGAACACCAGCCGCGACTCGGCGAACCGGTCATCGGCCAGCCAGCCCTGCAACGACTCCAGCACGTAGGCGGTCAGCGCATGCGCCGACCCCACCACCCCGGCCGCCGGATCCGAGACCACCTCCACCAGCACCACACCCGGGACCGGATCCGCCTCGGCCAGCGCGGACAGATCCGCATGCACCGGCACCACGTCCCCGGCCGCCCGCAACGCCGCCGCGACACCCAGCGCATCCGCACCGAGCACCGCCACCGACACCCCACCGACCTTCGGCACAGCACCCGCCGGCGCCCACTCCACCCCGAACAACGACCCCCAGCCCGCGCCAACCCCCTCCGAGACCCTCAGCTGCTCGGCCGAGACCGGCCGCAACACCACCGACCGCGCCGACAGCACCGGCTCCCCGACCGCGTCCACCGCGCTCAGCGACACCGCATCCAGCCCCGTCCTGACCAGCCGCACCCGCAACACCGAAGCGCCACCGGCGTGCAGACACACCTCACCCCAGGAGAACGACAACAAACCGCCCTCGGAATCGTCCAACCCGGCGAAGGGCACCGCGTGCAGCGCCGCGTCCAGCAGCGCCGGATGCACCCCGAACGAACCCGCACTCGACGCCGCCTGCTCGGGCAGGACGATCTCGGCGAACACCTCACCGTCGGCGCCGTGCCACGCCGCCCGCAGCCCCTGGAACGTCGGACCGTAGACGAACCCGTCCTCGGCCAACCCCTCGTACAATCCCTCCACCTCGATCGCGACCGCCCCAGCCGGCGGCCACACCGCCGCCTCGAACGGCACGACCTCCGAAACACCGGCCGCGAGCGTGCCGGTCGCGTACCGCACCCACGCCACCTCCTCGGCCAAGCGGGCATACACGTTCACGCTCCGACGGCCCGACTCCTGCGGAGCCCCCACCCACACCTGCACCACGGCCGTATCCCGCTCGCCCAACATCAACGGCGCCTCCAGGGTCAGCTCCTCGACCACCTCGCAGCCGACCTGGTCACCGGCACGCACCGCCAGCTCCACGAACGCCGAACCCGGCACCACCACCGAACCCGCCACCACGTGATCGGCCAGCCACGGCTGCGCACTCACCGACAACCGACCCGTCAACACCACCCCGTCGGAATCGGCCAGCGACATCACCGCACCCAGCAGCGGATGATCCGCCGCGGCCAACCCCGCCGCCGCCACGTTCCCTATACCGGAACCGATGTTCTCCGGCCAGAACTGCTGGCGCTCGAAGGGGTAGGTGGGCAGGTCGACCCGGTGCCCGCCCGGCAGTACTGATCGCCAGTCGACCGGCACCCCGTGCACATGCAGCTCGGCCAGCGCCGTCATGGACGCCATGTGCTCGTCCCGCCCCTTGCGCAGCACCGGCACCAGCACCGCAGGCGACTCGTGTCCATGTGCCTCCGGCTCGGTCGCGATGGTGTCCTGGGCCATGGCGGTCAGCACCCCGTCGGGGCCGAGCTCCAGGTAGGCCCGCACCCCCTGAGCGTGGAGGGTGCGGATGCCGTCGGAGAAGCGGACCGCGCCGCGGACCTGCTCGACCCAGTAGTCCGGCGAGCACAGCTGCTCGGCTGTCGCCGCCTGCCCGGTCAGGGTCGACACGATCGGAGTCCTCGGCGCCCCGTAGGTGAGCCTGCTCGCCACCGCCCGGAACTCCTCCAGCATCGGATCCATCAACGGCGAATGGAACGCGTGCGACACCCGCAACCGCTTCGTCCTGATCCCCCGCTCCTCCAGAGCGGCGGCCACCTCCAGCACCGCCTCCTCGGCCCCGGAGATCACCACCGACGTGGGGCCGTTCACCGCCGCGACCGCAACCTCCTTCTCGCGTCCGGCGATAAGGGCGGCGATCTGCTCCTCGGAGGTCTGCACCGCCACCATCGCCCCACCGGCAGGCAACGCCTGCATCAACCGCGCCCGCGCCGCCACCAACGCACACGCGTCCTGCAGCGACAACACCCCCGCCACATGAGCCGCCGCGATCTCCCCGACCGAGTGCCCGGCCAGCACATCGGGCCGCACCCCCCAGGACTCCACCAGCCGGAACAGCGCCGTCTCCACCGCGAACAGGGCAGGCTGAGCCCACCCAGTCTGATCGAGCGCCTCCGCCTGCGCCGACCCCGGCTCGGCGAACAACACCTGCCGCAGCGATCCGTCCAGCAACGGGTCGAACTCGGCGATCATCTCGTCCAACGCCTCGGCGAACACCGGGAACCGCTCATACAGCTCCCGGCCCATCCCGGCCCGCTGGCTGCCCTGACCGGTGAACAACACCGCCAACTGCGGCTCACCCGCAGCCACCCCGCGCACCACACCCGCACCCGGCAGGCCCTCGACCAGACCGGCCAACCCGGCCAGCACACCCTCACGACCGTCGGCCAGCACCACCGCCCGATGCTCGAACGCCGACCGCGTCGTCGCCAGCGAGAACGCCGTATCGACCAGCGCCGTCTCACCGCGGTTCTGTATGTGCGAGACCAGTCGCTCGGCCTGCACCTGCAACGCCTGACCCGTCTTCGCCGACACCAGCACCGGCACCACACCCGCAACCGGCACCCGGTCCTGCGGAACGTCCTCTTCTTCCGGCGCTTCCGGCCCCTGTTCGATGATCACGTGCGCGTTGGTGCCACTGATCCCGAACGACGACACACCCGCCCGGCGCGGATGACCGGTCTCCGGCCATTCCGCCGACTCGGTCAGCAACTTCACCGCGCCCGCCGACCAGTCCACGTGCGAGGAGGGAGTATCGACATGTAGCGTCTTGGGCAGCACACCGTGCTGCATGGCCAGCACCATCTTGATCACACCGACCACACCCGCCGCCGCCTGCGTGTGACCGATGTTCGACTTGATCGCCCCCAGCAGCAGCGGACGATCCTCGTCCCGATCCTGCCCATAGGTCGCCAGCAGCGCCTGCGCCTCGATCGGGTCGCCCAGAACCGTGCCGGTCCCGTGCGCCTCCACCGCGTCCACCTCGGACGACGACAAACCGGCGCTGACCAGTGCCTGGCGGATCACCCGCCGCTGGGAAGGACCGTTCGGCGCGGTCAACCCATTGGACGCACCGTCCTGGTTGATCGCCGACCCACGCATCACCGCCAGCACCTGGTGACCGTTGCGGCGCGCGTCCGACAACCGCTCCAGCACCAGCATGCCCACACCCTCGGACCAGCTGGTGCCGTCCGCGGCGTCGGAGAAAGCCTTGCACCGCCCGTCGGGCGCCATCCCGCTGCCCTGTAGGCCGAATCCGACCAACGCCATCGGCGACGTCATCACCGTGATGCCGCCGGCCAGCGCCAGCGAGCACTCCCCAGACCGCAGCGCCTGCGACGCAAGATGCAGTGTCACCAGCGACGACGAACACGCGGTGTCCACCGTCACCGCCGGGCCCTCCAACCCCAGGGTGTAGGACAGCCGACCCGACAGCACGCTGGCCGCCACGCCGGTGACGCCATTGCCCTGCACATCCGCCGGGGCGTTCATGATCAGGCTCATGTAGTCCTGACCGTTGGTGCCCACGAACACGCCGGTGTGGCTGCCCTTGAGCGAGAGCGGGTCGATCCCGGCCCGCTCGACCGCCTCCCACGCCCCCTCCAACAGCAACCGCTGCTGCGGATCCATCGACAACGCCTCACGCGGCGAGATCCCGAAGAACCCCGCATCAAACCCCGCCACATCCGCCAGGAACCCACCCTGAACATCAAGGCCCATCCCGGACAGCAGCTCCACATCCCAGCCTCGATCGGCCGGGACCGGCGAGATCGCGTCCTCACCCTCGATCAGCAACCGCCACAGATCCTCAGGAGAATCGACCCCACCTGGAAAGCGGCATGCCATCGACACGATGGCGATCGGCTCATGCCTGCCCGACTCAACCTCTTCGAGCCGCCGGCGGGTCTCGTGCAAATCGGCGGTGACCCACCTCAGGTATTCGACGAGCTTCCGGTCTTCAGACATGAGAGTGGCCCTTCACATTGTTCAGACGCGGGCTCGAATCACAGATCTTTCGAGCGGCCCAGTTCGTTGTCGATGAAGCTGAGGATTTCCTCGGTACTCGCCGATTCGAGCATGCCCGCGACAGCGATTTCACTAGTTTCCGTACCGCTCTCGCTCACCTTCGTCAGCAGGTGCCGCAGCCGGGTCGAGATGCCGTTCCGGGCGAGTTCGTCGAGCGTGTAGCCGGAAAGAGCGGTCTCGAAGCGGTCGAGATCGGCCAGCAACGACAGCTCCACCGTGGTGTCCGCTCCGGGCGCGATTTCCTCCAGGAGGTATTCGGCAATGCTGGCCGGGGTGGGGTAGTCGAAGATGAGGGTGGCGGGCAACCGCAGCCCGGTGACGGCGTTGAGCCGGTTGCGCAACTCCACCGCGGTCAGGGAGTCGAAGCCCAACTCACGGAACTCCCGTCCCGGCCGGATCGCGTCCACCGAGTCGTGCCCCAGCACCGCCGCCGCCTGCGCCCGCACCAGCTCCACCACCAGCCGAACCTGCTCGGACTCACCCAGCCCCGCCAGCCTCCGCACCAGCTCCGCTTCCCCGCCCGCGAGAACGGAGACCGCCGAGCGGCGCCCCACACGGACCAGGCCCCGCATCAGATGCGGCACCTCGGGGAACGTGCGCAGTACCGAAAGATCCAGCCGCGCCGCCACCACCGTCGCCCGACCCGACGTGGTGGCCACCTCGAACGCCGCCACCCCCTGTTCGGCCGACAGCGCCGGCATCCCCGCCCGCGCCATCCGCTGCAGATCGATCGTCCCGAGCCCTCCGGTCATCCCGGTCTCCTGCTCCCACAGGCCCCAGGCCAGCGACAACCCCGGCAGTCCCGCAGCTTGACGCGCCTGGACCAATGTGTCCACAAACGCGTTCGCCGCCGCGTAGTTGCCCTGCCCGGCGTTGCCCATCACCCCGGCGAACGAGGAGAACATCACGAACCCGGCCAGGTCCAACCCCTGGGTCAGCTCGTGCAGATGCCAGGCGGCGTCGGCCTTCGGCCGCAGCACCGCATCCAACCGCTCCGAAGTCAGCGACGGAATCGTGCCGTCGGCCAGCACACCGGCTGTGTGGATCACGGCAGTCAGGGGGTGCTCGACCGGGATCTGCGCCAGCAGCACCGCCACCTGATCCCGATCGGCCATGTCGCACGCCGCGATCGTGACCTCGACCCCATGCGCGATCAACTCGGCCCGCAACTCCACCGCACCGGGAGCGTCCAGGCCCCGGCGGCTGGTCAGCAGCAGATGACGCACCCCACGCTCGGCCACCACATGCCGCGCGAACAACGCACCCAGACCACCCGTACCACCGGTGACCAGGACAGTTCCCTCCGGATCCCAGACCCGGCCCGCCTCGTCGCCAACGTCAGATCCTGGCGCCATCCGCACCAGGCGCGGAACCCGCACCTCACCCTCGCGCACCGCCACCTGCGGCTCACCTGAAGCCAGCACTCTCGGCAATGCATCGAGCAGGGTCGGCAGCGAGGACTCCTGGTCATCCATGTCTACCAGTACGAACCGGTCTGGGTTCTCCGACTGAGCACTGCGGACAAGGCCCCACACCCCAGCGGCCGGAAGGTCAGCCACCACCTCACCATCGTCGGTCGCGACGGCGCCCCGGGTGACGAACACCAGGCGCGAATCGGCGTACCGCTCATCCGCCAACCACCGCTGCAGCAGATGCAGCACGTGGGCGGTGAGCGCATGCGCCGACTCCACCACCCCGGCCGCGGACTCGGAAAGCACCTCCACCATCACCACGGCCGGGGCCGGACCCGCCTCGGCCAGCGCGGGCAGATCCGCATGCACCGGCACCACGTCCCCGGCCGCCAGCAACGCGGGGGCAAGCCCCAGGGCGTCCACACCGAGCAGCGCCACCGGCACCTCGTCGGTCAGCGGCAGGCCACTCACGGCAGACCACTCCACCCGGAACAGCGCGTCCTGCCTGGCCTCACGGGGGTCGAAGCCGACCAAGTGCTCGGCGGCCATCGGCCGCAGCACCACCGACCGGGCCGACACCACCGGCGCCCCGGCCGCGTCCACCGCCACCAGCGACACCGTATCGCCGCCCGTCCTGGCCAGCCGTACCCGCAGCACCGACGCCCCGCCCGCGTGCAGGCACACCTCACCCCATGACAGCGGCAACCGGCCACCTTCCACCGGCTCCAGCCCGGCGAAGGCCACCGCGTGCAGCGCCGCGTCCAGCAGCGCCGGGTGCAGCCCGAACGAAGCCGCATCACCGGTCTGCTCCGGCAAACTCAGCTCGGCGAACACCTCGTCATCACGTTGCCAGGCTGCCCGCAATCCCTGGAACGCCGGGCCGTACGCCAAGCCCTCCTCCGCCAGCTCTTCGTACAGCCCCGCCAGCTCGATCGCAGCCGCGCCGGCCGGAGGCCACACCGCCGCGTCGAACGGCACGGCAGGCGAAGCACCCGCGGTGAGAGCGCCGGTCGCGTGCCGCACCCACGGCACCTCCTCGACCGCATCCGCCGAACGGGCGTACACGTTCACCGTCCGACGGCCCGACTCCTGAGAGGCGCCCACCCAGACCTGCACCGCGACCGCCTCGCCCTCCCCCAGCAGCAGCGGCGCCTCCAGCGTCAGTTCCTCCACCGCGTCGCAGCCGACCTGGTCACCGGCCCGCACCGCCAACTCCACGAACGCCGACCCCGGCACCACCACCGAGCCCGCCACCACGTGATCGGCCAGCCACGGATGCGCACTCACCGACAACCGACCCGTCAACACCACTCCGTCGGAATCGGCCAGCGGCATCGCCGCACCCAGCAGCGGGTGATCCGTCGCGGCCAGCCCCAGCACGCGAGCATCACCATTCTGCTTGGCGTTCGGCCAGAACCGCTGGTGCTGGAAGGCGTACGTCGGCAGATCCACCCGGCGACCGCCCGGCAGCACCTGCTGCCAGTCGACCGTCACGCCACGGACGAACAGCTCCGCCGCCGAGACCAGCACCCGGTCCAGACCACCGTCGTCGCGGCGCAGCGTCCCGGCGATCACGGTGGTGGCGTCGGTCTCGTCCACGCACTCGCCGATGCCGACCGTCAGCACCGGATGCGGACTCACCTCGACAAACACCCGATACCGCTGCTCCAGCAACTGCCCGACCGCCGGAGCGAAGCCCACCGTGCGCCGCAGGTTCTCACACCAGTAACCGGCTGCCAGCTCCGGACCCTCCAGCCACTGACCGGTCACGGTCGACAGCATCGGCACCCGCACCGAACCCGGGCTCACCTCCGCCAACACCGCTGCCAGCTCCTCGGCGATCAGATCCACCTGCGCCGAATGCGAGGCGTAATCCACCGCGATCCGCCGCACCCGAACATTCTCAGCCGACAACCGCTCGACCAGCTCCTCGACCGCCGCGACCTCACCGGCCACCACCACCGAGTTCGGACCGTTCACCGCCGCCACCGACACCCCATCCACCAAAACGGCCTCAACCCGCTCGACCGGCAACGCCACCGACGCCATCGCCCCCAACCCCGCCAACCGCTCACCGATCAACCGGCTCCGCAACGCCACCACCCGCGCACCATCGGACAACGACAACCCGCCGGCCACCACCGCCGCCGCGATCTCGCCCTGCGAATGCCCCACCACCGCATCCGCACGAACCCCCAGCGACTCCCACACCGCCGCCAACGACACCATCACCGCGAACGAGGTCGGCTGCACCACATCCACCCGATCCAGCCCCGGCGCACCCTCCACCTGACGCACCACATCCAGCAGCGACCACTCCACAAACGGCTCCAACGCCGCCGCGCACTCGGCCATCCGAGCCGCGAACACCGCCGACTCCTCCAGCAGAGCCGCACCCATCCCCACCCACTGCGCCCCCTGCCCCGGGAACACCCACACCGACTTCCCGTCGACGTCGGCCACACCCTCGACCACACCACCGGGCACCGGCTCACCCGAAGCCACCGCACCCAGCCCCGCCAGCAACCCCTCACGGCCGGCACCGACCACCACCGCGCGGTGCTCGAACACCGACCGCGACACCACCAGCGACGACCCCACATCCACCGGGTCAAGCTCGTCGGCCTCCCGCACATGCGTCAGCAATCGCCCGGCCTGTGCCCGCAGTGCCTCCTCGGTCTTCGCCGACACCACCCACGGCACCGCACCCGGCGCCTGGCCCTGGTCACGCGACTCCCGCTCAGAAACCTCCGGCCCCTGCTCCAAGATCACGTGCGCGTTCGTGCCGCTGATCCCGAACGACGACACACCCGCCCGGCGCGGACGACCCGTCTGAGGCCACTCGACCTGCTCGGTCAGCAACTCCACCGCACCCGCCGACCAGTCCACGTGCGACGACGGCTCGTCCACGTGCAACGTCCGAGGCAGCACCCCGTGCCGCAGAGCCATCACCATCTTGATCACACCCGCCACACCGGCCGCCGCCTGCGTGTGACCCAGGTTCGACTTGATCGACCCCAGCAGCAGCGGCCGATCCTCGTCCCGATCCTGACCATAGGTCGCGAGCAGCGCCTGCGCCTCGATCGGGTCACCCAGCGTCGTCCCCGTACCGTGCGCCTCCACCGCGTCCACCTCGGACGCCGAGAGCCCGGCGCCTGCCAGCGCCTGACGGATCACCCGCTGCTGGGAGGGACCGTTCGGCGCGGTCAACCCGTTCGACGCGCCGTCCTGGTTCACCGCCGAACCCCGAACCACCGCGAGCACCTGGTGGCCGTTGCGGCGCGCGTCCGACAGCCGCTCCAGCACCAGCATGCCCACGCCTTCGGAGTAGTTGGTGCCGTCCGCCGCGTCAGCGAAGGACTTGCACCGCCCATCGCCTGCCAGCCCACCCTGCGCGCTGAAGCCGATGAACACCGCCGGAGTGGCCATCACGGTCACACCACCCGCAAGCGCCAGGTCGCAGTCACCCGAGCGCAGTGCCTGCGCCGCCATGTGCATCGCCACCAGCGACGACGAACACGCCGTGTCCACCGTCACCGCAGGACCCTCCAGGCCCAGCGCGTACGAAATCCGGCCGGTCGCGACGCTGCCCGCCGTACCGGTGCTGATGAAGCCCATCGCCTCCGGTGGGAGTGCGGCGCTCATCCCGTAGTCGTGATACATCACCCCGGCGAACACGCCGGTACGGCTGCCGCGCAACGAGATCGGGTCCACGCCCGTCCGCTCGATCGCCTCCCACGACGTCTCCAGCAGCAACCGCTGCTGCGGGTCCATCGCCAGCGCCTCACGCGGCGAGATCCCGAAGAACCCCGGATCGAACTGCGTGGCACTCTCCAGGAAGCCACCCTCGCGCACGTAGTCCGAACTGTACGAGGCCCCCAGATCCCAGCCTCGCGTGGTCGGGAACTCGGAGATCCCGTCCCCACCCTCGGCCACCAGCCGCCACAGATCCTCCGGAGAGGCGACCTCACCCGGGAAACGGCACGCCATGCCCACGATCACGACCGGATCGTTCGTCACCGGCACCGGCATCGCGGGAACCCGCACATCGGCGTCCTCACCGAACAGTTCGGCCAGCAGGAAGTCCGCCAGTACGGTCGGTGTCGGGTAGTCGAACACCAGCGTGGACGGCAACCGCAGCCCCGTCGCGGCGTTCAGCCGGTTACGCAACTCGACCGCGGTAAGGGAGTCGAAGCCCAGCTCACGAAACTCCCGACGCACCTCCACCATGTCGGACGAGGCATGACCCAGCACCATCGCCGCCTCGACACGCACCAGGTCCACCAGCACCTCGGCCCGCTCGGCCGCCCCCAACGGAGCCAACCGCTGCAACAACGTCGCGGCCACCACCGAACCCGACGCCACCGACCGCCGACCGCTCCGCACCAGACCACGCAACAACGCCGGCACCTCGCCGTAGGTGCGTATCGAAGGAAGATCCAGCCGAACCGGAACCAGCACCGCGTGCTTCAGCGCGGTAGCGGCCTCGAACAGCGCCATGCCCTGCTCCACCGACAGCGGCGGCATGCCCGTACGGGTGATCCGCTGCATATCGATATCGCCCAGCGTGCCGGTCAATCCGGTGTCCTGGGTCCAGGGCCCCCAGGCCAGCGAGAGCGCGGGCAGCCCTTCGGCCCTGCGCACCTGCGCCAAGGCGTCCAAGAACGTGTTCGCGGCCGCGTAGTTGCCCTGCCCTGCGGAGCCCATCACGCCAGACAGGGACGAATAGGTGATGAACGCCGCCAGATCCAGATCCCGGGTCAGCTCGTGCAGGTGCCAGACGGCGTCGACCTTCGGCCGGAGGACCGTCTCCAGCCGCTCAGGCGTGAGCGACGGGATCGTGCCGTCGGCCAGCACACCGGCGGTGTGGATCACCGCGGTCAGCGGGTGATCGTCGTCCATCTGCGCCAGCAGGGCCACCACCTGGTCGCGGTCGGCCATGTCACAGGCCGCGACCGTGACCTCAACGCCATGCGCGATCAGCTCAGCCTGCAACTCCACCGCACCCGGAGCGTCCAGACCTCGACGGCTGGTCAGCACCAGATGCCGCACCCCACGCTCGGCCACCACATGCCGAGCCAGACTCCCTCCCAGACCACCGGTACCACCAGTGATCAACACCGTCCCCTCCGGATCCCACAACCCCTCGGCCTCCCCCACCGGCGCCACCCGCACCAGACGCGGCACCCGAATCCCACCCTCACGCACCGCCACCTGCGGCTCACCCGAAACCAGCACCCCCGCCAACACCGACGACGACAACCCACCATCACCATCGACGTCGACCAGCACGAACCGGCCTGGATTCTCCCACTGCGCCGACCGCACCAACCCCCACACCGCCGCAGCCGCCAGATCAACGACCACATCACCATCCCGCGCCTCGACCGCACCCCGAGTCACGAACACCAACCGCGACCCCTCAAACCGCCCATCGGCCAACCACCGCTGCAGCAGTTCCAACATCTGCGCGACCACCGCGTGCGTCGACTCCACCACACCCCCGGCATCGGCCGACCCCACCGAGACCATGACCACATCCGGCACCGAATCCAGCAGGGCCAGGTCAGAAAGGGCTTCTCCGGCGAGTTCGACCACGTCTGGTTCGGCGTCGGATACCGGCATCTGAGCCGAGGGCGTCCACTCCAGCCCGAACAACGCGTCCCGCTCCACCGCCGGGGTGCTACCGACGGCGACGAGCTGGTCGGCCGAGACCGGGCGCAGCACCAGGGAACGCGCCGACACCACCGGCTCCCCGGCGAAGTCCACCGCGCTCAGCGACACCGCGTCCTCGCCCACCTTGGCCAGTCGCACCCTCAGCAGGGTCGCCCCACTCGCGTGCAGGCACACCTCGTCCCAGGAGAACGGCAAGCGCGTACCCGCCGCGGCGTCCAGCCCGGCGAAACTCACCGCGTGCAACGCCGCGTCCAGCAGAGCCGGGTGCACCCCGAACGACCCCGCGTCCGACTGCGCCTCCTCCGGCAGCGCCACCTCGGCGAACACCGCGCCATCGGCACCACGCCACGCCGCCCGCAATCCCTGGAACACCGGACCGTAGGTGAGCAACCCTTCGGCCAGCTGGTCATAGAGGCCGTCCAGCTCGATCGCGGTCGCGCCGGCCGGCGGCCACACCGCCGTGTCGAACGGCATCGCGGCCCGGTTACCCGTGGCGAGCGTGCCGGTGGCGTGCCGTACCCACGGCACCTCCTCGGCCGCATCCGCCGAACGGGCGTAGACGCTCACACTCCGCCGACCGGTCTCCTCCGGCGCACCCACCGCGATCTGGACCACGACCGCGTCGTCCTCGCCCAGCACCAGCGGAGCATCCAGGATCAACTCCTCGACCACCTCGCAGCCGACCTGGTCACCGGCACGCACCGCCAACTCCACGAACCCGGTCCCCGGGAAGAACACCATCCCGGCCACCACATGATCGGCCAGCCACGGATGCGACGAGAGCGACAAGCGGCCCGTCAACAACACACCGTCGGAATCGGCCAGGCCCACCGCCGCGCCCAGCAGCGGATGACCCGTCGCGGCCAGGCCCAGCACATGAGCGTCACCGCTCTGCTTGGCGTTCGGCCAGAACCGCTGGTGCTGGAAGGCGTAGGTGGGCAGATCCACCCGGCGACCGCCCGGCAGCACCTGCAGCCAATCCACCGTCACACCACGCACGAACAGCTCCGCCGCCGAGACCAGCACCCGCTCCAGGCCACCCTCGTCACGGCGCAGCGTCCCGGCGATCACGGCCTCCACCTCGGCCGCGTCCACACACTCACCAACCCCGACCGTCAGCACCGGATGCGGACTCACCTCGACAAACACCCGATACCGCTGCTCCAGCAACTGCCCGACCGCCGGAGCGAAGCCCACCGTGCGCCGCAGGTTCTCACACCAGTACCCGCCATCGAGCTC
>NZ_JBEZEZ010000042.1:0-63637 GCF_040649155.1 Streptosporangium sp. NPDC049046 | reverse complement strand
GGCTGCTCTCGTTGTGCGGGATCGCTGTCACAAGGCCGCATCGATCAGCGGCGCATCAGCCCAGCTCAACTAACGAATGGCGGCTGCCGTACTAGACCGGGGAGAAGGTAGCAATGAAAAAGCGTGTCGGCGTTACCGCCCTACTGGTAGCCGCTCTGCTGCTCACCGGATGTGCGGTCCACGAGAACGAAAGAAAAGCGGCTGAGGCGTCGCCGAGTAATGGTCATGAGGGTGACATCGGGGAGTCGTCCCGAGGATCGCTGGACGTGTCCGTTCTGCGTGGATCCGAAGCGGACTATGATTTCTCACCCTCGCCGGAGGCTCTGGCCGGAAACCGCCCCATTGTGGCGGCCGGGGTGGTGGAAGGCTGGCAACAGGGGCCCATCCTGGAAAGTTACGAGGGCGGTCCTCTCGATTACCGCGTGGTGCTGAAGGTCAAGGTGACCGACGCGCTCAAAGGCGTGAAGGGGCGGGCGTCCATTCCCGCGAACCTGGTTTTCGTCGAGCTCGACCAGGGGGCGGTCATCCGGGATGACTCCCTCCCGCCCGAGGAGTGGAAGCCTGAGAGGTCGGTGCAGGACTTCGCGACGTCGATTCCGGCCGGGACGAAGGTCATGATCTTCCCGACGGAGAGGCCGGCGTACGAGCAGAAGGTTCTCGACGAGGGAGAGCGACTTCCGGCGGGTGCGCGTCTGATGAGCGTTCCACCGCAGGGCCTGGTCTTCGAGGACCCTCTCCTGGCCCAGCAGAAGTCGGGTCAGTCCGCACTCGTCGGTGGCAAGGAGCCGCTGGGAGTCGCCGGGCGATCACCGTGGCTGGAGCCGAAGAGTATGAGCGAGCTGGTCGACCGGCTGAGAAGCAAGGGATTCTCGGAGTAGACGAGTGGTCCGTCGGGTGTGGTCGGCAGGCTCTGGAGCCAGCCACACCCGACGGCATGCGCGGGGCTCCGTTCGCTGCGCGGGCGAGGCGAGGTCCGTTCTGATGAGCCGACCCCGTGCGAGGAAGCGAAACCCCCGGCCATCACAGAGGACGATCGGTGGCACGGATCGTGTTCGTCCCGGTGTCGAGGTCGTCCCCGGTACGGAGGGGCGAGAAGGGCGGACAGGCGCCCGAGCGGGTGGGCAGGGCGAAGGTGACGGCCTTGCCGGGGGTGCCGGTGGTGTGGGTCGTGGCGGGGTGGACGTGGCACTGGCCTTGGGAGAGCCGGTGGACCAGGAGCAGGCCGCGGCCGTTCTCGGTGAGCAGGGGCAGGCCGATCTCCTCCACCGAGTCGAGAAGACCGAGGATGATGCGGACCTCGTGGAGGTCGGGGTCGCCGTCGACGACCTCGCACCAGGTGGGGACGCCGTCCAGGCTGAGAACGCGCAGCTCGTACGGGGGACGGGCGTGCCTCTCGGCGTTGGCGGCCAGCTCCGCCACCATGGTCTCCGCGTCGGAGACGGCCTCGTCGTCCAGACCGGCCTCCCTGAGCACCTCCCGGAGCACGGCGCGGGCGCGACGTGAGGCCGAGCCCGGCTGAAGGATCTTGACCAGTACGCGAATGTCACCGCCTCCCATCACGCCGGCGTGCTGTCCCATCAGGCCGCCGCCTCCTCGGTCGTGATCCGGGGGGAAGACCAGATCCTCGCCGGGGTGGTCCTGGGCACCGTGGGGGATGCCGCCGGATGGCCGCATGAGCACGCTCCGTTCGCTGTCGGTGACTGTGGACAGCAGGAAACGCGACGGGCGGAGTGGCGTGAAGATCGGGTGCTGCTCGTTTGCCGAGGCTCCGGGAACGGCGTGTCCAGCGTGGCAGGCCCCTGGTCGTTTCCCCAGTTCAGACGGTTATTCGACATCAAATCTGGCTCAAACCGAACCTGTGCGGATGTATGGGCAAGCCTGTTGCCGCAGCGGTGGTAACAGGCTTTGGCTGTGTCGAATGGAACGGGGTGAGCGGGTGAGTGAGTTCTGGTGCACGGCTCGACGGTTCGACGGCTGGTGGGCACTGGAGGTCGAAGGGCCGGGACTGCGACGTCCTGCGCACACCCAGGTGCGGCGCCTTGACCAGATCGAGGAGACGGTCGGCGACCTGTTGACGCTCCACTTCGACGCCGAGGTGGAATGCCGTCTTGCGTTCACTCGTGTGGGCTGGTCGGTTTCTGGTCGTTCTCCTTGGCGGGGTGGTGTGCGACGACTCTCCTTCATCACAATGGGTAGTCATTCGGATACCGAAGGAGAGTGGCATGGGTGGGTCGCGGAGTCGTAGGGCTCGTCCTGAGCTGGTCAGCGCGCGGGTGCAGCGGGGGATGAGCCAGGAGGCGGCGGCGGAGGCGCTCGGGGTGACGCCGACGACCTGGGCGCGCTGGGAGCGCGGAGAGCAGGGGGTGCGTGCCTGCTACCGGCCGCTGATCGCCGCCGTGTTCGGGGTCGAGGCGGTCGAGGTCGAGCGGTGGATAGACGGCTGGTCCTACGGGGAGACATCATCGTGGCCGATCGCGGGCTGTGACGACGACTCACCGGCGGCTACCGTGAAATCGGCCGCGCTTTTGTGGAGGTTGGAGATGGACCCGTCCCGGCGTCACCTACTGGCCTCGCTGCCGTTCGTGCCCGGAGCTCTGGGCGAGTGGCTGGTCTCCTGGAACTACGGCACCCCGACCGCGTCGGCCGCCCGGCTGGACGAGGGGCGAGAGGTGGGTCTCGCCGACGTGGCGCGGATCGTCGAGGCGCAGAAGGCGTTCGGCCAGATAGACCAGCGGTTCGGGGCCGGGCTGGTGCGCCCGGTGGTGGTCAAATACCTGCACGAGACGGTGGCGCCGCTGCTGCGGGGCCGCTACGACGAGCGGGTGGGCTCCGAGCTGATGACGGCGGCGGCCGGGATGACCTGGCTGGCGGGCTGGACGGCCTTCGACCTGAACCGGCACGGCCAGGCCCAGCAGCACTTCGGCCAGGCGCTGCGGCTGGCCAAGAACGCCGACGACCCGCTGACCGGCGCCTGGGTGTTGGCGACGCTGACCTTGCAGGCTATTCACCTGGAGCAGGGGGCCTGGGCCGTATGGCTGGGCAGAGCTGCCGTCGACACCGCCCGCCGGGCGCAGGCACCCCCTCGTGTCATGGCCGTGATGCTGGCCAGGGAGGCCAGGGCGACGGCCTTGCAGACCAAACCGGCTGAAAGCCACGATCGACACAGCGCCAAGCAGGTCGAGCGACTGCTTGTCGAAGTCGAGCGCGCCTATGCCCAAGGAGCCACTGACCGTGATCCGGAGTGGGTCCGAAAGTACGACGAGGTGGAGTTGAACGGACAGGCAGGCGGGTGCTGGCGGCTTCTGGGTGACTATGCGCGGGCGGCGGCTTGCGCGGAAGCGGCGGTGACCGAATTCAGTGAGCGCCTTCCTCGATCCGCCCAGATCAACCGGCTTAGTGCCGCTGGGGCGTACCTGGGAATGGGCGAGCTGGACCAAGCTCTTGCCTGCGCGCGGGCCGCCATCCCGGCGACCAAGACGCTGACCTCCGCTCGCACGGTAGAGCGTCTTCAGCGGTTCGCCGGGCAGCTTGAGCCGTACGGGGACAGCGTGATGGTTCGCGAGTTCCGAGATCACCTGAACAGCGAGCTGGCCGCCTGACCAGGGGCGACCTTGAGGTTGTTTTCACAGACGAAGCCGGGCGGCGTCGATCGCCTCAACGATCTCCCGGCCGCGAAGGGCCTCGGCCATCATGTCGCGGTAGCGGGACGAAAGGTCGTTCCCGTCGCTGTCGAAGCAGCCGACCCAGGGAAAGCGCCGCCGGATGGCCTCGTAGTCGATGGCGTCGGTGTCAGATGCGTCCGCCGGTCCGCTCATGCCCCCAGTGCAAACGGTCACGCAGAGAGCTTATTCGATCACATAAAGACAGTCGGGGGTTTGCGGGTGAGTGAGCGCTGCGCGGTCGAGGCGGGGCTCAGGTGTGGGAGGGGCGGCGGGAGGCGATCACGTCGGTGACGGCCACGACCAGCGCGACCAGTACGAAGGCGATGGTGACCAGCAGCGAGTGCCGGAACGCCGTCGCGTACTCGCCGCCCGAGGAGGCGACCTCGGAGAGGAACACCGAGCCGATCGCCGCGATGCCGACGGCGGCGCCGATGCGCTGCCCTGTCTGGAGTACGCCCCCGGCCGTGCCCGCCTCGAAGACCGGCACCTCCGACAGGGTGAGCGTCTGGTTCGGGGAGATCACCAGGCCGCTGCCCAGGCCGGCGAGGAGCAGCGGGACCGCGGTGGCCCAGGCCACGTGGGGGCCGGGGACGAGTTCCACCGCGAGCGCGGTGACGGCGAGGGAGACCGCGACCGTCACGAGCCCGGCCACCACCAGCGGGCGGCCGAGCCGGGTGACGAACCTGCCGCTGAACAGGGAGGTCACGGCTGAGCCCGCCGCGAACGGCGTGGTCGCCAGTCCCGCCTCCAGGGCCGAGTAGCCCAGGCCGTTCTGCAGGTACAGGGTGAGGATGAAGAAGATCGCGGTGAAGCCCGCGAAGTAGAGCGCCCCGAGCAGGGCGCCGAGCGCGTACGAGCGCCTGCGGAACAGGGACAGGTCGACGACCGGCTGGTGGTGCCGCCCGTACCGGCGTTCCCAGGCCACGAAGGCCGCGAGCAGGGCGAGCCCGGCGAGCAGGGCCGGCCACCTGGCCGAGGCGCCCCACTCCTGGCCCTCGACGAGTGGCAGGAGAACCAGCAGGACACTGGCGGCGAGCAGCAGCACGCCCACCGGGTCCATGGTCTGCCGGGGGCGAGACTCCTTGGCGGCGGGTCCGATGTAGCGGTAGGCCAGGAGGACGGCGAGGATGCCGATCGGCACGTTGACGTAGAAGACGAGGCGCCAGCCGTCGGTGTAGCCGCCGAGGTTGATGAGCACCCCGCCGAGCAGCGGGCCGATCGCGGTCGAGATGCCGATGACGGTGCCCAGCATCCCGAACGCCCTGCCTCGCTCCGCTCCCCGGAAGAGCTGCTGGATCAGCCCGCTGACCTGCGGATTGATCACTCCGCCCGCGATCCCCTGCACGAGTCTCGCGACGACCAGCAAGGTCGGGTTCTGGGCGAGCCCGGCCGCCGCGCTCGCCACGGTGAACAGTACGACGCCGAAGACGAACGCGTTGCGCCGGCCGTGCGTGTCGCCGAACCGCCCGGCGGGGACGAGCACCAGCCCGAAGGTGAGCGCGTACCCGGAGACCACCCACTGCAGGGTGCTCTGCGGGGCCTCCAGCCCGGCACGGATGGAGGGCAGCGCCACGTTGACGATGCTGACGTCCAGCAGGGTCATGAAACCGGCGACGAGGCAGACGGTGAGCGCCTTCCAGCGGCGCGGATCGGCTCCCTCACGATGCCTGGGGGACGTCGTCCTGTCGGGGCCGGTGCTCATCCGGTCGTGTGGGGGAGCGGTGCCCCTGCCCGTGATCGGCTGAGGATCGTCATGACCGCCCCGTTCCCCGTCTTCGGTCGAGTTTTCCACCTTTTAGCAGGGCGTATGTACCCTTTGTAGCCTTTCCAATCATGGTTCGCGCCCCGGAGCGTGATCCGGCCCTCGCGGGTGTGCCCGCGAGGGCCGGGGGAGAGTTCTCATACCGGTGTGATTCCCCGGTCATCACGGATGTGCCCACGAGGGCCGGGGAAGGTCCTCACGCCAAGGTGATTCCCTGGTCGGCGCGGGTGTGCCCGTGAGGGCCGGAGGTCACCGTCGGCGCGGGGAGCACCTCACGTCACGGGCACGACACCTCACTGCTCGTGGCCGGGACGTTCACCGCGGTCCAGGCGGCCTTGACCGCGTTCACCTCGGTGCAGCCGCCCGGGTAGAGCGTCTTGGCGGCCGCCACGGTGGCGAGGCGCGCCTTGGCGTGCGTCCACGGGGAGGTCTTGGTGTTCAGTCCGGCCTGGAAGATCCGGCCGGCCTTCTGGATGCCGATGCCCGTCAGGGTCGTCGGACCCGAGCAGACGGTGCTGGCGGGCTTGCCCACCGGGTTGGTGCCCTCGGCGAGCAGGTAGAACCAGTGGTTCTGCGGGCCCGCCGCCGCGTGGACCGCGGTGGAGGGGATGGAGGAGCTGTAGCAGTTCGGGTGTCCCTTGGCCGAGGGGTTGTACATGTTGCGGATCTCGCCCGAGCCGGTCAGGTTGACCTCCTCGCCCACCAGGTAGTCCGGCGGGTCGAGGGAGGCGGGCTGGTTGGCGTAGTGCTCGGTCAGCGCGCCGAAGATGTCACCGGTCGACTCGTTCAGGCCACCGGCCTCGTTGCCGCTGCCCCCGCTGCCACCGGAGTACTGGAAGATGCCGTGGCCGTACTCGTGGCCGACCACGTCCATCGGGGTGGCCTGCCGGGTGTTCGCCGAGTTGCGCCCGAAGCTGGTGTAGCTGCCGTTCCAGTAGGCGTTGACGGCGCTCAGGCCGACCCGGGCCGGGAAGGCGCCGCCCGAGCCGGTGAACCCGTTGCGGCCCAGCCAGGCGCTGAGCATGTTCCATTCCGTCTGGGCCGCGTACAACGCGTCGACGCAGGCGGTCTCCAGGTTGGTGCCCGAGCCGTTGCCCCAGGAGTCGTCGGTCCCGGTGTAGGCCGAACCGTTCTGGCCGCCGCAGCGCAGGCCGGGCCGGGTGGTGTCGGTCATCGAGTACGAGCTGCCCGAGCCCGAGGTCTGGATGGTCACCGGGTTGCCGTTGTAGTAGCTGTTACCGGTTCCGGCGTGCACGTCGTCGTAGGAGTCGAAGACCGATCCGTCGAGGGCGTCCACGAAGACGTGCAGGACGCTCGGAGCCTCGGCGGTGGCGCCGGTGACGACCACCTCCCAGGCCAGTCTGGGCGTCGTGGTGGTGGCGTGCACGAGCAGCTTGGGCGCGGTCGCGCTCTCCACGACGGGCAGCTGCGCGCGGGCGGTGGCGGTCGCCGTGGCGGCGTCCACCTTGCTCGTGACGTCGATCGTGATCCTGGACTGCTGGCCCGAGCTCACGGACCCGACGAGCTCTCCGGCCCGGTCGGTGGAGACGATCACCTCACCGCCGTAGACCGGCAGCCCGCGGTAGGTGCGCGCGTAGGTGAGGTACTGCAGGCCGTACGCACCGGCGATGTTCCTGGTGAGGGTGAACTTCTCGTTCTGTCCCTTGAGGACGGCTTCCGACCTGGCGGCGAGGGTCGCGTTGGCGGTGGTGACCGCGCGGTTGCGAGCTTCCGCGTCCGGCGGCGCGTACACCGGCGGCTCGGCGGACACGGTGCGGGCTGCGGCGGCGTCCGCCGGGGTGGCGGCGTTCACCGCCGTGGGGGTGGTCATGGCGGCGACGACCAGTACGGCCACGGCGCCAAGCTTGACCTTCGGATTCACGCGGGTGATTCCTCTCGATGTCCCTTGGGGGGTAGGAGGGATGCAAGGAGCCCTAAGAAGTCCGGGCTCCCTTAAGGTGGCACCGAGATGGGTGGCTGAATACCTCGCAAAGTTCCATAACGTCGTGATATGGGTTGATACGCGTACGAGAGCGGACCGGCTGGGGCGCTCTCACCTGCGCGGACGCCACTCCGCCACGACGTGGGGAACGGCCACCCGAGTCTGGAGCGCGTCAGGACCGTGTGGTGGATGTCGCCGTGGACCGGTATCGCGAGGGCGGAACCCCGTACCGGTCGACGAACGCCTGACGCAGGGTCTCGGTCGTCCCGAACCCACAGCGGATCGCCACGCCGGTCATCGGCAGAGAGGTCGAGGTCAGGAGGTACGCGGCGGCCTCGGTGCGGGCCTGCCGCACGAACCGTCCCGGTGTCTGGCCGAGATGTTCCAGGAACAGCCTGGTCAGATGCCGCTCGCTCACCCCCGCGCCGTGCGCCAGCGCGACCGTGGTCAGGTCGGCGCCCAGGTGTGTCGTGACGTACTCGGCAACCTGTCTGACCAGGTTGTTCTCGGGCGAGGGCGAGGCGGTGAACATGCTCATCTGTGCCTGGTCACCCGGACGCTGAAGGTAGGTCACCAGACCGCGCGCCACTCGCCGCGCCAGCTCGGCGCCGTGATCCTCCTCGACGAAGGCGAGGGTGAGGTCCAGGGCGCTGGTGACCCCGGCCGCCGTGTAGGTGTCACCGTCACGAATGAAGATCGGGGCGGGGTCGACGGCGACCTTCGGGTGACGGGCGGCGAGGGCCTTCGCCGACTGCCAGTGGGTGGTGGCGCGCCGCCCGTCGAGCAGGCCCGCGGCGGCCAGCACGGCGGCGCCCGTGCACACCGACGCGACGCGGCGGCTCTCCCGCGCCAGGCGACGGACATGAGCGAGGATCGACCGGTTGCCAGCCGCCGCCTCGTGTCCGATGCCTCCCGACACGACGAGCGTGTCGAGTGGCCCGACGGTCCGTTCGAGCGCCTCCTGGGCCTGGAGTGTCAGGCCGGTGCCGCAGGTGATGGGACTTCCCCCGGGAGTGGCCAGGCGCACGTGGTAGACGGGAGCGGCACCCTGCAGGTTCGCGTTCTCCAGGGTCGTGGTCACACAGGCGATGTCGAGCAACTCCGCCGCGTCGTACCCGATGACCGCGACACGGCGTTCGACCATGAGGGGACCCTATGCCAGAACGGACAGGAGTCCCAGATTTCCGGACCTGTTCGACCGTGTTCCTTGGTGCGTGATCGGTGCGGCGACACAGTTGGGCCATGACACAGACAGCACCGCCCGCCCGCCGATGGGGCCGCTTCGCCTGGCACTACGTTGAGATGATCATCGCGATGTTCGTCGGGATGGTCGTTCTCGGAATGCTCCTGTCCGCGGTGGGACTCGGCTTCTCCCACGACCGGCAGCCCGAGCTCGCCTACCTGTTGATGGCGTTCGACATGTCCGTCGGCATGGCCGCCTGGATGCGTTACCGGGGCCATGGCTGGGCCTCCACCCTGGAGATGTGCGCCGCCATGTTCGTCCCCGTCGTACCGCTCTTCCCGCTGCTCTGGCTGGGGTTCATCGACGGCGGGTCGCTCATGACGATCGCCCACGTGGCGATGTTCCCGCTGATGCTGGCCGTCATGTTCCGGCGCCTCGACGAGTACGCGGGTTGCGTGTCCTGAGGTCTCGCGGCCGGCCTCCGGCGGAGGCCGCCATCGGTTACGCGTTCGCCGCGCGCTGCGGCCCGTCGCCCTCGTCACGCAGCACGTCGTCGGCCATCTGGTCGTACTCGGCCACCCGGCTCCTGCCCGCCTCGCCGAGCTGCTCGACCACGGCGGCGACCAGCGTTTCGAGCAGCGCCACCGCCGGGGTCAGCGAGTCGAACGGCGAGGGCGAGCGGACCTGGGCGGGCAGTACGACGTCCGCCACCGCGGCGGCGGGCGACAGCCACGGGTCGGTCAGCAACACGATCTTCACGTTGCGCGCAGCCGCGGCGCGGGCGAAGGCGATCGTCTCGCGCTGGTAGCGCCGGTAGTCGAAGAGCACCAGCACGTCGCGGCGGCCCATGTCGAGCAGGTGGGCGGCGTGGTCGGCGGTGGACCCGGTGATGTAGGTCGCGTTGGGCCGCAACTGGTGCAGGTGGGCGATGAGGTACTGGGCCAGGATGGTGCTGAACCGGCCCCCGGCCGCCGAGATGCGGCGGCCGGGGTCGGCGAGCAGTTCCGCGGCCTTGACCAGCTCCCCCTCGGGAAGCTGGTCGAAGGTCATGGCGGTGGCGTCCAGCAGCACCCGGCGGGACCGGCTCAGCACCCTGCCGGTGTCCTCCTCGGCGCTGCCGTACTGGGCCAGGGGAGAGGAGTAGCGCTGCTGGGTCTCACGCTTGAGCGCCTGCTGCAACTCCGGATAGCCCTCGAAACCCAGCCGGTAGGCCAGTCTCAGCACGGTGGCCGGACTGGTCTGGGCCTGGCTCGCGACGGTCGCCAGCGGCTCCAGGCCGGCGGTCGGGTAGCCGGCGAGCAGGGTGCGGGCGACCCGCTGCTCCGCACGGGGCAGCTTGGGCAGCACATCGCGGAGCTGGGCCGCGACGGTGCGCGGCTCAGGGGTGCCGGACATGGTGCCTCCTCCGAAACGGCCGCCGGCTCGCGCGGCACGTCGGCAGGTAGGGATCATGCCACGAACCGTGCGAAATGAGAACGTCGCCCCCGGATCGCGCACCGACCGCCCGGGGCCGGCTACCGCTCACCGCTCACCGCTCATCCGCGAGCCCGCACCAGTCGATCGCGGTCAGCGCGTAGGTCTTCGCCGACTGCACCAGCTGGGCGATCTCCACGTACTCGTTCTCCGCGTGCGCGGTGTACCCGACACCGGGGCCGTACACCAGGCCGCCGATGCCCTTGCGGTCCATCCAGGTCAGGTCGCACACGCCCATGAAGCCGGTGGTGAGCGGCGGCTGCCCGCCGGTCGCCGTGGTGTGCGCGCCGACCAGTGCCGCGCTCAGCGGGGCGTCGTCGGGCAGCGAGTACGGCGGCCAGAGCAGCTTCCACTCGAACACCGGCGGATGCTCGCGCAGCCACGGGTCGGTGCGGCAGGCGTCCAGCACCCGGGACTCGATCTCGGCCATGACCTCCTCGTTGGACCGGTCGGGGTGGTGGTAGACGCAGTACTCCACGACCAGCTCGTCGGCGAGGAAGAAGGGCACCAGGATGCCCGAGGGGTTGGCCCGCAGCACACCGGGCAGCAGGTTGAAGTAGCCGGGCGGGAAGAGCGGGTGCCGGTTGTGCCGGGCCCAGTCGTCCTCCAGGGCGCGCAACGCCTGGTAGACCACCCAGAACTTGTCGACGGTGTTGACGCCGAGCGCGTCGCCCTCCAGCGTCGGGTGCACGGTCATGCCCCGCAGCCCGGAGTGCGCGGTCTTGCCCTCCAGGGAGACGCTGAACCAGAGCAGGCCCGGCGTCACCGGCACCGACGCGGGCAGGGTGCCGGCCTGTCCGGACGGCTCGCAGACGATGGCCGCGTCCGCGCCGAACCCGGCCTCCAGCACCGCGGTGGTGCCGGCCTCGTGGTCGCCGACCTCCTCGCCGACGACGCCCTGCAGGACCAGGTCGCCGGCGAGGCGCACGCCGGCCCCGCGCAGAGCGAGGGCCGCGTAGGCCGCGGCGACCAGACCGCCCTTCATGTCCGTCGCGCCGCGCCCGATCACCGCGTCGTCGGTGACCTGGGCGCGGAACGGGTCGCCGCGCCACCGGTCGAGGCGGCCCGGCGGCACCACGTCGACGTGCCCGTTGAGCAGCAGCGACCGGCCGCCACCGGCGCCGGAGACGACACCGCAGGCGTTGTCGCGGCCCCGCTCCACGGTGACCTTGGTGACCTCGGCCCCGGCCTCGGCGTACAGGTCGCCGAGCAGCGCGCTCACGTCGCCCTCCGCCCCGACGATCTTGTCGTACTCCTGGCCGGGGTAGCGCGGGTTCACGCTGGGGATGGCGATCGCGTCGGCCAGGCTGGAGACCATCCGCTCGGCGAGAAGGTCGACCTGCTCCAGCACCCGGCGGGTCACGTCGTGTTCGGCGGTCATGCGGTCTCCTTCGAGGTGGTGGGAAGTGGTTCCTGAGCGGGGGTACGGGGCCGCCGCAGCGAGGCGAGGACGGAGTTCGTGATGCCGGCCAGGCCCTTGGGGGCGATCCAGAGCACCACGAGGATCAGCATGGCGATCGCCATGTCGCGCCAGGCCCCGGCGTCCTGCAGCACGTCGGAGACGAGGGTGACGACCACGGCGCCGGCGATCGGCCCGTAGACGCTGCCGCTGCCGCCCAGGAAGATCATGCTGAGCAGCAGGGTCAGGTAGCCGAAGCCGAAGACGTCGGTGCTGACCACGCCGTTGAGGAAGGCGTTGAAGCTGCCCGCCACCCCGGCCACGGCCGCGCCGACCATGAAGACGATCAGGTGCTGGCGCACCCGGGAGACGCCCCGGCTGGTGGCGAGCGCCTCGTTGTCGCGCAGTGCCAGCAGCGACATGCCCAGGGTCGAGCGGGTCAGCACCCGGACCAGCACGGTTACCGCGAACAGCAGCGCTGCACCGAGGAAGTAGTAGCCGATCCGGCCGTCGGCCCGCAGGTTGACGTCGCCCAGGCTGAGCCGGGGGATGCCGACGATGCCGTTGGATCCACCGGTCAGACCCGCCTGCCCGAGCACCAGGTAGATGCAGAGCTGGGAGAAGACGTACGTGGCCAGGCCCACGTAGATGCCGCGCAGCCGCAGCACCGGCAGGAACGCCACCAGCGAGGCGATCAGGGCCGACAGCCCCGAGATCGGCAGGGCGAGCCACGGGTCGATGCCGGTGCGGGTGGCCAGGATGCCCGTGGTGTAGGCGCCGATGCCGAAGAACCCGATCTGGGCGAAGTTGAAGATGCCGGCGAAACCGAGGGTGAGGTTCCAGCTCATGGCGAGCACGCCGTACATCGTGAAGAGGATGAGCAGCAGCCGGGAGTGCGGGTCGGTGAAGACCATCGGCAGGGCCACCAGGACCGCCGCGTAGACCGGCCAGCCGGCCCAGGAGCGCAGGTTGGTCATGGCGTTCACGCGCTCCTCACCTTGGTCCGCAGCAGTCCCTCGGGTTTGACCAGCATGATCACGATCATCGCGAGGAAGACCAGGACCGGGCTCCAGGAGAGCCCGAAGTAGTAGGTGGTGACGGCTTCGAGCAGGCCGATGGCGTACGCGCCGGCGATGGTGCCCGCCAGGCTGCCGGCCCCGCCGAAGGCGAGCACCACGAAGGCCCGCAGCAGCGGGTCGCCGCCCATGCCCGGGGAGATGAACTGCATGCTGCCGAGCAGCGCCCCGGCCACGGTGGCCAGGCCGATCGCGACCACGACCACGAAGACGTAGACCCGGCGCGGTGCGATGCCGAGCAGCTGGGCGTGCTCGCGGTTCTGTTCCAGCGCCCGTACGGTCAGCCCGATGCCGGTGCGTTTGAGCACCAGGGCGAGCAGGCCCACCAGCAGCGGGGCGAGCAGGATCGTGACGAGCTGGCTGCCCTGGGCGACCGCCCCGGCGACCTCGACGCGCGCGCCGCCGAACGGCGGGAGCTGCTTGATCTCCGGACCCCAGATCAGCTGGGCGCCGCTCTGCAGCAGCATCGTGGCCGCCAGCGTGGCGACCATCACCAGCATGTCGCCTCCTGGCCGCCGGATGAACGGGCTGACCAGCAGGAACTCGTAGGCCAGTCCGATCAGCGCCATCGCCGCCACGGCGCCGAGCAGCGCCACCGCGACCGGTAGCCCGGTCGAGTCCAGCAGCGTCCAGGTCAGGTAGGCGCCGAACATCATCAGCGCGCCGTGCCCGAAGTTGAAGACCCGCAGCGTGGACCAGATCAGCGTCAACCCCGCCGCCATGAGCATGTAGAGGCCGCCGAGGACGAGCGTGCTCGTCACGATGACACTAATGCCGTCCATCGGCGGTTCCTCCCAGGAAGAGCGACATCATCTCGTCGCGGCTGCGGCTGCCGTCCGAGGCGCCGCTGTCCACCACGTCGCCGTGCAGGACGACGTGGTAGCGGTCGGTCAGGTCGAGCACCAGGTCCATGTCGCCGTCGATCAGGACGACCGACGAGACCTCGGCCCGGACCCGCACGATGCACTCGCTCAGTTCGTGCTTGACCTTCGGTGACAGGCCCAGCGTGGGTTCGTCGAGGATCAGCAGCGTGGGCCGGGCCATCAGGCCCATGCCGAGGCTGGCCATCTGGCGTTCCCCGCCGCTGAGCGTGCCGGTGAGCTGCCGGCGCCGTTCCTTGAGCTTGGGAAAGACGGAGAACACCCGCTCGATCCCGTCCCGCCAGGTCGAGGAGTGCCCGCTGGAGGACGCGGATAGCCGCAGGGCCTCCTCCACGGTGAGCTGCGGGAACAGCCGTGAGCCCTGCGGCACGTGGACGAGACCGCGCCTGACCAGGCTGCCGGGGGACTCGCCCCTGGTGTCGCGTCCGGCGAAGGCGATCGTGCCGGAGGTGGCCCGGTGCAGGTTGGAGACGCAGCGCAGCAGTGTGGTCTTGCCGTGGCCGTTCGGCCCCAGCAGCCCGACCGCCTCGTTCTCTCCGACGCGCAGCGAGATGCCGCGCAACACCTTCGCCTGGCCGTAGCCGGCGGTGAGGTTCTCCACGGTCAGCAGATCGCTCATCGCGCGGCCCCCGGTCCCAGGTAGGCTTCGACGACCCTCGGGTCGGACAGCACCTCGGCGGGCCGGCCGGTCACGATGATCCGGCCGCTGTCGAGGACCGCCATCCGGTCGGCGAGCGCCTCCAGCACCGAGAGCACGTGCTCGATGATCACCATGGTGACGCCCGTGCCGCGCACACCGGCCAGTAGCCGGATCAGCGCGTCCTGGTCGGCCGGGTCGAGGCCGGCCGCGGGCTCGTCGAGCAGCAGCACCGAAGGGCCGCTGACCAGCGCACCGGCGATCATCAGGCGCTTGCGGTCGATCAGCGAGAGTCCGTCGGCCGGGCGGTTCGGGTCGCCGCCGAGTTCCACCGCGTCCAGCGCCTCCCGGCACCGGGCGGGGGACCAGCGCCTGGCCTTGCCCGCGCCGCCGTACGCCGAGCCGATGCGGACGTTCTCCAGCACGCTCAGCGACTCGAAGACGGCCTCGGTCTGGAAGGTGCGCTTGAGACCGGCCTTGGCGATCCAGCGCGGCGAGCGGTTCTGGATCTCGTGGCCGTCGAAGATCACCTTTCCGGAGTCGGGGCGGATCGGGATGCCGGTGAGCAGGTTGAACAGCGTGCTCTTGCCCGCGCCGTTGGGGCCGGCCAGGCCGAAGACCTCGTCGCGCCGCACCGACATCGAGACGCCGTCGACGGCCCGCAGGCTGCCGAACGACTTGCCGACCTCGTGCGCGGCGAGGATGACCTGAGCGTTCACGACGCGGCCCGCCCCGGTCCGCGCCAGTCACCCTGGGCGAGGAAACCGCCGTCGACAGGGAGCAGCACGCCGCTGACGAACGAGGCGTCCGGGGCGACCAGGAAGGCGACCGCCCCGGCGATCTCGTCCGGGGAGCACTGCCGCCCGGCCGGCTGGCGGGCCGCCGCGGCCTCGCGCTGCCGCAGGGACTCCGCGGTCGCCTCGGCGTCGAGCAGGCTCCGCGAGTCGCCCATGTCGTTGTCGACGTAGCCGGGCAGCACGGCGTTGACCCGGATTCCCAGCGGGCCGCCCTCGACGGCGAGCTGCCGGGTCAGGTTGGCGATGGCGCCCTTGGCCGCGGAGTAGGCGGGGAAGGCCGGCAGGCCGGTGACCCCGAAGATGGACGACAGGTTGACCATGGCGCCCGTACCGCTCGCGGCCAGCAGCGGGAACGCCGCCCTGGCGCACAGGAACGTCCCGGTGACGTTGACGTCCATCACCCTTCGCCACTCGGAGACCGGCACACCGGTGACGCCGCCGCCGCTCTCGGCGACGCCGGCGTTGTTGACCAGGATGTCCAGGCCGCCGAACTCGTCCGAGACCCGCGCGAACAGCGCCTCGACGCCGCCCTCGTCGGACACGTCCGCCTCCTGGAACACACACGCGGGACCGTCCCCCGGCAGCTCCGCGGCGGTACGCGTCCCGCGTTCCACGTCGACGTCTGCGATCATGACCTGCGCCCCCTCCGCGCGCAGGCGGTGCGCGATGGCCGCGCCGATCCCGCCCGCCGCGCCTGTGACCAGGGCCCGTCGCCCGGTCAGAGTGCTCGCCATCGCGATATCTCCCTCAATCCGCTGGTAATCGTGGTGTCGGTGGGCCGGGTGGCCGGCTCGGCCGGCCTGTCTCATCCGCCGGGCAGACCCACCCCGTACGGCTTCATCCGGTCGACGCCGGGGGACCAGGCCCCGCCGCCGCGCCGCGCGATGCCGTTGGGCCGGGCGAAGTGCCAGGTGGTGGGCTCCTCGGCGACGACGAGGACGTCGAACCCGGCGGCGGAGAGGTCGGCCGAGGCCCCCGCGTCGCGCGGGTCCAGCCAGACGCGGTCGCCCTCGGCGTGGATCCTCGGCGCCGAGATCGCCTCCTGGAGGTCCGCGCCGTCACGCCAGCGGGCGGCGATCTGGGCGACGGCGGAGATGATCCGCCGCCCGCCCGAGGCGCCGAGCGTCGCCTCGGCGTTCCCGGGGCCGGTCAGTACGACGGGACTGACCGCGCTGAGCCCGGCCGCGCCCGGAGCGACACTGGTCACCCGGCCGGGACGGGGGTCGAAGTACATCATCCCGTCGTTCAGCACGATGCCGGTCTCCGGCTCCACCATGCGGGAGCCGAACAGGTCGAGCACCGTCTGGGTGAGCGAGACCGTCATGCCCTGGTCGTCGACCGCCGACATGTGCGAGGTGCATCCCGCCCTGGCGGAGCCGCCGGGAGGCGCGGGTGGCTGGTTCCGGCCCGCGATCCAGCGGGCCACCGTCTCGTCGGCGTACTCGGGGGAGGCGAGCCGGGCCCAGGGCGCGGGACTCTCCGATGAGGTGGTGACCTCACGCAGCCGGTCCTCGAACGCGTGGGACAGCACCCGTGCCCACAGCCGGGCCCCCGGATCCAGCCCGCGCCGCCGGGCGGCCTCGACCAGTTGCAGCGCCTCGATCACCGAGATCACCCCGGTGGCGTGCGGGCCGTACAGCCGTATCGGGCCGATCTCGACGGGAAGGACCTCGGACTCGTCGACGGTGTACCCGGCGAAGTCCTCCGCCGTCAGCAGCCCGCCGGCCTCGGTGACCGTCGTGGCGATCGCGTGGGCGGCCCGGCCCAGGTAGAACGCGTCGGGGCCGCCGGCGCCGATCTCACGGAGCACCCGGGCCAGCCGGGGTTGGACGAGCGTGTCGCCCGGCCCCTGGGACGGGCCGCGCAGCGGCAGGCCGTCGGGCAGGAAGAGGTCGGCGGAGGGGGGGAAGGCCCGCAGCGTCCGGGCCTCGGCGCAGATCGCCGAGGAGGCGAACCAGTTGGTCTCGTGTCCGGCCTCGGCCAGTTCGATCGCCGGGGCGAGCACCTGGGGCAGCGGCAGACGGCCGAACCTGGCGTGCGCCCGGCACAGGGCGGCGACCGCTCCGGGGACGCCCACCGACAGCGGGCCGACGATGTTCGCGTCGTCGCGCACGGCCGGCCAGTTGTACAGGCCGGTGCCGGTCGCGGACGGCGCCGGCGGGAACATCCGCGGGTGAGCCAGGCCCGGGGCCCGGATCGGGCCGCACACGACGGTCGCGGCCGGGGCGCCCGGCTCGCGCACCACCAGCCACGCGCCGCCGCCGAGCCCGCTCATGTAGGGCTCGACCACTCCGGTGGCGAAGGCGGTGGCGACCGCCGCGTCCACGGCGCTGCCGCCGGCGCGCAGCATCGACGCCCCCGCGCGCGCCGCCCTCGGGTCGGGCGCGGTGACCATCCCGCCGGCTCCCCGGGCGGGGCCCGGCTCAGCCCTGCCAGGCATCGGCGATCTCGCTCAGCGTCGCGAACCAGACGTCGCCCGTCGCCAGCATCCGCTCGATCAGCGCCTCCAGGACGAGCAGGTGGTGGGCGCGGCCGATGGTCTGCGGATGCATGGTGAGCACGTAGACCGCACCGGGCACCCGCTGGTGGGCGTAGTCGAAGATGGTGTTCCAGCGGTCTTCCATGTCGCGGTGGGAACCCAGCGGGGAGACCCCGGCGACGTACTCCACCGAGGGCCAGTCGTCGAGATACCACGACACGGGGATCTCCACGATCCGGCTCTCCGGGCCGAACTCGCTGGCCGACTCGTAGTTCACCGTCACCCGCCGGGGCCGGTAGGGCTCGAACTCCCGGCCCATCAGCGAGCTGTCCCAGTCGAAGCCGAACTCCTCCAGCAGACCCAGCGTGCTCTCGGAGAAGTCCCAGGCGGGCGAGCGGTAGCCACGGGGGCGGTGCCCGACGACCTGCTCGTGCTGGCGCAGCGCGACCTCCATGAGCCGGCGCTCCTCGTCGGGCCCCAGATCGGGCACGACCTCGTGGTAGCAGCCGTGCGCGGCGATCTCGTGCCCGGCCGCCAGGATCTGCTCGATGCGGTGCGGGAAGGTCACCAGGTCGTGGCCGGGAGTGGCCCAGGTCGCCGGCAGGTCGTTGCGGCCGAGCAGCTCCAGCAGCCGGGGCACCCCCTGCTCGGCGCCGAAGTCGCCACGCGAGAGGTAGGACGGCGAGGTGCGGCCCAGGGTGCCCATCCAGGGGGAGTGGGCGTCGAAGTCGAAGGTGAGCGCCACGGCCATCCGCCTGCCCGGCGGCAGCGCCAGGGGAGCCGAGGTCACTTCTTCATCCACGGCGGGAGCCGGAAGGAGCCCGACTTGTACTTCTCCGGGGCGATCAGCGTCCGCTTCTCGTCCTGGAACTGGAAGGACTGCAGCGGCACGTAGTCGTCGCCCTGCTTGGCCAGGTGGGTGGCCTGGTCGAACGCGATCCGCCCGGAGGCCCGCTCGCTGTCGCTCTTGCCGATGGCGGCGCCGATCGCCAGTGCGTCGTCGGGGTCACCGACCTCGCGCAGCGCGTCGGCGTAGATCATGGTCTCCACGTACGTCATCACGCCCTGCGGGTCGACGTCGTCGGTCCCGTACTCGGCCTTCCAGTCCTTCTGCAACTGCGCGGCCGGCTCGTAGTCGGGTGAGGGCACCATGCCCGCGAGGTTGTTGAACAGCACACCCTCGGCCTGCTGCTTGGTCAGCTCGAAGAACTGGGGCTGGTTGGGGCCGTACTGCATGAAGAGCAGGGAGTTGGTGGGCTTCTGCAGGAACTGCTGCAGGAAGCTGGCCTCGTTGGAGACCTGGTAGTCGGTGTTGACGATGAAGTCGGGGTCGGCGGAGCGGATCTTCCCGAGGACCGTGCCCCAGTCGTTGACCGTGCCGAACGGCACCTTCTCCTGGCCGGCGATGGTCCAGCCCTTGGCCTCGAACTGCTTGACCAGGCCGTCGGCGATGCTCTCGCTGTAGGGGTTGTCGGAGCGGACGATGAACGCGGACTTGCCGCGCGGCTTCCACAGCCCCTGCTCGGCCCAGGACTCGGCCAGGTCGACCGGCTCGGTGCCGTAGGCGTCGTAGTTGGGGGTGATCGACCAGACGGTGGGGTACTTCGCCGGGTCCTTCTCGATGATCTCCTGGGTCTGCGCGGTGTTGCCGCCGATCAGGTAGACCTTCTCCGCCGCGGCGAACTCGTCGATCTCGAAGTTGGACGTGGAGGCGTAGCCGGTGACGACCGCCTTCACCGACTCGTCGTCGGTGAGGGTCTGCACGCCCTTGGTCACCGCGTCGTTGGACTGGCTCTGCACGTCCGCGACCTTGAGCTTGAAGGTGTATCCGTTGACGCCGCCGGCCTCGTTGAGCTGCTTGACGGCGAGCTCGGCCCCCTGCTTCATGCCCAGGCCGTCGGATGCCAGAGCTCCGGTCAGCGGGGCGAGCAGGCCGATCTGGATCTCCTTCGTGCCGGCCTCACCGCCGTTCTCCGCCGCTGAGGTGGAGGTGGACGAGGAGCACGCGGTGAGCGCCGCCAGGGCGCCCGTCACCGCGACGGCGGTGATCGCCCGGACTGGCGTCCGGGGACGGAGGAAGGGGGAACGGGCCACGGTGAAGCCTCTCTGCGTCTGCTGGACGAGGGGACGAACGCGTGCGAGACATGCCTGCTTTGCACCGTTCTGTCAGTTTCGACGATTGAAACGTACGTTGCATACTGCGGCAAAGACTAGGGCTGTAAAAGATTTGTTACTTAAACTCGATCCGTCCCGCCGCTCTGATCTCGTAAAACGTGGATCAGCTCGGCGGCAGGGCCGTCCCGGCCAGGAAGCCTCCGTCCACGTCGAGAACACTCCCCGTGATGAAGGAGGAGTCCGGATCGGCGAGGAACAGGCACGCCCGGGCGATCTCCGCCGGGGTGCCCATGCGGTGCACCGGCTGCCCGGCGACCAGCGTCGTCACGTACTCGGCCGAGAGCGCCAGGGTGGCCGGGACCTCGATCAGTCCGGGGGCGACGGCGTTGACGGTGATCCCCGACGGCGCGAACTCCAGCGCCAGGACCCTGGTGAGCATCTCCACCGCCGCCTTGGACGAGCAGTAGTGGGCGGCGCCCACCCGGGCCGAGCGGGCCGCGCCCGAGGAGACGTTGACGATCCGGCGCCCGCCCCCGAGGGCACCGGAGGTGCGGGCGAAGGCCTGCGAGGTCAGCATCACGCCGCGGACGTTGACGGCGAACACCTCGTCCCACTCCGCGGCGGTCATGTCGAGGACCGGGGTGTTCGGATAGACCCCGGCGCAGTTGACCAGCACGTCCACCCCGCCGTGCCGGGTGGTCGCGTGCTCGAAGGCGGCGGTCACCGACCCGGGGTCGCGCACGTCCAGGCGCACCGCCGAGACCGGCGCGGGCGATGCGACCGAGGTGGCGGCGAGTTCCGCGGCGAACCGCTCCGTGCGCGTCTCGTCGAGGTCGGCGACGACGACCGTCGCCCCGGCGTCGTGGAAGGCGTCGGCGATGCCCCGGCCGATGCCCTGGGCTCCGCCGGTGACCAGGACGACCGTTCCGTCGAGCCTGCCGGGAGAGGAGTCGTCCGTCATGGGATGCCTTCCGGTGATGCCGGGCGGGAGCGGCCTCCTGCCGACTCGACACATGTGACCTGGCCGTTTCTTCCGGGCTGCCGGGTAACACGCATGCTAAGTTTCATTCCGTCGCCTTGACCATACATGTGAATCGTATGTTTCACTTAGGGCGGCCGGGACGCGAGGTGCGGACCGGACTGGGAGGAGAGAGCCGATGACGACAGGGACCGCCTTCGTGGCGACCTGTGACCTCGCGGCCCAGGTGCGCGGCCGGGCGACCCCGGCGGCGCGGCTGGAGCAGACGTTGCGCACCGGGGTGGGATGGGTCCCCGCCAACCTGGCGCTGACCTGTTTCGGCCAGCTGGTCGACGACAACGTCTTCGGCTCGGTGGGCGACCTGAGGCTGCTTCCCGACCCCGCGACGGCCGTCGACCTGCCGGACGACGGCCCGGTGCCGGGCACCCGGCTCTACCTCGCCGACCAGGTCGGCCTGGACGGCAGCCCCTGGCCCGGCTGCCCGCGTGGCTTCCTCGCCCGCGCGCTGGAGGACCTGAAGGAGATCGCGGGCCTGGAGATCAACGTCTCCTTCGAGCACGAGTTCATGCTCGGCGGCCAGGCGGAGGCGCCGCCCTTCTCCTTCCAGCGCCTGCGCGGCGTCGAGCCGTTCGGCACCGACCTGGTCGCGCTGCTGGAGAAGGCCGGGCTGGAACCGGAGAGCTGGCTTCCCGAGTACGGGGACGGCCAGTTCGAGATCACCCTGCGTCCCGCCCCCGGCATGGTCGCCGCCGACCGGGCGGTCCTGCTGCGCGAACTCGTCCGCGACCTCGCCCGCAGACGCGGGCACCCGGTCACCTTCGTCCCGCTGGCCGACCCCGCGGGCGTCGGCAACGGCGTCCATGTGCACTTCTCGCTCCGCGAGGCCGGTGGCGCCCCGGTGATGTTCGACGCCGAAGCCCCCGGCAGGCTCTCCTCGACCGCGGCCAGGTTCGCGGCCGGGATCCTGCGACACGCCGGCGCGGTGGTGGCCGTCACGGCTCCCAGCGTCGGCTCCCACCTCAGGCTCACTCCGCACCGGTGGAGCGCCGGCGGGGTCTTCCTCGCCGAGCGCAACCGCGAGGCGCTGCTGCGCATCGCGCCGACCGTCGAGATCGGGAACGCCGACCCCGCGGACCAGCTCCACCTGGAGTATCGGGCCGCGGACGCCACCGCCAACCCGTGGCTGGTGCTCGGTGTCCTGATCCGCGCGGGCCTCGCGGGACTGGCCGGTGCCGAGGACGCCCGGGTGTGGCCGGAAAGCTCGGCCGAGGCCGACCTGGCGGGAGAGCCCGCGCTTCCCGGTTCCCTGCCCGAGGCGCTCGCCGCGCTGGAGGCCGACGAGGTCGCCCGCGGCTGGTTCCCCCACGAACTGCTGCACACCTTCCTCGCCGTGCGCCGGGGCGAACTGGCCCACGTCGCGGGACTGCCCGACCACGAGCTCTGCCGGAAGGTCGCCGATGTCTACTGAGAGCTCCCCGGCGGGCGCGGCCGGCGGTCTGGAGGGCGTGCTCGCCACCCTGCCCCTGGTCGACCACCATGTGCACGGAGCCTCCTCGGGAGACCTCGGCCGCGGTGAGTTCGAGACGCTGGTGACCGAGTCCGACCGGCCGATCCCGGCGTTCATGACCCAGTTCGACTCCCAGCTCGGCTTCGCGATCCGCCGCTGGTGCGCGCCGGTCCTCGACCTGCCCGCCCACGCCGCACCGGAGGACTACCTGGCGCGCCGTACCGAACTCGGCGCCGCCGAGGTGAACCGGCGGCTGCTGGCCGCCAGCGGTATCGGCCGCTTCCTGCTGGAGACCGGTTACCGGGGCGACGACGTCCTGGACCCGGCCGGGATGGCGCGGGCGTCGGGGCGGCCCGCGCACGAGGTGGTCCGTATCGAGCGGGTGCTGGAGCAGGTGGCGGCCTCGGGGGTCTCGGCCGCGGAGCTGCCGGGCCGGTTCCGTGAGGAACTCCAGCGCCGCACCGCCGACGCCGTCGGTCTCAAGAGCATCGTCGCCTATCGGCACGGCTTCGCCTTCGATCCGGCGCCGCCCGGGGAGCGGGAGGTCGCCCTCGCGGCGGACCGCTGGCTGTCCGCCGGTGAGGAGAGCGGCCACTGGCGGGTGGACGACCCGGTGCTGCTCCGCTTCGGGCTCTGGGCGGGGGTGGAGCGCGGGCTGCCGCTGCAACTACACGCCGGTTACGGGGACCCCGACGTGGAACTGCACATGTGCGACCCGTTGCTGCTCACCCGCTGGCTGAAGCTCGTCGAGCCGCACGGCGTGGACGTCCTGCTGCTGCACTGCTACCCCTACCATCGCAACGCCGGTTATCTCGCGCAGGTATTCCCGCACGTCTACTTCGACGTCGGTCTCGGCGTCAACTACACCGGCAGCCGGTCGGACGCGCTGATCGCCGAGTCACTGGAACTCGCGCCGTTCGCCAAGATTCTGTTCTCGTCGGACGCCTGGGGCCCCGCGGAGCTGCACATGCTGGGAGCCCACCTGTTCCGCCGCGGACTCGGCCGGGCGCTGCGCGGATGGGTCGACGCCGGCGAGTGGGCCGAGGAGGAGGCGGTCCGGGTGGCCACCATGATCGGTGTCGGCAACGCCCTGCGCGTCTACGGTCTGGAACCGGCCGAATGATCGAGTCTGTCGCCCGCGGCCCGGCCGCCGGTTCCGTCGCGGCCAGGCTCCGGTCGGCGCTGGAGCGGCGGCTGCCCGCCGCGACGGAGCTGCGCCGCCGGCTGCACGCACTCCCCGACCTGTCGGGGGAGGAGGGGCCGACCCGCGACCTGATCCTGGCCGAGCTGCCGGGACACCCGGTGGACGCGGTGGCCGGTACGGGCGCGCTGGTGCGCGTCGGCGGTCCCGGGCCCGCGGTCGCCGTGCGGGCCGAACTCGACGCGCTCGCGGTCACCGAACGGACCGGCGTCGACTGGGCGTCCACGAGGCCGGGCCGCATGCACGCCTGCGGGCACGACGTGCACCTCGCCGCCCTGGTGGCGCTCTGCCACGCGGTCGCTGAGACCGTCGGCACGCCCCCGCTGATCGCGATGCTCCAGCCACGCGAGGAGACCTATCCCTCCGGCGCCCACGACATCGCCCGGTCGCCGGCACTGGCGGAACACCGGATCACCGCCGTCATCGGCGCGCACGTCCAGCCCACCCTGCCGCGCGGCGAGGTCGCGGCCACCCCCGGTACGGTGAACGCCGCCGCCGACGAGTTCACGGTCGTGGTCAGGGGCCGTGGCGGGCACGCCGCCTACCCGCACCTGACCAGGGATCCGGTACTCGCGCTCGCCCACGTCGTCGTCGCCCTGCAACAGGTGGTCAGCCGTGACGTCGACCCGACCAACTCGGCGGTCCTCGGCGTCTCCACACTGGCGGCCGGCAGCGCGGCCAACGTCGTCCCCGACGAGGCCACGGCCGGCGGTACGGTCAGGGCGCTGAGCGAGCACATCCGCGACCAGGTGCACACCCGGCTGGAGGAGGTCGCGGACCTGGTCGCGCGGGCCCACGGCTGCGAGGCCAAGGTGAGCATCACCCGGGGCGAGCCGGTCCTGCACAACGACCCCGGGCTCGCCACCCGCGCCGGTGCCCATCTGGCCCACCTCGGCCTCACGCTCTCGCGGCCGCTGCTCTCCTTCGGCGCCGACGACTTCTCCTACCTCTCCGCCATGCTGCCCGGCCTGATGATGTTCGTCGGGGTCGGTGACGGCACGGACGTGCGCATGCACAGCGCCGGCTTCCTGCCCGGCGACGGCGCGGTGCGCGATGTCGCGCTGGCCATGCTGGCGGGATACCTCGCGGCGGCGGAGACGACGTAGTCGCGAGGGGCGCTCAGCCGCCGGTGGCGTGTTCCCAGTAGGGGTCGCGGTAGAGGGTGACCGAGGTGCCGCGGAGCAACTCGTCGGGGGCGGAGACGAGCACGAGCTCGCCCTTCGCCTCCAGTCCGCGCAGGATGTCGCGGACCCGGGGGCCGACCGGCAGGCGGCCCACCGGGAGGTGAAGGGTGTCGCGGACCAGGTCGGCCACCTGCGAGAGCCGGAACGGCTCGGTGAGACCGGAGATCAGGCCGCGGACGATCTCGACGGTGATCACACTCTCGGCCTCGAGGTGGGCGAGCTGCCAGGTCAGCTGAACCGTGCGCCGGCCGGTTCCGGCGCAGGCGGTGCACGGCTGGGAGAAGCCGGGCACGATGTCCTCGACGGTGGTGCCCAGGCAGGTGGTGCACTGGTCTGTTTCCGCGGCGTGCGACTCGGCCGCCGCCCGGTCGGGCAGCCGGCTGCCGCACACGCACAGATAGATCCGGAACCCGCCGCTCACCACGACGAGGTCGTCGGCGTCGTCGGGGACCTCTTCCCACAGGGCGGTGATCGTGTGCATTCTCATCGTCGTGCGACTCTACCCATTTCCCGGCGATCCCGGTCCCGTCACCTCAGCATGACCGGGACCAGCCTCATCGGGGCGTTCCACAGCCATTCCTCGGTGATGTAGGTGGAGGTGAGCAGCGTCATGAGGCCGAGGGTCCGCTCGGTGGCGGTGGAGGGGTGGGCGCCGCAGTCGCCGAAGCGGCACATCCACAGCTCGACCATGCTGTCGTCGGAGAGCTGCTCGTGGACCGAGGGCCGTCCCGCGGGAAACCCGTCCCGCCAGATGTCGACCGACGGGCTGGTGGACGGGAACGCCCCGGCCAGCACCCCGCCGCCCGAGGTGACCGCCCGCCCGACCTCGTCGTGAACCGGCAGGATGCCACCGGACTGGAAGAGCACCACTCCTCCCCCCGGCGGGCTGGCCACGCGCAGGACCTCCACGGGGGAGGACTGCTCCGCGTCCCACAGCTCACCGATCCCCATCGGCGGGCACGACTCCGGCGCGACGCCCAGGCGGCGGATGACCTCGTCCTCGGGCACCTCGCCGACGAAGGCCAGGCACAGTTCCTCGTTGTAGTCCTCGTACGAGAACATCATCGCGTCGACGGTGTCCTGGAGTTCGCGGAACCGGGGGCTCACGCTGGGCGCCCCGGGCAGGTGGGCGAACAGGTCGGCCATCTCGGTGAAGAGGGCCTGGACGCCGGGGGAGCGGCCCGCGATGCACGGCCGCCAGGGGTCGGCGCCCGCGGCGAGCAGGATTCGTACGGCGTCCTCCCAGCCGTGGCGGACGGCCTCCCACAGCGGGGTGGCGCCGTCGGTGTCGACGGGGTCGACCTCCGCGCCCGACGCGAGCAGCAGCTCGATCACCTGGGTGGCGCCCTCCTGGGCGGCCTGGTGCAGGGGGGTCGTGCGCAGCCACGGCAGTCGTCGGCCGGGGTCGAACCCGTCCGCCAGCCGCTGGCGGATCTGCGCCAGGTTGGTGTCACGCCACGCGTCGATGTCCTCGGCCCATTCGTCTTCGCCCACTTTTATCCCATCTTGTTGTGCTGAGCGGATCCAACCAGGTCCGTACGACACTTCTCGGCGAGGGTCCGTCGCGAGAGGCGGTCGGCGGCGCGGGTGGTCTCGGGGAGGCGGTAGCGGGGCGTCAGGTTCAGCACGTTGTGGCAGGCGGTGTCTAGGTCGACGCGGTGACCGGTGGAGACGAAGACGGGTTTGACCCCGTCCCGGGTGCGCAGCACGCGGCCGACGACGTCGCCGTCCAGCGTCAGGTCGCTCCACGCGCCCCGCTCGGGCGCGGGTTCGGGGTAGGTGCCGACGAAGGCGGTCTTGCCGACTCCGATCGAGGGCAGTCCGGTGAGCACCCCGAGGTGGCAGGCGAGGCCGAAGCGGCGCGGGTGCGCCAGGCCGTATCCGTCACAGACGACCAGGTCGGGGGGTGCGGACAGCCGCGCGAGGGCGTCCAGCAGCGCGGGGACCTCGCGGAAGGCGAGCAGTCCGGGGACGTAGTCGAAGGTCACCTTGCCGGTGACGGCGACCTCTTCGACGATCTCCAGTGTCGTTCCGTCCAGGACGGTCACCGCCGCCGCGAGCCGGTCCCTGTCGTAGGCGACGTCCACTCCCGCGATCCTCGCGGGCCGGCGGGGTCCGGGACCATCCAGGTCGAGCAGTGCCCTGAGCTCGTCCTGGATGGCCTCGGCCTCCGTGACAGTGCGCGGCATTTGTACCTTCATGACTCCATGATCGCTACTTTTATAGTATGACGTCATATTTCGGTACTGTTCATCGGGTTCTTCGGTGACCGGTGACGTCACCGCGGGAATTCGGGGAAGGGACTGTCCATGTCGGTGCTCGTGGCGTTCAGCGTGACCCCCATCGGGGTGGGGGAGGATGTCGGCGAACTCGTCTCCGAGGCGGTGCGCGTCGTCCGGGCCTCCGGCCTGCCCAACAGGACCGACGCCATGTTCACCACGGTCGAGGGCGAGACGTGGGACGAGGTCATGACCGTGGTGCGGGACGCCGTCGCGGCGGTCGAGGCCCGCGCCGGACGGGTCAGCCTCGTCCTCAAGGCGGACATCCGCGAGGGGCAGGGCGGCCGCCTGGAGACCAAGGTCGCCACCGTCGAACGGCATCTCGCCCCGTAACGCCCCGGCGCCCGAGGACGGTGGTCCACCTCGTGATGCCACGCGCCGGTCGGCGTGTGCTCGCTCCTCGAAGAGATCGTGACGCCTTTCGCGGCCGGAGACGTGGACGCCGTCGCGGGTGCCGTCAGGTGCTGTTTCGTGCCTCGGACGGTCTCTCCCGCCCGCGTGTTCTCGGATTTTGCGAGGGCCGGGCTCGCCCGGAGCGTAAGGGGAATGCCCGCGGAGTCGAGATCGTTCTTGAGGCACGGGCGACTTCAGGAGCGTGAAACCGCATGGCGGGCAGCAGATCGATCGGGCGTCTCCTCGCGGGCGGGCTGGCGCTGGCCGCCGCCGGGTGGGCGCTGAAGGACATCCCCGCGGAGCTCGGCGGCAGGGCCGAGGGGGAGCGGCTGGAGCGGATGCGCCGCTCGCCGCAGTTCCACGACGGCGTCTTCCGTAACTCCATGCCCGGAGGATTCGTCCCCTCCGCGCAGAGCACCCGAGAGGTCGTCCGGAACATGGTGCGCAACCGCGAGGAGCGCCGCCCGGCCGTACCGGTCCCCGTGGTGACCTCCCCGCTGGGCGGGCCGTCCCCGGCGGGGCTGAGCGTCATCTGGTACGGCCACGCCACCGCGCTGCTGGAGATCGAGGGGCGCCGCGTGCTCGTCGACCCGGTGTGGAGCAGGCGCGCCTCGCCCTCCCAGCTGGTCGGCCCGCGCCGTCTGCACCCGGTGCCCGGGCCGCTCGCGGGCCTTCCGCCACTCGACGCGATCGTCATCTCGCACGACCACTACGACCACCTCGACCGCGCGACGGTCCGCGGGCTCACCGCGCTGCAGGCCGCCCCGTTCCTGGTGCCGCTGGGCATCGGCGCGCATCTGGAGCGGTGGGGCGTGCCCGCCTCACGGATCATCGAGCTCGACTGGGAGGAGGAGGCGGACGTCGCGGGCCTGCGGTTCGTCGCCACCGCCGCCCGCCACTTCTCCGGCCGCACCCTCAACCGGAACGTCACCCTGTGGGGCTCCTGGGTGATCGCGGCCGGAGAGAAGAGGGTCTTCTACGCGGGCGACTCCGGATACTTCGACGGCTACGCGAGGATCGGCGCCGCGCACGGCCCGTTCGACCTCACGCTCATGCCGATCGGCGCCTACAACGCCGCCTGGCCCGACATCCACATGGATCCTGAGGAGGCGGTCAACGCCCACCTCGACCTGGGCGGCGGGCTGCTCCTGCCGGTCCACTGGGCGACCTTCGCCCTCGCCACGCACCCGTGGGCCGAGCCGGTCGACCGCCTGTGGCGCGAGGCCAAGGCCCGCGACGTCCGCATCACCGTTCCCCGCCCGGGCGAGCGCGTCGACACCGCCGAGGTGCCCATGCTGGAGAGCTGGTGGGAGGTGTCGTACGGCGCCGAGACGTCCCGCACGCCCGGCCGGGTGCCGAACTCCCCTCCCCGAGGCTCCGATCCCAGGCTCTGATCCTTCGGGAAGGAGCCACCCGGGTGAGCCCTCCGACCACAGCGGGAATCTCGGCCGGTCGCCAGGGCGGGACGACCCGTCACAGCGCGGCCTGCCTGGTGCGTGCCAGGTAGTCCTCCACGCGCCGCCGGTCGGGTTCGGCGGGCAGCACGCCACCGCCGCGAAATCTCGCCGTCAGCTCGGAGCGCCAGCGTTCGACCTCCTGCCAGGGGAGCTCTCCCCTGCGTACGGCGAGCAGCCGGTCGCGGTGGGCGTCCATCCGCACCAGCGGCTCGCCGTGGCGGGCCAGGTGCAGGCCGCTGAGCAGCAGGCGGATCATGTGCATCGCCTGCTTCCACCTGGGACGCCCGGGGTCCAGGCGGCGGAACTGGGCGTCGGCGTATCCCACGAAGGTCCGGTTGGCGCGTTCGGACAGGAAGGCGTCCCGAATGGCGAGCAGTTCCTCGCCCGCCGGGGTGGTGCGCTCGACCATCGGCGACCACAGGCACTCCAGGATCGTCGGGTTGGCCTCCAGCGCGAGAGCGCAGAACCGCTCGACCTCCCACGAGAACTGCTCGGGCAGCGGCCCTTCGACGTGCGTGGGCGGCTTGGTCAGCCGCCAGAACAGCCGGCTCGGCGCCACGAAGACTCCACGCCGGTCGATGTCCGACTCCTCGGTCTCCAGCCCGTACGCTCGCGAGCCGACCACCACCGACAAGACCAGGTGATCCGGGACGTACCGTGCATCCATCCGCACAGCCTGTCAGGGCCGCTCCCGGCTCGGGTACAGGTTTTCGCCCGCGGGACGGGGAGGAAGGCGGACGGCCGGGACCTCACCGGGAGACGTTCGCCGATATCCTCACCGTCAGTACAGGTTCTCGCGGGCGTCGGCCCTCAGGTCGTCGTCGATCAGCTTGGCCGACCACTCCAGGTTCAGCTGGTCCTTGAGGATCCGGCCGAGTGTGGGCAGCGACTCGCGCTCCGGCCACCGCTCCGGCTGCCAGAGCGCCGAGCGCCGGAAGGCCTTGGAGCAGTGGAAGAAGCACTCGCGCACCTCGACGCTCACCGCCAGCGTGGGGAGCCTGCCCTTCACCCGCAGGCGCTCCATGTACGGGGCCTGGCTGACCACCTGTGCCCGCCCGTTGACGCGCAGGGTCTCCTCGGTGCCGGGCACCACGAACAGCAGGCCGACGTTCGGGTTGGCGACGATGTTGCGCAGGCTGTCGATCCGGCGGTTGCCGGGCCGGTCGGGGATCACCAGCGTGTGGTCGTCGAGGACGAGGACGCCGCCCGGCTCCTCGCCGCGCGGGGAGACGTCACAGGTGCCGTCGGGGGCCGAGGTCGCGAGCAGGACGAACGGTGAGGCGGCGATGAAGTCGCGGGCGTGTTCGTCGAGGTGGCCGATGTCCTTGCGCAGGACGACGTCCGTGGCCTCCCCGGTGATCCGGCGCAGCTCTTCTTCTGAGGTGACCGTGACGATCTGGCCGGTCTCGCCGGTCTCACCGCTGTCGAGGGAAGTCATGAGGTAAGGCTAGCCTTGTTGGTAATCATGGCTCAATGCCCCCTGGGGCGTCTCCGGTCCTGCCGGTGGGCGCGAGGGAGCGGCCTTCGATCCGGGGCTCGGCGGGACGGATCCCGCCGAAGTCCCAGGCCGCCCGGTGGCGGGCCGGATCTCGCCGTCAGGCGGCGAGGGCGGCGTGCATCTCCCAGACCAGGATCTCGGCCGGGTCGGTCGCGGTGACGCGCTGGCCGCCGGTGGCGGTGAAGCGGACGGCGTCGCCCTCGGCGAGGTGCCCGGCCCCCTCCAGGTCGACGGTGCCGCGCGGGACGAACAGGTGCAGGAACGGCGCCTCGGGCAGTTGCACGCTCTGGCCCGGCTGGAGCCTGGCCACGTGCAGCGCGGCGTACCTGTTGTTGATCCGGATGGCGCTGCGGCCCTCGTCTCTGGCCATGCCGGACGCGACCGGCACCAGGGCGCCGCCGAGCAGTTCGGAGTCGATCTCCAGCTGCTCGTACCCGGGGGCGAGTCCACCCTCGTCGGGAACCACCCACATCTGGACGAAGTGCACCGGGTCGGTGTGCTGCTCGCCCTGGAGCCGCCACGAGTCGTTCTTCTCCGAGTGGAGGATGCCCGTCCCCGCGCTCATCCGCTGGGCCAGTCCCGGATAGATCACCCCGGAGTGGCCCTCGGAGTCCTGGTGGACGAGGGATCCGCGCATCACCCAGGTGACGATCTCCATGTCCCGGTGGGGGTGGGTGTCGAAGCCGGTGCCCGGCTTGACGATGTCGTCGTTGTTGACGAGCAGCACACCGTGGTGGGTGTTGGAAAGGTCCTGGTGGCGGCCGAAGGAGAAGGAGTGCTTCGAGTCCAGCCACGGGATCTTGGTGGCGTAGCGCTCGTCGGACCTGCGGATGTCGACGTTCATGTCTGGTGGTCCTCTCATCCCGTTTGTTGAAACTTAAACTAGAGAGCCGCGTGAAATGTTCCGCACATCTCCGGGTTGGGCAGATCTTGCTTACCGATCCGAATATGATGTGTGACGATTTATCACCACGCGGGCCGCGGGTGACCCTACCTTGACGGGGGGCGGCCTACGCGATCTACCTGGGGGAACACAGTGTTTGGCCTGCTTTCGTGTCCTCCGAGGTCGCCGAATCGATGAGCGCTCCCGCGAAAACCGCCGGCTACGACTACGGAAAGTTCAGCAGGCTGGCCGGGCCCGTGACCGAGCCGGAACCCGGGGTGCCCTACCGCGTGAGCTACCGCTCCCTGCTGGCCACCGAGCCGCACCGGGTGCGGGCGGTGCTGCTGATGGTCGCGGCCCTTCTCGTGGAGTTCACCCTGATGGTCTGGCTGCTGCTGCCCGACCACTGGACCGTCCGTCCCGACCCCTATGGCACGATCCCCTGGTATCTGCCGGTGGCCGACCGGATCATGCTCGTCGCGATCGCCTTCATCGAGGTCTTCCGGCTGGTCAGCGTGGTCTCCAACGTGCACGCCATGCTGGCGGCGAGGGACCCGGTCCCGGTCGCGCCGGAACCCGGCACCCGGGTGGCCTTCATCACCACCTGCGTACCCGGCAAGGAGCCGTTGGAGATGGTCAGGGAGACCCTGGCCGCCGCGCTGAAGATCCGCCACGACGGCGTGCTCGACGTCTGGCTGCTGGACGAGGGCGACGACCCCGACATCCGCGAACTCTGTGACTGGCTGGGCGCCCGCCACTTCACCCGCAAGGGCGTGCCCGAGTGGAACCAGCCCAAGGGAACGTTCCGAGCCAAGACCAAGCACGGCAACTACAACAGCTGGCTGGACGCGCACGGCGACGACTACGACTTCTTCGTCTCGGTCGACACCGACCACGTACCGCTCCCGGAGTTCTGCGAGCGCATGCTCGGCTACTTTCGTGACCCGAGGGTGGCCTTCGTCGTCGGTCCCCAGGTCTACGGCAACTACGACGCCGGGGTCACCAAGGCCGCCGAGAGCCAGCAGTTCCTGTTCCACTCGCTGATCCAGCGGGCGGGCAACCTGTACGGCGCGCCGATGTTCGTCGGCACCAACAACGCGGTGCGCATCCGCGCGCTCAAGCAGATCGGCGGCCTGTACGACTCGATCACCGAGGACATGGCCACCGGCATCGAGTTCCACCGCTCCCGTGACCCGGAGACCGGGCAGCGCTGGATGTCGGTCTACACCCCCGACGTGCTGGCCGTGGGGGAGGGGCCGTCCTCGTGGACCGACTTCTTCACCCAGCAGCTGCGCTGGAGCCGGGGAACCTACGAGACGCTGCTCACCCAGTTCTGGAAGGCCGCGCCGAAGCTCTCGCCCGGCCGGTTCTTCAACTACTCCCTGATGGTGACCTTCTATCCGATGTCCGCGCTCAACTGGCTGCTCGCCGGGCTCAGCGCCACCCTGTTCATGGCCGTCGGCGGCTCCGGCGTGACCGTGCCGATGGACATGTGGCTCATGCTGTACGGCGACGCGGCGCTGCTGCAGGTCATGCTCTACACCTGGAACCGGCGCCACAACGTCAGCCCGCACGAGCCGGAGGGCTCCTCCGGGGTGGCGGGGATGGTCATGTCGGCGCTGTCGGCGCCCATCTACGTCACCTCGCTGATCGGCGCCGCGCTGCGCAGGCCCAGCAAGTTCGTGGTCACCCCCAAGGGCGACTCGGCCAGCCCCGACCAGATCGCCACGTTCCGTATCCACCTGTGGTGGGCGGCGATCTTCGGCGGAGGGCTGCTGCTCACCGTCTTCTGGACCGGCCACATCCACCTGGTCATGACGCTGTGGGCCATCCTCGCCCTGGTCATCTGCCTGGGCCCGCTCGTGACCTGGGCCTGGAACCTGCGGGCGGTCAAGGGCGGCCTGCGGCCGGTCGGTGACGAGTCGTGAGCCGCCTGCGCAAGCACCTGGTCGGGGTGGCGGTGGTGACCGCCGTCCTCGCGATCAACCTGCCCGCCGTCGCGGGCTTCGCCACGGAGAAGTGGCGCGACTACAGCATCAACCGCGACGACTACAAGGCGTCCCACGGCCACTGGACCTTCCTCGACGTCCCCGAGAGGTTCAAGGTCAACGCCATCCACGCCGCGCTGCTGCACACCGGCAAGGTGCTCATCGTCGCCGGATCGGGGAACAACGCCGCCAACTTCGACAAGGGCACCTTCAAGACCGTGCTGTGGGACCCGGCGAAGCCGGGCGGGTCCGACGAGTTCAAGCTGATCGACACCCCCGTCGACCTCTTCTGCGCGGGACACACGATGCTGCCCGACGGCAAGCTCCTCATCGCGGGCGGCACGGGCCGCTTCGAGGTGCTGAAGGCCAAGGTCAAGCGGGCCGCGGGCGCCCTGACCTTCAAGAACGAGAACCCCGACGCCAAGCCCAGGCAGTTCCACCCCGGCACGCTGCTCACCGCCCCCGGCGGTCAGGTCTACCGCACCACCGCCCACATCAGCGTGCCGCCCGCGAAGAAGATCGAGACCGGAGTGCCGGGGAAGGTGAGGATCCGGCCCAGCGAGACCAAGGTCTTCGCCGAGGCCGTCACCGAGGGCGCGGCCGGCCTGCTCACCGCGCCGGCCGGTTCCGTCAACTACGAGATCCAGGGACTCAAGGGCCGGGAGAAGCGCGACCTGTACGCCATGGGCGGCAGCATGACGATGGAGAAGCAGGACTTCCAGGGCATCAGGGACGCCTACGAGTTCGACCCCGTTACCGAGCGCTACACCAAGGTCCAGGACATGGCCGAGGGGCGCTGGTACCCGACCATGACGAACCTGCCCGACGGCAGGGTCATGACCGTCTCCGGACTCGACGTCGTGGGGGAGGTCACCAGGGACAACGAGATCTACAACCCCAGGACCAAGACCTGGCGGCCCGGTCCCAAGAGGTTCTTCCCGACCTACCCCGCGCTGTTCCTGCTGGAGGACGACACCCTCTTCTTCACCGGTATGAGCGCCGGGTACGGCCCCGGCCAGCTCGAGTTGCGTCCCCCCGGAATCTGGGACTACCGCCGCGACACCGACCGTCTGGTGAAGACCCCGGGCGGCGTCGGAGGCATGGCGCCCGACGAGATGGAGGCGTTCACCCCCGTCCCCGGACTGCCCGAGCCCGAGTTGAACGAGACCGGCGCCTCCGTGCTGCTGCCGCCCGCGCAGGACCAGCGGATCATGGTGATGGGCGGGGGGCCGGTCGGGGAACGCCAGCCGGGCCTGCCCAACGCCACCGCCAGGACCGCCATCGTCGACCTCACCGAGGCGAGCCCGCGCTACGTCAGAGGCCCCGACCTGTCCGACCCGGTGCGCTACCCGAACGCCGTGCTGCTGCCCGACGACAGCGTGCTCTCCTTCAACGGCTCCAGCGACTACCGGGGACGCGGCGCCAGTGACGTCCTGCGCGCGGAGGTCTACCGCCCGGAGAGCAACAGCTTCCACGAGGCCGCGGCGCCCGCCGTCGGCCGCAACTACCACGCCGAAGGACTCCTGCTGCCCGACGGACGGGTGCTCGGCATGGGCTCCGACCCGCTCTTCGGCGACAAGGCGGGCTCCCTGCCCGGCACCTTCGACCAGCGCATCGAGATCTACACGCCGACCTACCTGCACAACGGCGAGAAGGCGCCGGTGTTCACCGGCGGGCGCGAGAGCGTGTCCCTGGGGCGCAGGGCCGGTTTCCAGACTCCCGACGCCGCACGCATCCACCAGGTGCGGCTGATGCGCCCGAGCGCCGTCACCCACGTCACCGATGTGGAGCAACGCTCGATCAAGTTGGAGTTCACCCGGGTGCCTACCGGGATAATCGCCGAGATCCCCTCCAATCCAGCCCTGGTGCCCCCAGGGTGGTACATGCTGTTCGGAGTCACCGAACGGGGAACGCCGTCCCCGGCACGCTGGGTCCACATCCGAGGAGAGGGCTGACATGATCCCCGCAGCCCTCCGGTGGTGTACGGCGCCCTCCCACTTCTGTTCCCCGGGGTCGGCCCGGGGTCCCCACGCCGGAGGTATTCGATGAACAGGTACGGCCTCGCGGCCGCGCTGGCTCTCGCTCTCGCGACGGGGGCCTGTACCGGCGATCCCGCGCCGCCCACCACCTCCGGGAACGCGGCCTCGGGGAACGCCACCTCCGGGGGCACTCCCTCGGGCCCCGCGGGCGGGTTCTACGTCGACCCCGACGGCGCCGCGGCCCAGGAGGTCCGCAAACTCGAGGGGGAGGGCAGGACCGAGGAGGCCGGGCTGATCCGTAAGATCGCCGAGCGGCCCAACGCGATCTGGATCGGTGACCAGGACCCGAAGGACAGGGTCGCCTCCATCACCACCAAGGCCCGGCAGGCGGGCCGGATCCCCGTCCTGGTGGCGTACCACATCCCCAACCGCGACTGCGGCCAGTTCTCCGCGGGCGGCGCCTCCGACGCGGAGGAGTACCGCTCCTGGATCGGCCGGTTCGCCGAGGGCATCGGCGACCGGCCCGCGCTGGTCGTCGTCGAACCCGACGCGCTCGCCCACATCCTGGACAACTGTACCCAGGGCGGTCAGGCGGGCGAGCGCCTCGACCTGCTGCGCGGCGCGGTGGAGACGTTGAAGAAACAGCCCGCGGCCAAGGTCTACCTCGACGCGGGGAACGCCGGCTGGATCAAGAACCCGGGCGAGTGGGCCGAACCCATGCGCAGGGCGGGGGTGCCCCAGGCGGACGGCTTCGCCTTCAACGTCAGCAACTTCTTCACCGTCGAGGAGAGCGTCGCCGTCGCGGGACGGCTCTCGGACGCGGTCGACGGGGCCCGCTACGTCATCGACACCTCCCGCAACGGCAACGGCCCCGTCCGCGACGCGCAGGGCGACGACGCGTGGTGCAACCCCAAGGGCCGCGCGCTCGGCGCGGAACCGACCACCGAGACCGGCCACGAGCGGGTGGACGCCTTCCTGTGGATCAAGCGGCCCGGCGAGTCGGACGGCGAGTGCCACCGGGGGGAGCCCCGCGCCGGCGACTGGTTCCCCGAATACGCGCTGGAACTCGCGCGTAACGCGAGATAGCCGCTTATTCGTTATATCTTCGATCTTGCAGGTCAAGATTGCTTCGCAGGAGATTGACCGGAGTTGTCAGTTTTTCAGCGACCCTCTGGGAGCTTTCCTCGATGAACAGATGGAAAACGGCCATCGTCGCGCTGGCGGTCACCCTGCCAAGCGGCGTACTGCCCGCCGTGCTACCCGCCGGCGTGCTGCCTACCGACGTGTTGCCCGCCGCCGCCGCGCGATCCGCGGCCTCCCCTATCCAGGACGGCGAGACCAAGCCGGTCTACTCGCGCGCCGACGCGCTCACCGAGACCGTGTTCGTCGAGGTCGCCGGGGTCGACAGCGACGCCGACGGCCGCCCGGACCGGGTCGCCGTCGACATCATGCGGCCCAAGGAGACCGCCTCGGGGCTGAAGGTCCCGGTCATCATGGAGGCGAGCCCCTACTACGCGGGCGGCAACGACGTGCCCAACCACGTCGTCGACCTGGACGGCTCCGACCCCGCGGGCATGGAGTACCGGCGCAACAAGTTCCAGGACCTGCGCGACGAGATGTTCGGCATCGACGGTCTCGACGTGAACCGGGCGGTCGCGCCGCCCTTCCGCGGTTACTACGACAACTACTTCGTGCCGCGCGGTTACGCGATCGCGCTGGTGGAGAACCTCGGCTCGGGACGGGCGACCGGCTGCCCCACGACCGGCCTGGACAACGAGACCGCGGGCCCCAAGGCCGCGATCGACTGGCTCAACGGCCGCGCCCGGGGGTTCGACGCGGCAGGGAACGAGATCAGGGCCGACTGGTCCACCGGGAACGTCGGCATGATCGGCGTCTCCTACAACGGCACGCTGCCCAACGCCGTCGCCGCGACCGGGGTCAAGGGGCTCAAGGCGATCGTGCCGATCGCGGCCATCTCCTCCTGGTACGACTACTACCGAGCCAACGGCGGGGTGCTCGCCCCCGGCGGCTACCAGGGCGAGGACGCCGACGTGCTCGCCCGCTACGTGCTGACCCGCGAGAACGCCACGCAGACCTGTGGCGCGCTGATGGACCGCATCGAGCAGGACCAGGACCGGGTCACCGGCGACTACTCCGGTTTCTGGGACCGGCGCAACTACCTCAACGACGTGCGCAAGGTCCGCGCCGCGGTCTTCCTGGTGCACGGCCTCAACGACTGGAACGTCAAGACCAAGCAGGCCGTCCAGTGGTGGGACGCCCTCGCCAAGCGGAACGTGCCCCGCAAGATCTGGCTCCACCAGGGCGCGCACTTCAACCCGTTCTCCTTCGCCGGACGCAACGCCGAGTGGCTGCGCCAGCTCCACCGCTGGTTCGACTTCCACCTGTACGGCCTGCGCAACGGCATCATGGACGAGCCGCAGGCCGACGTGGAGTCGGGTCCGGGACAGTGGGCGCAGCACGCCTCGTGGCCGCTGCCCGGCACCCGCGACGCGCGGCTCCACCTCGCCGCCGGCAAGGACGGCCGTAACGGCACCCTGAGCGCCGACCGCCCCCGGGACCGCCGCACCGTCGAGACGTTCGTCGACCAGAGCGCCCGTACCGCCGAGCAGCTCGCCGAGAACGCCGAGGCCACGGATCCCAACCGGCTGGCCTACGTCTCGGGCACCCTGGCCCGCGACGCGCGCCTGTCGGGCACCCCGGAGGTCTCGGTGCGCGCCGCCTTCAAGGGCGGGCGCTCGCCGTACCTGACGGCGCTGCTCGTCGACTACGGCACCGACACCCGCGCGTACGGCGGCGTCGTCTACGGCGACACCCAGGTCTGCTACGGCCAGGGCGTGCCCGGCGACACCGGCTGCACCCGGCTGGCCGAGCACATCACGGTGACCGCCCCCTACAAGATCATCACAAGGGGCTGGCTCGACGTCCGCAACCGCCACTCCGCCTCGAAGACCGAGCTTCTGCGCGAGGGGCACTTCTACGACTTCCGCTTCGACCTGCAGCCGAACGACTACGTCGTCAAGGCCGGCCACCGGATCGGCGTCGTGCTCCTGTCCACCGACCGTGACTTCACCCTGCGCCTGCCCCCGGGGACCGGCGTCTCGGTCGAGCCCGGATCCAGCTCGGTCGTCCTCCCGCTCGTCGGCGGGAGCGCCGCCCTCCGCTGATCCCCGGCCCGGTCAGGGAACGCGGACCCTTCGCGTGGCCTGCGGCACCCGGGCGAGGGGACGGGCATGAGGGGAAACCCCGGCTTGTCCCTGAGATCGGGGCCCAGGCCTGCCGCCGGGCCGGGCAGGGGCCTAGCGTGGGGTGCATGGGACGAATTCTTCTGATCGTGGCGGCCGTGGTGATCGGCTTCCTCCTGCTGGGCTCGGTGCTGGGCTTCCTCTTCACGCTCCTCAAGTGGGCTCTGATCATCGGACTGGTGGGGGTGGTGGTCGTGTTCGCGAGCCGGCTCTTCCACTCCTCGAACGCACGCGACTGACCGCGGCCCGTCCCCGGCCCTTTCCCGGCCGAGGGCGGGCCGTGGTGCGGATCCCGGCGGATCAGTAGTGCTCGAACACGCAGTGGGCCGCCACGGTCTCGCTGGAACCGTTCGCCCGCACGCCGGTGATGCGCTCGGCCAGTTTCAGCGCCTGCGGAAGATCCCCCTCGGCGTCCTCGCCCGCCAGGCCGAGCTCGGTCCGCTCGGCGAGGTATGCGCCTGAGGCGTCGTCGTCGGGGAACAGCCAGTCGAAGGTGAGCACCTCCTGCCCGTCGGCGTAGTGGACGAAGCTCGCGACCATGTTGACGTTGCGGAAGACGCTCGCCGTCACCGTTCCCGAGGAGAGCCGGGACAGGATCTCCGGCAGCGTCCCCGCGAAGCCGTTCCACTCACTGAGGATGGCCCCGCCCTCGGCGGGGCGGGCGGAGACGAGACCCTCCTCGTAGTCCCCCTCCTCGTCGTCACCGTCGAGCACCTCGGTGGGGAAGCGGGCGAGGGCCTCGCGCGGGGTGAGACCGCGGACAAAGGTCACGCAGAACGCGTCGTCGTCGATCCAGTCGTAGTCGCTCACGGGGGTCCGATTCTCTTCGGCTGACAGATCGGGAAGATCTTGGCACCGAGGACCGACAGAATCCGCCCGCGGCGAACGGAGTTCGCGGCGCGGGTGCATGTCCTTCCCCGCCGGTTCTCACCGCGCTCGACGGCGGACCCTCCGGCCGGTCGCGAGGCGGGTGCGGGTTCTCCGAGACCACACGGGCCGATGTCAGTCCCGCCGTTCGACGGCACGCGCCGTCGGCCACGCCCCGTTCTCGACCAACCGGCGCGTCACCCGGAAGACCTCGGTCGCGACGACCTCGACGGCGGCCGGTATCCGGCCGCCCCGCTGCAGAGCGAGGACAACGGTGCGGGACACCTCGGGATCGGTCAGCGGGCCGCCGCTCAGCCGCCCGGTCGCCACGTCCTCGGCGACGCCCGCGGCGGGCAGGACGCTCCAGCCGGTTCCCGACGACACCAGCTTCTTCTGCAGCAGCATCGAGTTGGTCTGGCACGCCACCGTGGGCTCGACGCCGGCGGTGCCGAGCGCCTCGTCGATGAGGGTCCGCAGTCCGTGCCCGGCCACGGGCAGTACGAGTGGCTGTCTCGTCACGTGGTCCCAGGTCAGCGAGCCGGCGTCGCCGAGAGCCGCGCCGGGCGGCGCGACCGCCCACAGCGACTCGTGCAGCAGCGGTGTGACGGAGATCGACGGTGTCGACGCGAGGTTGTACAGCAGGGTCATGTCCACGGCGCCGTCGTCCAGCCACTGCTGCAGGTGGCCGGAGAAGGCGCTGAGCAGGCGCAGATCGATGCCCGGGTGCCGCCGTGCGACCGACTCCATCAGAGGAGCCGCGAGGATCTCGACGGTGCTCTCCAGCAGCCCGATCGTGACGATCCCCTGGACCTGCCCGCGATCGGGCCGGATCTCGGCCCGTGCCCGCTCCAGTTCGAGGAGCGCCCGGCGCGCGCGCTCGGTCAGGATCTCACCCGCGGGAGTGAGCGTCATGCCCTGGCTGGTGCGCTCGAAGAGCCGGACACCGATCTCCTCCTCCAGCGAGCGGATGTGCCGGCTGACCGCGGGCTGCACGACGCGGAGCAGGCGGGCCGCCTTGGTGACACTGCCGACGTCGCTGACGGTGACGAGCGCCGTGAGCTGCTTGAGGTCCATCGGGTCCTTTACGTGGTCATGCGCGAAACGAGTGAGGTCATCACATATCAGCATTTCACAGGATGTGACATCGCAAAATAAGATGGCCTGGCGGCCAAGCGCACCGTGTGTCCCCGTTCCTGACCATCACGCCCGGGAGGGCTTCCCATGTGCGAACTCAGCGCGGATGAAGCGGCGATCGTCGCCCTGGTGCGGGAATGGGTCGACCACGAGGTCAAACCCGTCGTGCGGGAGCTGGAGCACACCGACACCTATCCCGAGGCGCTCATCGAGCAGATGAAGCGGATGGGCATCTACGGCCTCGCGATCCCCGAGCCGTGGAACGACGCCGGCGTCTCCGCGCGCTGCTACGCCGCGGTGACCGAGGAGCTCGCGCGCGGTTGGATGAGCCTGGCCGGCGCGATGGGCGGGCACAGCGTGGTCGCGAAGCTTCTCCTCGCCTACGGAACCCAGGAGCAGAAGGACCACTACCTGCCGAAGATGGCCGTCGGCGAGATCCGGGCGACGATGGCGCTCACCGAGCCCGGCGGAGGGTCCGACCTGCAGGCCATGCGCACCGTGGCACGCAGGCAGGGCGACGAGTACGTGCTCAACGGGTCCAAGACGTGGATCACGAACGCGCGGCGGTCCCAGCTGATCGCCCTGCTGTGTCTCACCGACCCCACGGCCTCCCCCGCGCACCGCGGCATCAGCATCCTGCTGGTCGAGAAGGGGCCCGGCTTCGAGGTGTCACGCGACCTTCCGAAGCTCGGCTACAAGGGGGTCGAGAGCTGCGAGCTGTCCTTCGACGACTTCCACGTGCCCCGCTCCGCGCTGCTCGGCGACGCGGAGGGCCACGGCTTCGCGCAGATGATGCGCGGCCTGGAGATCGGGCGCATCCAGGTGGCCGCGCGAGCGGTCGGTGTCGGCGCCGCGGCGTTGGAGGACGCCCTGCGCTACAGCCAGGAGCGTGAGAGCTTCGGGCAGCCGATCTGGAGGCACCAGTCGATCGGCAACTACCTCGCGGACATGGCGACCCAGCTGACGGCCGCCCGCCAGCTCGTCCAGTACGCCGCGCGCCGCTACGACTCGGGTGAGCGAGCCGACCTGGAGGCGGGCATGGCGAAACTGTTCGCCTCGGAGACGGCGATGAAGATCGCTCTGGACGCTGTGCGCATCCACGGCGGATACGGCTACTCGACCGAGTTCGACGTCGAACGGTACTTCCGTGACGCCCCACTGATGATCATCGGTGAGGGCACCAACGAGATCCAGCGCAACGTGATCGCGCGGGAGCTGGTCCGGCGCCACCGGGTGCGGCCGTGACGGCCCCGGTCGCGGCGTCCTGGCTGTTCGTCCCCGGCAGCCGGCCGGATCGGTTCGACAAGGCCGCCCGCGCCGGTGCCGGCGAGGTCGTCGTCGACCTTGAGGACGCGGTCGCCCCCGAGGACAAGGAGTCCGCTCGCGACGAGGTCGTGGCCTGGCTGGCCGGCGGTGCGACGGCCTGGGTGCGTGTCAACGCGGCGAACACCCGGTGGCACGAGGCCGATCTCGCGGCGCTGGCCTCCTGCCGGGGGTTGCGCGGAGTGATGGTGCCCAAGACGGAAGGACCGGCCGTCCTGCGCAGGGTCGCCCGATGGCTGCCGGCCGAGGCCGGGATCGTCGCCCTGGTGGAGAGCGCGCTGGGAGTTCAGGAGGCGGGAGTCATCGCCGCCTTCCCCGCGGTGACCGCGCTGGCGTTCGGATCGATCGACTTCGCGCTCGACATCGGCGCCGAGCATACCGACGAGGCCCTGCTGTTCGCCCGTTGCGCACTCGTCGTGGCCTCCCGCGCGGCGTCCCTGCCGGCCCCGATCGACGGCGTCACCGTCGAACTCCGGGATACCGCCGCGGTCAGGACGGCCGCGGCCCGCGCCAGGGGGCTCGGCTTCGGGGGAAAGCTGTGCGTCCACCCCGCTCAGGTCGAACCCGTCAACGCGGCCTTCGCTCCCGACCACGCGGATCTGGAGTGGGCGAGGGCGGTGCTCGCCGAGGCGCCCGGGGGCGAGGTTTTCACCAGCAACGGCCAGATGGTCGACAGGCCGGTCCTGGAGCGAGCCCGCCGGATAATGGCGCGGGCCGGCCACCGGACGACGGCCGGACCGGGGGCGTGAGAGAGACGCCGCACGCGTCCGCCGCCGGCCGGGAGCCGGTGACGGGGATCGTGCCACATCCGGGCGGGCACGACGAGGGCATCCGGGCCGATCACGGCCCGCGACACGAGGAGGCCGCCGAATGACCGAGGCAGGGGGCACCGAGACGGAGGGCATCGAGACGGAGGTCGTCGAGGCGGAGGTCGTCGAGCGCACCGAGGCGCTCCAGCCGGAGCCCGCCGTCGCGCTCGCCCGGCTCCTCGGCGTCGACCTGCCGGATCTGGAGAGCGAGGGGCTGCCCCTGTTGTGGCACTGGGTCTACCTGCTGGAGCGGCCGCGTCAGGTCGACCTTGGAGCCGACGGTCATCCGGTCCGCGGTGTGATCCCCGCGCCACCCGCGCCGGGACGGCGCCGGATGGCGGCCGGCGGCCGGGTCAGGCTGTTCGGCCCGCTCGTCGTGGGGCGTGCTGCGACGCGACGCACCGAGGTCGTGTCACTGACCGAGAAGGAAGGACGCACGGGGCCGCTGACCTTCGTCGTCGTGCGCCACACCGTACGCCAGGGTGGCGAGGTCAAGGTCGTCGAGGAACAGGACATCGTCTATCGCGACGTCTATCGCGACGCCGTCGCCACCGGCTCGCGTGCCGAAGCGGGCATGTTCACACCGGTGGCGGTCGAAGAGGACGAGTGGCCGCTGCCCGTGGACCCGGTGCTGCTGTTCCGGTTCTCGGCGTTGACCTACAACGCGCACCGCATCCACTACGACCGTGACTACGCCCGCGACGTCGAAGGCTACCCGGGGCTGGTGACCCACGGTCCGCTGCAGGCACTGGCCATGGCGGAGTGCGTGCGAGGAAAGGGCGTGCTCGCCACGGCGATCGACTACCGCCTGGTGGCGCCGTTGTTCGACCATCAGGGCCTGGTGGCACGGGGCGTCGTGACCGCTTCCGGCCACGAGGTCTCCGTCCGCGACCTCGGCGGCCGGATCACGGCGAAGGGGCAGGTCCGCTCGTCCGCGGTCAGTCCCGGGAGACGTGCCTCAGCCTGAGGTCGTCGAGCAGGGTCTGGGTCGCGGCGGCCACCGCCTCGACGGCCCGCTCGAAGGCCTCCGCGTTGCGCGTCGACGGGGAGCGGAAGCCCGACACCTTGCGGACGTACTGGAGCGCGGCGGCTCGCACGTCGTCGTCGGTCACGTCGCTGGCGTAGGGCTCACGAAGGGTCTTGATGCTCCGGCACATGACAGGACCGTACTGCGTCTCGCGACCCTACAGATCCGGCAGGCCCCGCCGGAACCGGCCGACGGGGGGCGTCCTGACCCACCGGATCGTGCCCGAGCCGCTCGGCTCGACTCCGGATCGGCGGCCGGAACCGTGCGGTCCGAGGCCGGATCACGCCGGGGCCGGTCGCCGCGCGACGACGGTCAGCCGTCGTGGCCGTCGCGCTCGCGCTGGATCGCGTCGGCACTCTGGATGGCGCCGAGAAGCCCGGGAAAGAGCACGTCGAGGTCACGTCGGCGCAGCGCGTTCATCTTGGCCGTGCCCCGATAGGCCTGGTTGATCACCCCGGCCTCGCGCAGCACCCGGAAGTGGTGGGTGGTGGTCGACTTGGTGATCGCCAGATCGATCGCCGAGCAGGGGGCCTCCCCGTCCTCGCCCAGTTGCCACAGGAAACGCACGATCTGAAGGCGCATCGGGTCGGACAGCGCGTGCAGCACGCCCTCCAGACGGATGTCCTCGCGCGCGGGGTGTTCCAGAGCCCTGACGGACGAGGTCGACACGGTGATTCCCTCCCTTGGGTGGCTCGATTGTACGAGAACAGTCGTAGTTTGACATCTGTCGTAGTACGTAGATTATCGTATTAGCGTCAAGCCGGGGCGCCGCCCCAAAGACCCTCTCCAGAAGGAGTACGACCGTGAGCGCCCTGTTCGAGCCCCTGACCCTGAGATCCCTCACCATTCCCAACCGGATCTGGATGGCTCCGATGTGCCAGTACTCCGCGGCGGTCGAGGGGCCGGAGCAGGGGGTGCCGACCGACTGGCACCTGTCCCACCTCGCCGCCCGCGCGGTGGGCGGTGCCGGGCTCATCCTGACCGAGGCCACCGCGGTGGCGCCGGAGGGCCGCATCAGCCCGGCCGACCTCGGACTCTGGAACGACCGCCAGCAGCAGGCGTTCACCCGTGTCGCCCGTTTCCTGCGGGAGCACGGCGCCGTGCCCGGCATCCAGCTCGCGCACGCGGGACGCAAGGCCTCCACCCGCAGTCCCTGGCGAGGCGGCGCGCCCACCGGACCCGGCGAGCACGGCTGGCAGCCGGTCGGGCCGAGCCCGATCCCCTTCGACGAACGTCACCCCACCCCCACGGAGCTGGACGCCGGCGACATCGACAGGATCGTGGGCGACTTCGCCGCCGCGGCGCGCCGGGCGCTGGCCGCGGGCTTCCAGGTGGCCGAGATCCACGGCGCGCACGGCTACCTGATCGCCGAGTTCCTGTCGCCTGTCAGCAACCACCGCACCGACGCGTACGGCGGCTCGTACGAGAACCGCACCCGCTTCGCGCTCCGGGTCGTCGACGCGGTGCGCGAGGTCTGGCCCGACGAGCTTCCCCTCTTCTTCCGCGTCTCGGCCACCGACTGGCTGGCCGAGAACCCCGCGGACGACCGCGAGGGCTGGGGCGCCGACGACACCGTCCGCTTCGCCAAGGACCTGCTGGCCCACGGCGTCGACCTGCTCGACACCTCGACCGGCGGCAACGTCGCCGGGGTGCGCATCCCCACCGGGCCCGGCTACCAGGTGCCGTACGCGGCCAGGGTGAAGGCCGAGACCGACCTGCGGGTGGGCGCGGTCGGTGAGATCACCAGGCCCCGGCAGGCCGAGGAGATCATCGCCTCCGGTCAGGCCGACGCGGTCCTGCTCGGCCGGGAACTGCTCCGCACCCCGTACTGGCCGAACCTCGCCGCCCGCGAGCTCGGCTCCGCCGCCCGCTGGCCCGACCAGTATCACCGCGCGGTCTGACTCCGCCGCGGCCGTCACCCGGCGCGTCCCTCCCACCGGACGGGGAGGTGACCCGTCCGGTGGGGGGACGCGCTGGGGGGAAGACGGAGCGGCCCGCCAGGGGGGCGCGGGCCGGTCCGTCTGTCAGGGGGAGTGGCGATGAACGGACCGGCCCGCCAGGGGGCGAACCCCCGGGGGTCGAGCGGGCCGGTCCGGGATCATGGGGTGGTGCGGCGCAGGGCGACCGCGTCCCGGTGGACCGCGGCGGGAGCGTGACCGTCGAGGAGCAGGCGGCGCATCAGGACCGCAACCTCACCCATCGTCTCCGGGCGGAAGCCGCGGCGGGTCACCTCCTGGGTGCCGATCCGCAGGCCCCGCGCGGGCTCACCGGAAGACTGCCCCGGCAGGCGGACGCCGCTGAGATAGACGCCGCCCTCGGCCAGCAGCCTGGCGGCCTCGTCCCCGCCGCCGAACGCGGCGGCGTCCACCGCCACGTGGTGCGAGACGGTCCAGCCCCGATGGGCGGCGGCCACGGTGAAGCCCTCGCCGTCCAGTGTCGCGGCCAGTGCCCCGGCGTTGGCGAGGCAGCGGTCGGCGTACGCGGAACCGCCCGCGGCGTGCTCGGCGGAGGCGAGGACCAGCGGCGCAAGGCGTGAGGCGTCGTAGTTGGCGGTCAGGCCGGGATAGGCGGCCGCCGACACCTGGCGGGCGAGATCCTCGTCGCGGGTCACCACGGCCGCGCCCGGCGGGCCGCCGAAGGACATGTAGGTGGACATGGTCACCAGGTGCGCGCCCTCGTCCAGCGGGCGCTGGAACCGGCCGCCCGCGATGAGCCCCGCCACGTGCGAGGCGTCGTAGAGCAGCAGGGCCCCCACCTCGTCGCAGGCCGCCCGTAACCTCGCGACGTCGTACGGGAACAGCATCAGGTTCGCGCCGACCACCACCAGCGCGGGCCGGTGCGCGCGCAGGAACGCCGGCAGGGCCACGTGGTCGACGTCGAGCCGTTCGGCGTCGTAGGGCAGGTCGACGACCCGCAGGCCCCGGATTCCGGCGGCGCCCTGGGCGTGGTGGCTGGCGTGACCCCCGGCGGTCTCCGGAAGCACCGCGATCGTGTCGCCGGGGCCGGCGAACGCGCTGTAGCAGGCGAGGTTGGCCAGCGTGGCGCTCTGCAGGCGCACCTCGGCGAACTCACCGCCCATCAACGCCGCGACCTGGAGCGGGGCGAGGACCTCCAGCACGTCCAGCTCCTCCAGGCCGGTCTGGAACTTCTCGCCCGGCCAGCCCATCGAAGGGCGGCACCCCAGGGAGATCTCGTGCGCGGCCCTGGCGCGCTCGCTCATCGTGTTGGTGCCCGCGTACAGCACCACGCCGTCCTCGTCGAGGCGGCCGCGGTGCTCGGCCAGTACCGCGTCGACCAGCCGGGACACCGCGTCGAACCCCAGTCCGCCCACCTCGGCCTCAAGCTCGGCCAGGCGCAACTGTGCCCGTGGCGGCGCCCACGGGGCGACGCGGCTGCGCTCCTCCACGAGGTTCCTTTCACCGGGCGATCGAACGACTCTCACGAGGCGGGTTCCCCGGCTCCCACGAGGCGGGTCCCCCGAAATGAGTAAGTGCGACGCTACGGCCCACGCCAGGTCGAGTCATCGTTCCGGCGCCGGAGATACTTCCTACATCTGTAGGATTGGACCGTGATAGCGGATGATGTTCAGGATCTGCTGGAGTCGCTCGCCGTGGCCGTGGGCCGGGGGATGTCCGTGGACGACCTGGAGGGCCGGGTCGTCGCGCACAGTGCCCATCACGGGGAGGTCGATCCGGTCAGGGCGCAGGCCATCCTCTCGCGCTCGGTTCCCGCCGAGGTGGGGGCCTGGCAGGAGGCGCACGGGGTGACCACGACCCGCGAGCCGGTACGGATCCCGAAAAATCCTGACTTGGGGATGGCGGCGAGGCTCTGTGTCCCGCTGCTCCACCAGGACCGCCGCGTCGGCTACCTGTGGATCATCGAGGGCCCCGGCCCGCTCAACCCGCAGGAGCGCGAAAGGGCCGTGCGCGACGCCGCCGCGATCGCCGCCCTGCTCGACGACGGCGGCAGCTCCCACATCCTGAGCCAGCTGCTCACCGGTGAGATCGGCGTGCGGCGTGCGGCCGGTGTGCTCGGTGAGGGGCCGCTGCGCGTCCTGGCGCTGCGGGGCGACCCGGACGGCCTGCGCGAGGCGGTCGGCGCGGAGCTCGCCAGGGTGCGCCGCCCGCCGGCCTTCACGATCCTGGACCGCCACGCCGTACTGCTGCTGAACCGCGGCGAGGACGCGGTGGCACTGGGGGAGCGGCTCGCCGCCAGGACCCGCGCGGGCGCCGGGCTCAGCGCACCGCACCCCGGGCTGGAATCGGCCGTACGGGCGCACGAGGAGGCGCTCACCGCGGCCAGGGCCGCCGCGGCCGAACCCGCGCTGCGGCCGGTCGCCCGCTGGCCGGACCTGGGCGTCTACCGGCTGCTCGCCGACCCGGTCGCGGGCCCGCACGGGTCGGCCGGCGGCCCGCTCGACGCGCTGCGCGAGCACCCGGCGCTCCTCACCACCCTGGAGACCTATCTGGACAGCGGAGGAGACGCCCAGGAGACCGCGAGGCTGCTCCACCTGCACCGCACCAGCCTCTATTACCGCCTCACCAGAATCGAGCACCTGGCCGACCGCAACCTCAAGAACGGAACCCACAGGTTAGAACTTCATCTCGCGCTGAAGCTCGGTCGCTGGAATGCGGTGTAGCGGCCGGGTAATCCGGGCACAGCTTTCCGGTGTTGCAGTTGATCAGCGAGATCATGGCCATCGTCGTCGTGCTCGTGCTCATTCCGCTGTCGTTAATTCTCGTGTCCGTTGTGGTCCTCCTCGCGCTGGCCGCGTTGGCTCTGGCGACTTCACGGGAGCAGGATGGGAGAACGACATCCCGGCGGAGGTAAGACGGTGCGGCAGCTCAGCGCGGTGGATACGCAGTTCCTGAATTTCGAGACCTCGACGAACGTCGCGAACATCGGGGGACTCGCGATCCTGTCGGGAGGCCTGACCCGCGGTGACCTGGTGTCGCTGCTGGCCCGCCGGCTCCACCTGGCCGCGCCCTTCCGCATGCGGCTCGCCTTCGTCCCGTTCGGCCTGGACCACCCCTACTGGACCGAGGACTCCAGAATCGACCTCGACTACCACGTGCGCGAGATCGCGCTGCCCAAACCGGGCAGTGACATGCAACTGGGCGAGCAGGTGGCCAGGCTGCACGCCCGGCGCCTGGATCGGCGTCGCCCGCTGTGGGAGATGTATCTCATCCACGGCCTGCACGGGGACCGTACGGCCCTCTACATGAAGGTCCACCATTCGGCGGTCGACGGCGTCACCGGCGCCGACGTGCTGGCCGGGCTGCTGGACACCTCACCCGAGCCTGCGGAGGTCGAGCTGGCGCCCCCGGGCGAGCCGGAGGAGGAGATCGACACGGGGGAGATGGTCGTCAGAGGGCTCGCCAAAGTCGCCGTCAACCCGGCCAACGCGATACGGTTCCTGATCAACGCCGTCCCGCACCTCGACGAGATCCCGCTGATCTCCCAGGCACCCGGGGCGGGGCTGGTCTCACGGATCACCAGGGACCTCGCCACCCGCCTGTCCGGATCCGGGGCCGCCGAGGTGCCTGCCATGCCCCGCATGACCGTTCCCCGCACCCCTTTCAGCGGAAGGATCAGCGCGCATCGGCGGTTCGCCTACACCGCCCTGCCACTGGAGGACGTCAAGCTGGTCAAGAACGCCTTCGGTGTCACGGTGAACGACGTGGTGATGGCCCTGTGCGCCGGGGCGCTGCGCCAGTGGCTGCTCAAGCACGACGCGCTGCCCGAGCAGCCCCTGGTCGCGGGGGTGCCGTTCTCGCTCCGCCTGCCCGGTGACCAGAGCGCGGGAAACCAGGTCAGCATCATGATCACCACCTTGGCGACACAGGTCGCCGATCCGGTGGAACGGCTGCTGGCGGTGCGTGACGCGATGCGGCTGATCAAGGACCGCTCGTCGCTCGCCCCGGCGCGCTGGCTCCAGGAGCTCAGCGACATGATGCCTTCCGCGCTGACCGGGCTCGCCTCCCGCGCCGCCTTCAACCTGTTCGCCGGCAGCGCGGGCCCCATCAACGTGGTGATCTCCAACGTGCCCGGCCCGCAGATCCCCCTCTACGTGAGTGGCGCCAGGCTTCTGGCGTACCATCCCGTCTCCGTCGTGACCGACGCCAGCGGCGGCATCAACATCACGGTCTTCTCCTACGACGGCTCACTTGACGTCGGCGTGATCGCCTGCCGGGAGATGGTTCCCGATGTGTGGACCGTTACCGACTATCTCAGGGACACCCTGCTGGAGCTCAAGTTCCTCGTTGAGGAGCAGTGACAGCCCGGGAGCGTCCTCGGTGAAGCGCAGAATCTTCTCCAGGCAGACGATCGAGCCCCGCTCCTGCCTCTTGACGAACCGGATGTCATCGGCGAGGGCCTGCATGATCAGCAGCCCGCGGCCGTGCTCGGAGGTGGGGGCGGGGGAGGAGGTCTCGGAGAAGTCGAAGCCGTTGCCGGCGTCCACCACCTTGATCACGCACCGGCCCCTGGTCAGCTCGGTGCTGACCATGTAGTCGTCGCTGGGAATGGCGTGCTGGATGACGTTGGAGCACGCCTCGGAGAGCATGAGCTGGATGTCCTCGCGAATCTGGGACACCACCCCCAGGGCCTGCAGCGAGGAGTCGAGAAGCTGTCTGATCACAGGAACACTCGCAGCGTCACGCGGCAGACGCAATGCGATGGTGGCCTCCACGGTCTCCCCCTTTTCATCGCCGATTCGCAGCCGACGTAGAAGCCCTGCCCTGGGGAAACCGTCCTAATCGAGGATGGGTGATCGTGTCCCTGGGATACGGCAGAAAACGGCAAAGCATTTCTTCCGTGGCATGTAACCGGGGGGATTCCCTCCGGTTCGGGGTTCGCGACGACGCGGTCCGGAGCGGGGCGTGGAACGCCCGCGGGGCGGGGGTCGCCGACCCCCGCCCCGCGCTTCGATGATCGAAGGACGCTATCCGGAGAAGGCGTCCGTCGCGGCCTGGCAGAAGGCCTTGAGGTCGTCGGGCTTGCGGCTGGTGATCAGCGTGTTCGGACCCGAGGAGCAGATCACGACCTCGTTGTCCTCCCAGGTCGCCCCGGCGTTGCGCAGGTCGGTCCGCAGGCTCGGCCAGGACGTGACCTTGCGGTCACGTACCACGTCGGCCTCGATCAGCGCCCAGGGCGCGTGGCAGATGGCCGCGACGGGCTTGCCCGCGTCGAAGAAGCCCTTCACGAAGCCCACGGCCGCGGGTACGGTCCGCAGGAGATCGGGGTTGGCGACGCCACCCGGCAGCAGCAGCCCGTCGAAGTCGGTGACGGATACCTGCTCCACCGTGGCGTCCACCGGGAACGTGTCGGCCTTGTCGAGGTGGTTGAACGCCTGGACCTGACCCTGCTCGGTGGAGATCAGCTTGGGCGTGCCCCCCGCCTGCTTGACGGCCTTCCACGGCTCGGTGAGTTCGACCTGCTCGATCCCCTCGGGAGCCACGAGAAACGCGATCGTTTTGCCGTTCAGCATGTCGTTCCCTTCGTTGACGTGCGGATATGCCATCAAGGGGATGCCATGCCCGCACTGTCGGGATCTATGCGAGAAGCGTCGATCCGGGGGCGGACCCTGCGCCGGCGCAGACCGGCGGCGGTGAGACGGGTGACGAGCTCACGGGAGGAGACGGCCTCGGCGCCCAGCGCGAGGGCCCGCTCGTAGACGGTCTCGGGAACGTCGTAGTGGTCGCGGTCGAACGCCCGGCGCGGCATGCCGAGCAGCTCCGCGAAGGCGTGCAGCTCCCCGGTGGAGCTGTCGCTGACCAGATGTGACCAGAGCAGGCCGCGCGGACCCGGCCAGCTGGGCGGGTCGATGAGAACGCTCACCGCCTGGCGAGGTCGAGCGCGACCTCCAGGGCGGCCGCCTGGCGCTCCTCGTCGGTGATCGACTCGTCCCTGAGCGCGAACCACGAGGCGTGCAGCGCGAACAGGGACATCGAGTGCTTCAGCCGGGTGGCCAGGGGGTCCTGCGGATCGACGAGGAAGGTGAGCAGCTCGAACATCCCCTCGCGGGTCTTCTCCATCGTCGGGTGTTTCTTGAGTGAGGTCTGGTTGCGCTCGAAGAACCGCATGATCTCGTGGTGCCTGCCCCGTCGCAGGTCGTGGGCGTAGCGGCGGATCAGCTCCTCGCGCGTCTCGTCGGTGCGCGGCTGGGTGCGGGCCCAGGCGATCAGCTCCTCGACCGCCCGCACCCGGTCCTCCGCCAGGCTGACGATGATGTCGTCCTTGGTCTTGAAGTGGTAGTAAAGTGCCGCTTTGGTCACGCCGAGGGCCTCCGCGATCTCGCGGAGCGAGGTGGCCTCGTAGCCCTGCTCGGTGAAGAGCTTCAGGGCGATCTCCTGAATGCGCGTCCGTGTGTCGGCGTTTTCCCTCATGGTTCCCTTACCGAGAAATTAACTTGACGGCCGGCAAGTAAGCGGCCTACATTCCAGCATAGCCGACGCTAGCCGGTCGGCAAGTAAGCAAGATCACAAAAACTGGGGGCACAGAAGTGAAGGAGACCGCGGCCGTGCCGGCGCGGCGTCGCGAGGTCATGGTAGTGCTGCCGGGCCTGATGCTCGCGATGGTCCTGGCCATGCTCGACAACATGATCGTCGGCACCGCGATGCCCCGCATCGTCGGCGAACTCGGCGGACTGACGCACCTGTCCTGGGTGGTGACCGCCTACGTGCTCGGCACCACCGTCTCGACCCCCATCTGGGGCAAGATCGGTGACCTGTACGGCAGGAAGAACATCTTCCTCGCCTCCATCGTCATCTTCATGATCGGCTCCGTGCTCTGCGGCATGGCCGGATCCGAGATGCTCGGCGGGCCGTCCGACGGCATGACGCAGCTCATCGCCTTTCGCGCCCTCCAGGGCCTGGGAGCCGGGGGCCTGATGGTCAACGCCATGGCGATCATCGGCGACCTCGTCCCGCCCCGCGAGCGCGGCCAGTACCAGGGCATCATGGCCGCCGTGATGTCACTCGCGATGATCGCGGGTCCGCTCGTCGGCGGGTTCATCACCGACCACCTCGACTGGCGCTGGGCCTTCTACGTGAACCTGCCCATCGGGTTCGTCGCCCTCGCCCTGCTCGCGGTCAAACTGCAACTGCCCAAGCTCCGCACCGAGCACCGCATCGACTGGCTGGGCGCGGCCCTGCTCTCGGTCGGCATCACCGCGCTCGTCCTCATCACCACCTGGGGCGGCAACGACTACGCGTGGGGATCGTGGCAGATCCTCGGCCTGGCGGGGCTCGCCGTGATCACGCTGGCGGTGTTCGTCCTGGTGGAGCGCCGCGTCGCCGAGCCCATCATGCCGCTCAACGTCTTCCGCGACCGCAACTTCAGCCTGATCTCGGGAGTGGGCTTCCTGCTCGGGTTCGCCATGTTCGGTGCGATCAACTTCCTCCCGCTGTTCCAGCAGACCGTCCAGGGGGCGAGCGCCACCAACTCCGGCCTGCTGCTGCTCCCGATGATGGGCGCCGCCATGGTGGTCTCGCTCTTCGTCGGCCGCGCCATCACCAGGACCGGCAAGTACAAGGTGTATCCCATCCTCGGTGGCGTGGGCATGGCGGTCGCGATGTGGCTGCTCTCCCTGATGGACGTCAACACCCCCGCCTGGCAGACCGGGGTGTTCATCGCGGTGCTCGGCCTCGGCATGGGCTTCCTGATGCAGACCACCATGCTGATCGCCCAGAACAGCGTCGAGCAGAAGGACCTCGGCGTCGCCAGCAGCGCCTCGACCTTCTTCCGCTCCATCGGCGGCTCGTTCGGCGTCTCGCTGTTCGGCGCGATCTTCAACAACCGGCTCACCTCCAGCCTGGAGAGCAAGCTGGGTGCGGCGGGCGAGCGGATCGCCTCCGGAGGCGCCCAGTTCGACCCGGCCGCGCTGCACGAGCTTCCCGCCAATGTGCGGGTCGGCTTCCTGGAGTCGCTGGCCGAGTCGATCTCCGGCGTCTTCTGGTGGGCGATCCTGTTCGCGGTCCTGGTGCCGCTGCTGGCGGCCTTCATCAAGGAGATCCCGCTGCGCGGCGCGCCCGAGGCATCCGAGGACACCCAGGCACCGGTCCCGGCACTCGACTGACGGTCTCGCTCCCGTCGCCTGACGAACCACGGGAGCATCCGGCTCATCGGCCGGTCGGCCGATGAGCCGGGAGCCAAGTGCCGACCCAGTGATCCCCAAGCCGCCCTCGCGACGATGGGGTCATGAAGACAACGATCCCCGCCACCGGGTACGTCACCCGGCGGCCACTGGCCGAGGACGCCCGCGAGATCCACGAGCTGATCTCGCTCTGCGACACCCAGGTGATCGGCAAGGCCGACATGACGCTCGACGACGTCGCCGACCACCTGAACGACTCCGCCTTCGCCGGGGAGTCCGACGGCTGGCTCGTCCACGACGAGAGCGGGCGCCTGGTGGCGTGGGCCTGGGCCTGCCGCAAGGGGGGCAGCGACAACGTCGACGTCGACGTCGTCGTGCACCCCGCCGCACCGGACCTGACCGGCCCGCTCTGGGACACCGTGACCGAGCGGGCCAGGCAGATCACGGCCGAACTCGGCCACGACCGGGCCGTGGTGGACATCGGCCTCTACCGCGAGGACAGCGGCAAGCGCGCCATCGCCGCGTCCCGCGGCTTCGCCGCCGCCACCAGCTTCATCCGGCTCCGCGCCGACCACGAGGGGACGGTCCCCGGGCCCGAACTCCCGGCCGGGGTGACGGTGCACGACGGGCTCACCGAGGAGGTACGCCGTCAGGGGCACGCCGTGCAGCAGGCCGGCTTCGCCGAGCACTTCGGGTTCGCCCCGAAGGACTACGACGAGTGGTACGAGGAGCTGGACTCCTCGGTCACCACCGACTGGGCACAACTGACGGTCGCCCGCCTCGACGGCGAGCCCGCGGCGATGCTGCTGGGGACCAACGCCTTCCTGGGGGACGAGAACTGCGGGTACGTGCGCCAGTTGGCCGTGCTCCCCGCCTTCAGGGGCCGAGGTCTGGGAAAGGTCATGCTGCGCGGGGCGTTCGCCGCCGACGCCCGCCGCGGGCGGGTCGGCACCTACCTCCACGTCGACGCCAACAACAGCACGCCCGCCCTCGACCTCTACCTCTCGGTGGGCATGCGTCAGGTGCTGGCGATCGACGTCTGGCGGCGCACGATCTGACCTCCCGCCGTACGGGCCTCGCCGCACGGGGCCGTGGGGATCATCGCGGAGATCACTGCGGAGATCACTGCGGTGCGGCGGTGCGCACTCCGGCACGGCGCGTCCGGGTCACCGGTCCGGGGTCACCCGGTGTTTGGAGAGGTGGGCCAGCACCGCCTGGTTGGCCTCCCAGCCGTCGGGGAACTTCACCGGCACGCCGAGCTGGACCGGCTCGGACGACGGGTGGGCGTCCAGGAGTTCGGGAATGCCCGCCCTGGCGACCACGACGCAGGCGTGGCGGTGCCGTGAGGTGAGCACGCACAGCCGCCCGGACTCCAGATGGAACGCGGTGGCGTCGCGGCGCCCGGACAGCGGGTGAAGCACGATCGTCACGTCGTACTCCCGGCCCTGCAGACGGTTGGCGGTGTCCACCGTGATCTCCGGCGGCACCCCGGCGGCCCTGATCGCGGCGACCTGGTCGCGGTGCGCGGCGCCGATGGCGATCCTGTCGGCGGTGACGGGATGGCTGCCGCGCTCGGAGTGCGCGACCGGGCCCCGCTGGAGCAGCCGCGTCGCCAGCATCGCGGTCGCCGCGACGGCTTCGGCGTCGGTGCGCACCGTGTGACGGCTCGGCAGCTCGTACAGCGCCCAGCCGGAGACGGCCGCCTCCTCCAGCGCCAGGTCGTGGGAGGTGCGCATGCCGTTCACGGTGAACTCCAGCGACCTGTCGTCCGGACCCGTCCCCGCGCGGAACCCGGTGAACGGGTAGAACGCCTCGGAGACCACCGGCGCCGCCGAGGCGGGCAGTCGCCAGGAGACCGGCAGCCGGTGCACCGGCAGGTCGGGGTTGTGCCGCAGCAGCACCGAGACAGCGCTCTGCACCGGGTCCCACGACAGGCCCGCCCACCGGTCGCCGTCCACGATGGAGAACGGGTCGAGCTGGCCGGGATCGCCCACGAACAGCGCCCGCTCGAACAGCGAGGCGATGCGCAGCAACTTGTCCGAGCGCATCTGGTACGCCTCGTCGACGATGGCCCAGGGCCAGGTGCGGTCGCCGACCCAGGCCCACTTGTCGGCGGTGGCGATCACCACGGCCGGATCCCCCAGGTCGGGCAGCTTGCCCGCGACCGAGACGTTGGGGTGGGCGAGGACGCGGCCGGGGGTCACGTAGCCGCTCGCCGACAGGCGGCCGATCGGCAGGTCGGGGTGCTCGACCGCGAGCCGCTCCACCAGATCGTCGACCTGCTCGTTGGTCTGGGCGACGATCATCAGCGGCTCGCCGGTCTCCGCGATGTGCCCCGCCGCCCTCACCACCAGCGTGGACTTGCCCGCGCCCGGCGGAGAGTCCACGACCACGCCGCGATGGCGGGGCAGGTCGGCCAGCACGGCCTCCACCACGGCGGCGGCCTCCCGCTGCGGGGTCGTCATGTCGTGCTCCCGTCAAGGCGCCCGTCAAGACCCCGGTCACGGCCCGTCCCGCACGCGGTGGGACGAGGCGTCGCCCGGCGGCCCGGGATCCGGTGAACGCTCAAAGCCATTCCTCCTGCGCGTCGTCGTCGCCGGGTTCGTACTCCTGTGGAGGGCCGCCGTGGGTCCACGGCGTCTGCTCCGGATCGGGCAGTGCCGCCGACGACTGGAAGTCGTCCGTCAGTGAGGTGTACGAGACCTGCTCGCCCGGTTCGGGCACGGAACCGGGGGCCGGTGTCCTACCCCGCCCCATCCCCTTGGTGACCTTGAGGGTGATCTCCCCGTCCGCGATCTCGACGATCTCGGCGGCGTGGCCACGCCGGTCGGGGCAGCCGACCGTGGTCTTGGGGGAGAGCCGCACCGGGTCGTCGGTCCGCACCGTGATCAGGGGTCTGAGCTTGCGCGAGCGGCCCTCGCCCTCGGTGTGCTCAAGGTCGGCGGACGTCACCGTCCCGGCGAAGGCCTCGCCGCTCAGCCGGTACTCGGCCATGAGCAACGGGTCGTCATGGGCGCGCTGCACGTCGTAGCTCGCCCGCGCCCGTTCCAGCCCCGCCAGCCGCGCGGCGGCGCCGACCGCCCCGTCCCTGCGCGCCTGAGGCGGCCCGCCCTCGGCGATCCGCTCGACGAACCGGGTGAACGACCCGCGGTCGATCTCCCAGCGGTCCTTCACCCGCGTCCCCTCGGGCAGTGAGCGCAACAACTCCACGCTGCGCCACATCAGCCGCCAGGTGGGTTCGAGCTGGGTGCGCAACGCCTGGCCGATCCGGTCGACGGCGCGATCGGTCGGCGCCTCCTCGTAGGCGCGGATCGCGGGGCCGAGCACCTCGTTGTCGAAGCCGGGGTCGGTGGTGGGGCCGGCGGGAGGCCAGAGCAGCGGGTCCTCGGCCTCCTCGGCCGCCTGCCGCCCGGACATTCCCTGCGGCGGATCGATCCATCCCAGCAGCGCCGCCAGGTTGGCGTCCTCCAGGTTGCTCTGCCCGGTCGCCCAGTGCAGGCTCAGCGCCTCGGTGGCGGCGAGCAGCATCGAGGAGCCCGGCTGCAGCGACCGGTCGGCGAGATAGGTCAGCCACCGGCCGAGCAGCGGCACCGACGGATGCACCGGGTAGGGGCCCTCCGCCTTGCGGAAGCGGGTGGAGCGGCCGAGCAGCGCGGCGAACGAGGCCGCGGGCCGGTTCGGCACCAGGATCTGCGGCGCGTCCAGGCATCGCTCGTACGGCTCGCCGCTCTTTCGCTCGACCGTCTCGGTGCTCTTCTGGAACCCCTCGATGTACGGCAGCAGCACCTCGGCCAGCCCGGCGGTGAAGGCGAACCGCAGGTCCCGGTTGCGGGGCTGGGGAACGACGAGCAGCCGGGGGTGACCGGGATCGGTGCCGACCATGGCGGCGAGCGGCGCGGCGGCCTCGCCCGCGAGCTTGAGCGGGATGAACACCAGCGGCTGGGCGGAGACGTGGCAGTGCCGGACCGTGGTGATCCGCTGCGCGACGCCGTCCCTGGCGGCCCGCAGCCGCGCCAGCGCCGTCAGTGTGCTCACCGCAGCGACTCCTCGCGCAGCCGGTGCGCCAGCCGGAGCAGGTGGGCGATCTCCTCCTGGCCCTCGGCCACCTCACGGGTGCCCTCGGCCAGGCCGAGGGCCTCGTCCATGCCGGAGACGCCGCCCAGCTGGTCGCGTACCTGGCGCCCGAGCAGGTCGGTGGACCCGCAGGAGCGGGCCTCGTGACGGCAGAACATGCACATGTCGCAGGTGGACAGGCAGTCGGGCGCGTAGCGGGCGGGCACCTGGAGCAGTGCCTGGGCCAGCTCCTCGGCCGAGCGGGTCGGCACACCGTCCTCGCCGGGGGCCAGATCGAAGGTGAGGCCGCCGGGCAGGTCCTCCAGCAGGCGCTCCACCCTGGTCATCCGGGCGAGCTGGCGGTTGAGCACGGAGAGATGCTTGCGTACGTCGACCAGCGCCGCCGTGGGGCGGTTGGCGAAGTTCTCCGGGCAGACGAGGACCACGTCGTGGGAGACGCGTTCCGGGTCGTGCCCGAGGTCGGCCATGAGCGTGCGCAGCGCCATGACGTAGACCGACGCCTGTCGCGCCGCTGCCGCGACCTTTTCCGGCTCGGCCTGGCCGTCGATCACGCTGAACGACTTGATCTCCACGATGTGGAAGCGCCTCCCGATCTGGAAGGCCACGACGTCGGGTTCCAGGTAGGAGGTGTGCCCGGCGATCTCCAGACTGAGCAGCGGGTGGTCGTAGAACACCGCGGTCCCGTCGTCCTCGCGCGCCGCGCGGTCGATCAGCGCCCGGGTGTGCGAGTGCCGCAGATGGGAGCCGATGCTCTCCACGTCCTGGTAGCCGACCTGGGCGACCTCCAGGCCGAGCAGCTCGCGCAGGAGGCGCAGCAGCTCCGCGCACCCGTTCTCCTTCACCAGCGACTCGAACACGTTCCCGCGGGTGATCGCGAACTGGGACTGGCCGAACGGGGCGGGGAAGCCGACGTGCCGGGCCGTGAGGTCCTTGTCGACCCCCGCGGCGTCCATCACCGCCCGGCGGACGCAGCCGGGGTTGGCGGCGAGCGCCGCGATGGCCCGCGCGTCGTGCGGGCGGGAGGGCATCGGCCCGCGCAGCTCGTCAAGCCTGTTCTGGAAGGCCTTCTCCCCGAGCTTGTTCATGAACCGGTCTCCCCGTCCAGCCTGGTCTTCAACAGGCCCCCCTCAAGGTGTTCATCGCGGTGGCGCCGAACAGGCGCTCCACGTCCGGTAGTTGCCTCATCGCCCGTGCCGCCACCTCGGCCCGCTGCGCGGAGTCGGTGGCGAGGTGCACCTCCAGCTCGGCCCGTGCCGCGCGGATCGCGGTCGCCGGGTCGGCCGGGGCGAACCCTTCGACGGCGCCCGGGATGTTCTGCGCCATCCGCGACAGCAGTCGCACCGCCCCCGCGGGAGGTTCCGCCAGCCGCGTCAGGTGCTCGGCGACGCGCATGGCCGAGACGAGGAAGTCGACGCGTGGGCTCAGCGGCCCCAGCACCCGCGACTCGGGTGGCCACGTGCTGTCGGCGAACAGCCCGCGGGCGGGGGAGAGGCGGTCGGTCAATGCGGCGCACAGGTAGTACGGCCTGGCGTAGGGGTCACCGCGGAACGAGCGCTCCTCGTCGCGCCGCAGGCTGGTGAGCTGGGAGCCGCGCAACTCGCGGGAGAAGAAGGCGTCGTTCACCGCCACGATCAGTTTGGCCGCCGTCGGCACGCCCAGCATGGCCAGCGCCTGGTGCACCTGCTCTCTGATGGGCACCAGCGAGGTCTCGGGTTCGTGAGGCGGCTCGGGGGCCTCGGAGGTGATCGCCGCGTCCCACGCCTGCTCCGCTCTGCGCAGGTCGCCGCGCAGCGATCGGGCGAGCGAGTTCTCCTTCGCCTTGACCGCCCGTCGCACCTCGGCGCGGAGCTCGGCTATTCGCCGTTCCAGCGCGTCCAGTGAATCACTCACGGCCCGGAGCGTAACAGGAGTTCCACCAGCCTCCCTTGAATTCCAGCGAATTCCAGCATTAAGCGCGAGTCGTGTAATGGAAATAAAGGTACAAAAAGGTCATTTAATGCGAAACTTGTCGCGCGGGAGGCGGGATCAGTCGGCGCGGCCGATCCCACCTCGGACGGCGGCTCAGACGGGAACCATGCGGGAAGCGGAAGGAGGCAGCACGTCCAGCCGCGACACTGCGCGGGGCCGGGCAGGGGCGGTCGGCCCCTGCCCCGAGTGTGCCGCCCTGTCACGGGTCGGCGGCCGCATCCGATCCGGCGCGGCAGACGGTCACCTCGGGGCGAGGGATACGCAGGCTAGCCCTTGACCTCCGTGCGGTCGGCCGACCACAGGGTGTGGAAGGAGCCCTCAAGGTCGATCCGCTCGTAGGTGTGAGCGCCGAAGAAGTCACGCTGGCCCTGGATCAGGGCCGCGGGCAGGCGCTCGGCGCGCAGCCCGTCGTAGTAGGCGAGCGCGGTTGAGAAACCGGGTGCCGGGATGCCCAGCTCGGCGGCCTTCGCCACCACTCGCCGCCACGAGTCCTGCGCCAGGGTCAGCGCCTCGGCGAAGTAGGGGGCGGCGAGCAGGGTGACCGGTTTGTCCTCCGCCGCGTACGCCTCGCGGATGCGGTCGAGGAAGACGGCGCGGATGATGCAGCCACCCCGCCAGATCGTGGCCAGCGTGCCGAGGTCGAGATCCCAGCCGTACTCCGTGCTGGCGACCCTGAGCTGGTCGAACCCCTGGGCGTAAGCGACGATCTTCGAGGCGTACAGCGCCCGGCGCACGTCCTCGGCGAAGTCCTCGCCCACGGCCCCTGCGGGCACTCCCGACGGGCCGGGCAGACCCCGTGCGGCCTTCCGCAGGTCCGCGTGACCGGACAGGGAGCGCGCGAAGACCGCCTCGGCGATTCCGCTCACCGGAACGCCCAGGTCCAGCGCGATCTGCACCGTCCAGCGGCCGGTGCCCTTCTGCTCCGCCCGGTCGGCGATCACGTCGACGAGCGGCTTGCCTGTCGCGGCGTCGACCTGGCGCAGCACCTCGGCGGTGATCTCGATCAGGTACGAGGACAGCTCACCCTCGTTCCACTCCGCGAAGATGTCCGCGAGCTCCGCCGGGGTCCGGCCGAGTCCTTGCCTGACCAGGTCGTATGCCTCGGCGATGAGCTGCATGTCGGCGTACTCGATGCCGTTGTGCACCATCTTCACGAAGTGCCCGGCACCGTCGGGGCCGATGTGGGCGCAGCAGGGCACACCGTCCACCTTCGCCGCGATGTCCTCCAGCAGCGGACCCAGCGCCTGGTACGACTCCTTCGAACCGCCGGGCATGATGCTCGGCCCGAGCAGCGCGCCCTCCTCCCCGCCGGAAACCCCCGCGCCGACGAAGTGAATGCCGCGCTCGCGCAGCGCGGCCTCGCGTCGGCGCGTGTCCAGGAAGTGCGCGTTCCCGCCGTCCACGAGCATGTCGCCCGGCTCAAGCAGGGGAGCGAACTCCTCGATCACCGCGTCGGTCGGCGCACCCGCCTTGACCATGATCAGAATGCGGCGGGGCCGTTCCAGCGCCGCGACGAACTCCTCGGGGGTCTCGCAGGGGACAAAGGTTCCCTCGTGCCCGTGCTCCTCGATCAGCGCCTTGGTCCTGTGCTGGGACCTGTTGTGCACCGCTACCGAGTGCCCGTGCCTGGCCAGGTTGCGGGCGAGGTTCGCCCCCATCACGGCCAGTCCTGTCACACCGATCTGTGCCTGAGACATCAAAAACCTCCAGCTCGAAAAACCCGGTCTTCACGACCGGAAGGAGAACGCGGCAGGATACCGTTGGCTGATTTCTCGAAAACCTGAGCGACTTCGTGGTGAATGCCGCCACCTTTGGTGACCTACTTTGTGACCTACGCGGATCGGGAGGCGGACGTTCACGCTCCACCTCCGTCCAACCGCGTCTAATTTTTCACGTCCGGGAAGGCAAGTCTGCACCCACCCCGATCGAACGTGCGAAGAAGGTCCCGGTACCGTGCCGATCGGTGGACGACCTGCTTTTCCGATGGTTCCGACACCCGGCGGGGACGAGCCCGCGCCGAGAAGACTCAGCGGCCGAAGCTGATGACGCCCGGAAGCTCACGTCCGATGAGGCCGCCCAGGCACCGGTAGGTCCGCGCCCCGCCCTGGAACTGCTCCCGCGAGGGCGGCAGGATCGTCTTGTGCCACCTTGTCCGCCGGTCATTGCGCTCGTCGAACATGGAGGCGAACATCACCTCGTCCGAGCAGACCTTCTTCACCGTCGGATCCTTCTCCAGGACGGCCGGATCGTAGATGAGAGAGCCCTGGGGCAGCGGGGCGATCGCGAATGTCTCCCACGCGTGGGGCTCCTGGCAGCTGATCCGCTTCGCCGTGGTGTCGCCCGCGATCGCGACGAGGCCGCCCCAGCACTCGTTCTTCGCCACGCACGCGGCCCCCGCGCCCGCCACCGCCGCCGCGGGGCAGGGGGTCGTGACCGTGGCGACCTCGAAAACCTCGCGAGCCGCGGACGTGCCCGTCTTCGGGGTCGCACTCTGGTCCTCGCCAGGGCTCTGGGGGGCCTGTGCGCCGGGCCCCTGCCCGGTGGACGGTGTCTGGTCGCGGTTCTCGATGTACATGAGCCCTACGCCGGCCATCAGCAGGATCGCGAAGGCCACGGCCACCGCGACGAAGACCCGCGCGTTCGACGTGGCCGGATGCTCCGGGGCCACCGCGGGCGGCTGGGTACCGGAGAGCCCCTTCACGCCCGGTGACGTCAGATGCGATCGCACAGGCTCCCCGCGCTGCCCCGGCGGTGTGCCGTACGGCGACGCGTGCGGTGGCATGGGCACCGGGTTCTTCTCCGGTGTCGAAACCGGCGGCGGAGCGGGCCTCGGGGCCCGGTGGGGGACGGCGGGGCGCGGAGCGTGGGGCCGGGCAGGGGCGCCTCCCTCCAGGCGCAGGTCCGTGAGGGCGTCGCGCAGCGCGGCCACCGAGGGGGTGCGTCGCGCGGGGTCGGTGGCCATGGCCTCCCTGAGCACGGCGGTCAGCTCCGGCGGAACCTCCGGGAGGTCGGGAACCGGCAGGCGGTGCAGGGCCATGATGACCGCGATGTTGACCACGCCGCTCTCGGGGAAGCGCGGCGGGCGCCCCGAGAGCAGCGCGTACAGCGTGGCGGCCAGAGAGTAGACGTCACCGGCGGCGGCGGGCTCGGTCAGCTCGAACGCCTCGGGCGGGGCGTAGGCGGGAGTGAGGGACTCCCGGGTCACCGACACCTCGCTGCCCGAGGACGGCATGGTGGCGAGGCCGAAGTCGGAGAGCACCACATTGCCGTACCGGTTGATCAGGATGTTGGCGGGTTTGATGTCGCGGTGCAGCACCCCGGCGGCGTGCGCGGCCGACAGCGCGTCGGCGATCCGGATGCCGATGTCGGCGACCTCGGCCGGTGGCAACCGCTTCTCGGCCCGCATCCGATCCAGCAGAGACCCGCCGGGACACAGTTCCAGGACCATGTACGGCCGCCCGTCGGGCAGGACCCCCGCGTCGTAGACATGGGCGACGTGCGGGTGACCGGAGAGGGCGCCGGCCGAGGTCACCTCACGCATGAAGCGGCGCCGGTCCCGCTCGGAGACCAGCACCCGGTTGTCCACCTTGAGCGCGACCTCACGATCCACCGCCAGTTGTCTGGCCCGGTAGACGATCCCGAAACCGCCCTGGCCGAGCACCCCGGACACCTCGTAGCCCGGTACCGCAAAGGCGCCAGCTCCGGCCACCTGCCACCTCCTGAAGACGAGCGGCAGATTACCGGAGTTTCCAGCGCGAACCATGGGTGTATTCCCTTCCTTCCGCTACCGGGGTGCACCGCGCCCGCCTCGCGTTGAGGGCCCACAGCCGGGACACCACATGACCGGTCCGTCTCCGGCGTGCCCGGCATCCTCCGTTTTGTCGGAGCCGCTTTCCCTGAAGCGCGCACGCCACAACGCGCCTTGCTTCCATGCGAGGCGCGGTTGATTTGACGATGCGGGTCGGGGTTCATAAAGTTCACCAGACCCGAGGGAGACGGCGGTGGCGCCGGGGCCTCGGAACCCTCTCTGATCATCTCAGCCTTGATGGGATCTTTGTCCCCTAAAGGGGTTTGATTCGACATGAATCGGACCGTCGAGTACGTTAGGCGGGTCCCCCTGAGAAGGGGGGGCAGTGAATTCTGAAACAGGTAAGCCGGATCGGGTCGGTTTGACACGAAAAAGCGGGCCTGAAAGAATAAAGGCACAACGAAAGAACAGAATAAAACGAACGCCCCGGAGTTCTGCCGGACCGGTTGGTCGGGTGTGGGTGATGGTGTACGCGTCCGTTTCTTGAGAACTCAACAGTGTGTTAAAAGCCAGT
>NZ_JBEZEZ010000041.1:0-67132 GCF_040649155.1 Streptosporangium sp. NPDC049046 | reverse complement strand
CGGAGTGGTGGGAGTCCCCCTCCAGGCTGCTGTGCATCTCGTGGACGCTCTTGCCCAGCAGGAACAGGCCTCCGAGTATCAGGATCAGTGGCCGCCTCCGCTCTTCGAGACGAAGCGGAGGTCGACGGGAGTCCCGACCTCCCGCAGGGGACGTCGCGGACTATCCCGTCGCGGCCTGTCTCGGCGCGGACTTTCCCGGCACCGCGATGGAGGTCACGACCAGGCCGTCGGAGACCAGCCAGCGGCCGGTGAAACCGGTCAGCTCCCGGCCGTCCACGACGGGGCCGGGGACGAGGAGGCGGGCGGTGAACGTACCGGAGGGGGAGAAGACGAGGTGGGCCTCCTCGAAGCCGAGCCAGCGCCTGGCCAGCGGGAACCACGCCTTGTAGACGCTCTCCTTGGCGCTGAACAGCAGCCGGCCCCAGTGCACGTCGTCGTTCAGCCGCTCCAGCGCGGCCCGCTCCTCGGGCAGCGAGACCGCCGGCAGGATGCCGTCGGGGAGCGGTTCGTGAGGCTCGGCGTCGATGCCGATGGTGAGCGCGTCGCGGGAGACGGCCGCCGCACGGTATCCGGCGCAGTGGGTGATGGCGCCCACCACCCCGTCCGGCCACACGGGGGCGCCGCGCTCACCGGGCAGGATCGGCGCGGGCGGCAGTCCGAGCTCGGCCAGGGCCTGACGCGCGCAGTGGCGCGCGGTGCCGAACTCGCGCCGCCGCTTCTCCACCGCGCGGGCGACGGCCTCCTCCTCCTCGGGGAACAGCACGACGTCCGGCGGGTCCTCGAAGCGTTCCGAACTCGCCACCCACGGCGGCAGGATCTTCTCGATCACGAGGCGGCCTTCGGGCTGGGCAGGATGCGCCGCAGCTGACCGGGCGCGGTGGACCTGGGACGCCACTCGCGGGGATAGCCCAAGGAGACCTCCTCGAAGCGGATACCGTCGTGCCAGGTGGTCCTGGGGATGTGCAGGTGACCGTAGACGACCGCGGCGGCGTCGAAGCGCAGGTGCCAGTCGGCGGTGCGCTCGGTGCCGCACCAGATCGCGAACTCCGGGTGGTACAGGATCAGGGTGGGTTCGCGCACCAGCGGGTAGTGGTTGACCAGCACCGTGGGCACCCCGGGCGGCCTGGCCTCCAGGCGCCGTTCGGTCTCGGCGATCCTGGCGTCGCACCAGGCGTCCCTGGTGGGGTACGGGTCGGGGTGCAGCAGCATCTCGTCGGTGCAGACCACCCCCTTGTCGTACGCGCGGGCGAGCGCCGCCTCCTTCGTGGCCACACCGGGCATGCGGAAGGTGTAGTCGTACAGCACGAACAGTGGGGCGACGGTGACCGGGCCGCCAGGGCCGGTCCAGGTGAGGTAGGGGTCCTCGGGCGTCGCCACCCCCAGGTTCCGGCACACCTCGACCAGGTGCCGGTAGCGCTCCTCGCCGCGCAACTGGACGGGGTCGCTGGGATGGGTCCACAGCTCGTGGTTGCCGGGCGCCCACACCACCTTCTCGAACCGTTCGGCGAGCAGTCCCAGGGTCCATTCGACGTCGGAGACCTTCTCTGAGACGTCCCCGGCGACCAGCAGCCAGTCGGAGGCGGAGGTGGGCCGCAGCTTCTCGACGATGTCGCGGTTCTCCTGGTAGCCGATGTGCAGGTCGCTGATGGCCAGCAGTGACGTCATGCGCGGCCCGTCCTCCGAGAAGCGGTGTCTCGCGGCGCGAGTCGCGTGCTTCGCGAGCCGGTCTCTCCCCGCGCGAGGCCCGTCACCGGTGTACCCGTCATCGGTGAGCCGAGCCGATCGCCGTGCGTCGTCACCGTGAGCGCCCGCACCGTCCCCTCGTTCTCTTCCACGTTTCCCAGCACCGCCGCCTCCGTCTCGCCCTCTTCCCCGGGCGCGGTCACGACCCCGTGATCGTCGAGCAGAAGAACCCTCTCACGACCGCTCCCGTGGGCACACCCCAGTCCACCCCCGAAGGCATCAAGTATGGCAATACTCATACAGTTTGAGCAGACGGTGACGATCCTTAACACATGACGACATTCGACAGCATGCCCCAGTGCTGTATCGCACCTCCCGACCTGCTCGCGGCGGTCGCCGAACACGGAACCCCCGCCGAGCGGGAGGCCGCGCTCAGGACCCTCGCCACTTCGGAGAGCGCCCGCGCACAGCGCGCCTCGTTCGGTGGCGCGCTGCGTCAGCTCAGTCTCACCCTCTCCGACGTCGAGCCCGCCCCCGGCATGGTGCGTACGGTCTACGACGTCGAGAACGGCGGCGACTTCGACCTTCCCGGCAGGAAGAGACGCGGCGAGGGCGAGCAGCCGTCCGGTGACGCGGCGGTCGACGAGGCCTACGAAGGGGCGGGCCTCACCTACGACTTCTACCGGCGGGTCTTCGGGCGCGACAGCATCGACGGGCGAGGGCTGGAGATCGTCTCCTCGGTCCACTACGGGACCGACTACGACAACGCCGCCTGGATCGGCTTCCAGATGATCTACGGTGACGGCAGCGGGCAGATCTTCACCAAGGGCTCCCTCACCCGGGCCGTCGACGTCGTGGCGCACGAGCTGACCCACGGCATCACCCAGTTCACCGCGCACCTGGTCTACAGCAGGCAGCCCGGCGCCCTGAACGAGTCGTTCTCCGACGTCTTCGGGTCGCTCGCCAAGCAGTACGGCAGGGGGCAGACCGCGGAGCAGGCCGACTGGCTCATCGGTGACGGCATCCTGGGCAGCGCCCTGCGGGGAACCGCGCTGCGCTCGATGAAGGCGCCGGGGACCGCCTGGTCGACCCCGGCCGGGGGAGGCGACCGCCAGCCGGGACACATGCGCGACTACGTGGACCTGCCCGACGACGGCGACCCCTCCAACGACCACGGAGGCGTCCACCTCAACTCGGGCATCCCCAACCACGCCTTCTACCTCGCCGCCACCGCCATCGGCGGCAACGCCTGGGAGCGCGCCGGACGCGTCTGGTACGTCACGCTCACCGAGCGGCTCCGGCCGCGCTCCGATTTCCAGGAGGCGGCGGAGGCGACCGTGGAGGTGGCCGGGGAGCTGTTCGGCGCGGACGGGGACGAGCAACGGAAGATACGCGCCGCGTGGCAGCAGGTCGGAGTCCTCTAGGGGCCGTTCGAGGTTCGAAACCCGGAGGAACCTGTGAGGCCGCGGGGCCTCAGTGACGTGGGTCGGGGCCCTCGGTGACGCCCCAGGTCTCCGCGAGTCGGCCGTCGTCGATGCGGAAGATCTCGATGAGCACGGGCCGGGCGTCGCCACCCGGGGCCGCCATCCCCTCAACCGACGAGCGGACGGCGACCTTGTCACCGTCGATCAAGATGTCGTCGGCGACAACGCGCATGGCCGGAAACCGGGCGACGACCTGGACCCAGGCCTCCTTGCCCGCTTCGAACCCGGTGGCGCCAAGCGGGTGGTTGAGGAAGTCGGGGGTGAACAGATCGGCGGCCTGGTCGAACTGCCGGGTGTTGAAGCATTCCTGCATCCGCAGCACCAGGGCGCCGGCTTCCTCTCGTGTGGTCATCGAAGGGATCTCCTCGTGTTCGGTGGGATCCGCCCCATGGCGGAACAACGCGACCGCATAAACGGGGCGTCGCCCCGTTTAGATGTGGACAGCATACGGGGCGTCGCCCCGGTTAGGGTAGGCGTGAGATGTCCAGTCGAACGCCCAAACACACTCCGGCCGAGCCGCCGACGGTTCCCGTGCATGACCGGGAACTACGGGCCGACGCGCGCCGCAATCGTGAACAGGTGCTGCGGACCGCGCAGCGGTTGTTCGCCTCACAGGGCCTCGGCGTCTCGCTCGACGAGATCGCCCGCCGCGCGGGTGTCGGTTCCGGCACCGTCCACCGGCACTTCCCCAGCAAGGAAGCGCTGTACCTCGCCGTCGCGATCGACCAGATCAGACAACTGGTCGCCGAGGGAGAGGCACTCGCCGGTACCGACGATCCAGCCGCCCTGTTCACGCTGCTGTCCCGGATGATGGCCTCAGGCGCGGAGAACGCGGCGGTGAAGAGCGCGCTCACGGCCGCCGAGTTCGACCTGCGCAACGCCGCTCCGGACGCCGCCGCCGACCTCACGCACCAGGTCGCGCACCTGCTCGATCGCGCCCATCGCGCCGGCGTCGTACGCCACGACGTGACGGTCGAGGAGGTGATGGCGATCGTCGCCGGTGCCTTCGCCGCGATCCGACACGCCGACGCGGACACCGACCGCGAACGCTCCGCGCACATCGCTCGAATCATCCTCGACGGACTACGGCCCCAACCCCGGTGACAAGGACCTCCCTGTCTGTCACACCGCACCGTGAGCACCCGTCTGTACTGGGGCCTTCCCCGAGCTCGGCATCACCTCGCGCGCAACTGCGCGACGCCCTGACGGATACGTCAGGCGACTGATGTTCGGGTTTGTCGCGCGCGACATATCGGCGCCACGTGCCGTCATCGCCCAGGAAACCCCGCGCGAAACCGGCCGGGCCGCGCGGGCCGGTCTAGGATCGCGTCCATGAAGGTCTCGGTCGTCCGGGGAGGCGGCATCGCCGGCCTCGTCACGGTCACCACGGTCGACTCCGCGTCGCTGGCGCCGGACGACGAGACCGAGCTGCGCACCCGGGTGGAACGGGCCGGGCTGTCCGGCGTGCCGGAGCAGCAGGTGGGCGCCGAGGGGCGGCCCGACCGTTTCGACTACGAGCTCACCGTCGAGGACGGCGGCCACGTGCTCACGGCACGCGCACGCGAGGGCGACCTGTCGGGCGCGCTCCGCGCGCTCATCTCGTACGTGACCTCGCTGCCGGGACGGCAGGAGCGGATCGGCCCGCCCGGCTGACCTCCCGCCCTGTCTTTTGCCGCTTTTTCGGTCTCATTCCTGTTATTTCACAACGGGTTTGACGCGTGAGACTTCATGCCGCCGTCGTTTTCGGCGCGAGAATTCCCTCGTAACGGTTGACTGATGGCATGATTCGCCAATGTGTGCAGTTCACAGGGGTGGCGGGATTCCCGGCGCCTGTTGGTTTTGTTGCACATCGGCGGCAAATGTGTCCACGTATGAATTGCTTGGTGCGCGTGAAATCACATTTGCGGGGAGCTCTTTGGATATACGGAGGTATATGTGAAACGCGTCATCGTCACCGCGGCCGTCGTCCCCCTCGCGGCGGCCACGTTGGTATCCCCGGCGCAGGCCCGGCGGGCGGTCGCCGAACCGGTCGTGGAGGCCGAGTACGTCGTCCTCTACACCGAGGGCGCGCGCCCGGCGGACGCCCGGCAGGCCATCAGGGCGGCGGGCGGAAGCATCCTCAGGGAGAACACCGCGATCGGCGTCGCCACCGTCAAGACGGCGAACACCGACTTCGCCGAGGCGGTGCGCGACGCCGCCTCGATCGACGACCTCGCCCACAACCGGTCCATCGGCAGCGTGCCCTCCGCCGGGAGGGGAGCGGCGGGCCACGCGGCCGTGCGGGCGAGCGCCGTGGAGAAGGCCGGTGACGGCGCCCTGGCCGCCTCCGCCTTCGGCGCACCCGCGCCCGCCGCGGAGCCGCTGTCGGAGCTGCAGTGGGACATGAAGCAGATCCACGCGACCGTCGACGGCTCCTACCACCACCAGCAGGGCGACCCGGGCGTGCTGGTCGGTGTCATCGACACCGGTGTCGACGGCTCCCACCCCGACATCGCACCCAACTTCAACCGCGAACTGAGCCGCAACTTCACCGTCGACATTCCCGTCGACGCCGACGGCAAAAAGGTCGACGGCCCGTGCGAGGAGGAACCGGACCGCTCCTGCAACGACCCGGTGGACGTCGACGAGAACGAGCATGGCACCCACGTGGCGTCGTCGATCGCCTCTCCCATCAACGGGATCGGCATATCGGGCGTGGCGCCCAAGGTCTCGATCGTGAGCCTGCGGGCCGGCCAGGACTCGGGATTCTTCTTCCTGCAGCCCAGCGTCGACGCGCTGACCTACGCCGGTGACATCGGCGTCGACGTGGTCAACATGAGTTACTACATCGACCCGTGGATGTTCAACTGCGTCGACAACCCGGCGGACTCTCCGGCCGACCGGCAGGAGCAGGCCACGATCATCAAGGCGATGCAGCGGGCGCTCACCTACGCGCACAACAAAGGGGTGACCCTGGTGTCCGCGGCGGGCAACGGGGCCTTCGACTACACCAAGGAGATCGTCGATGCCTCCAGCCCCGACTTCGCCGGTGTGCCCGGCGAGTCGCCCCACGCGCGCACGATCCCCCCGAGCTGCGTCTCCATGCCGAGCGAGGCCAAGCATGTGATCTCGGTGTCCTCGACCGGCATCAGCGGGCGCAAGGCGTACTACTCCGACTACGGCAACGGCTACATCGACGTCTCCTCCCCGGGCGGCGACGTCTACGACACCGCGAACGGCGACCGCGACGTCACCAGGGCGACACTGGCCGCCTATCCCAAGTCGCTGGCCGAGGCGCGCGGCCAGCTCAACCCCGACGGCACGCCCAAGGTCACCAACGTGGTCCGCGACTGCAAGGACGAGGTCTGCGGCTACTACGTGTATCTCCAGGGCACCTCGATGGCCGCTCCCCGCGCGGCCGGGGTCGCCGCGCTGATCGTGAGCCAGTACGGCCGGCGCGACCGGGTGCACGGAGGCAGGACGCTCCGTCCCACCGTCGTGGAGAGGGTCCTCAAGGGCACCGCGACCAGGACGCCCTGCCCCACCCCGCCCGCCCACACCTACACCCGGCACCTGCCGGACGACAGCACGGCGACCTCGACGCAGACGTGTGAGGGAAACGCGTCGCGAAACGGCTTCTACGGCTACGGGATCGTCGACGCCCTCCGGGCGGTCCGCTGACCCGAACGGCGAGGCCCGGTGTCCGCCGCGCGGCGGACACCGGGCCTCGCCGTTTTTACGCCTTCTTGCGCCATGGGTTGACTTACCCGCGGCCCGGCCCGGGGATGGATCTTCAGATGCCACCGGTCACGGGCCATCCGCCTGCCGTCGGACAAACGCATCCAGACGTGGTGTCGCTTGCGAAGTCCTCTGTGGACGAGAAGGAGTGATGCCCATGGCCGCCGTCACGCGTGGGACCGACCGGTCCCGTGAGCGGATGGACCACCATCCGGGACGGAAGGCGACCCCGCCCGCCCGCACCCAGGCCGACGCGCCGCCGCAGGTCACCGGCGGGAGAGTGACGGATCCGGCCGTACGGGCGGCCGACGTACTCGTCGCGGGTGTGGACGGGCCGGCCGGTGAGGGAGACCCGGTGACGAGGAGGGGCGCGTGAGCCCGGTCGTGGTGATCGGCGCCGGTCTCGGAGGTCTCGCCGCCGCGGTCCGGCTCGCCGCCGCCGGACGGGACGTCACGATCGTGGAGGCGAACGAGGTGCCGGGCGGCTGCTGCGGTACGGCCACCCTCGGCGAGTACCGCTTCGACACCGGCCCCTCGGTGCTGACCATGCCGGAGGTCCTGGCCGACGTCTTCGCCGCCGCCGGACAGGACATGGAGAGCATGCTTCCGCTGCGGCGCCTGGACCCGTACTACCGGCTGCGCTACCACGACGGCTCCCACCTGGACGTGGTGGCCGGGGAGGAGGCGATGACCGAGCGGGTGCGCGCGCTGAGCGGCGCCGCGGAGGCCGCGAGATACCGGCGTTTCCGCGCCAGGCTCGGCGAACTCTTCGACATCGAGTGGCCCGCGTTCATCGACCGCGACATGACGAGGCTGCGCGACCTCGCCCAGCCCCGCGTCCTGGCGCGCCTCGCGGCCCTGGGCGGCTTTCGCAGCATGGACGCCCTCGTCAGGAGCCACCTCACCGACCACCGGCTGATCAAGGCGCACACCTTCCAGGCCCTGTACGTGGGCCTGCCGCCCCGCCAGGCGCTCGGGATCTACGCGGTCATCGCCCACATGGACACCGTCGGGGGCGTCTTCTTCCCGCGCGACGGCGGGATGCACGCCATCCCGGTCGCCCTGGCGGCGCTCGCCGAGAAGACGGGCGCGCGCATCCGGTACGGTGTCCGCGCCGTGAAGGTCGAGGCCGGATCCTCCGGAGTCTCCGGGGTGAGGCTCGACACCGGGGAGCGCCTCGCGGCCGGCAACGTCGTGGTCGCCTGCGACCTGTCCCGTGCCCACACCGGGCTGCTCCCGAAGGGCGCGGGCGACTGGCGGCTCCGCCGGCCCCGGTACTCGCCCTCCTGCCTGGTCATGCACTTCGGCCTGGACCGCCGCCTGGCCGGGCAGGCGCACCACACCCTGCACTTCGGCAGACAGTGGGAGGCCACCTTCGACGCGCTGCGCGCCGGGAGGCCACAGCCCGACCCGAACCTGCTGGTCACCTACCCCGAGTCCGACACCGGCGCCGCGCCGTCGGGCCACGCCACCCTCACCGTGCTGGAACCGACCGCGAACCTGCGCGGCGGCGCCGACTGGGAGCGGCTCACCCCGAAACTGGAGGACCGGCTGTTCGGCAGGCTCGCCGACCTCGGTTACGGCGATCTGTCCGCCGCGCCGAGGCTCACCATCGACCCGCCCGCCTGGGCGCGGCTCGGCCACTCGGCGGGCACCCCGTTCGCGCTGGACCACCGCTTCGCGCAGACGGCCTGGTTCCGGCCGGCGGGGGCGGCCAGACGCGTCCCGGGACTGCACTTCGCCGGGATGTACACCGCGCCGGGGGTCGGGGTGCCACCGGTGCTGATCTCCGGCCGGCTCGCCGCGGAACGCGTACTGGAGACCCCCCGATGACCCTGACCGCCAGTTACGAACTCTGCCGCAGGCTCAACGCCCGGCACGGCCGCTCCTACTACCTGGCGACCCTGCTGCTGCCCGGCTGGAAACGCCCGCACGTGCACGCCCTGTACGGTTTCGCGCGCTACGCCGACGAGATCGTGGACTCCTTCACGATGACCGGCGACCGGGCGCGGGCGCTCGACGACCTGTCCGCCCGGCTCACCGCGGCTCTGGCGGGCGAGGCCACCGGCGATCCGGTGCTTCCCGCGTTCGCACAGACCGTGCGCTCCTTCGGCATCGACCACCGCGACATCGAGGCGTTCCTGAGCTCGATGCGGGCCGATCTGACCGTCGCCCGCTACCCGACCTACGACGACCTGCTCGGCTACATGGAGGGCTCGGCCGCGGTGATCGGCACCATGATGCTGCCCGTTCTCGAACCGCTGCCCGGCATGGAGGAGAAGGCCCGCGAACCGGCTCGCCAGCTGGGGCTGGCCTTCCAGCTGACCAACTTCCTGCGTGACGTCGCCGAGGACCTGGAACGCGGCCGGGTCTATCTTCCGATGGAGGACCTGGACAGGTTCGGGGTGAAGGTCGCCGATCTGGAGGGCGGCGTCACCACCCCCGAACTGCGCGAGCTGCTCGCCTTCCAGACTCAGCGGACCAGGGACCACTACGCGCGGGCCGAGGAGGGGTTCGCCATGCTGACCCCCTCCTCCCGGCCGTGCATCCGAGCGGCCTTCGAGCTGTACGGAGGCATCCTCGACCGGATCGAGGCCGCCCGCTACGACGTCCTCGGCGCGAGGATCGTCGTACCCCGGCGACGACGACTGTCGATCTTCGCGCGGCACCTGCTCGCGGCGTCCGCGGCCGACCGCGCCGAACGCCGCGTGATCGTCGAGATTCCTTGAACCGGCCGGTCGGACGTGTCGCGAGTCTTCCGGTCGTGAGGTCGTTCGATGAGAGGCCGCCGAGGGGAGTGGGTGCGGGTGCGGGGCCGCCGGTCACGAGGGCGTCCGGTGAGAGGCCGTTCGGCGCCGTCCTCTCTCTCGCCGCCGCTGTTGTCGCTGTCGCTGTTGTCGTTGGGAGAGTGTGATGTCAGAGCCTGTGGTCGTTGACGCGATGGGCGGGGACCACGGACCGGTCGAGACGGTCGCCGGGGCGGTGGCCGCCCATCGCGAGCTGGGGGTCCCCGTGCTGCTGGTGGGCAGGGCGGGGGCCATCCGTGCCGAGCTCGACCGGCACGGCGCCGTCTCCGAGATCGGCGTGGTGCACGCAGAGGACGTCGTCCCGATGACCGAACGGGGCGCGGGAGCGGTCTCCTCCACCACGACGAGCCTCACGGTCGGCTGCGATCTCGTACGGCGAGGAGCGGCATCGGCCTTCGTGTCGGCAGGGTCCACGGGCGCGGTCGTCTCATGTGCCATCCGTGGCATCGGCCGTGCCCCGGGCGTCCTGCGGCCGGCCCTGGCGATCGCGCTGCCCTCGGTCACCGGCGGCGCCACCGTGCTGATCGACGCGGGAGCCACCTCCGACCCCACCCCGGAGATGATCGCCCAGTTCGCGCTGCTCGGGGTCTCCTACGCGCAACTCGTGCTCGGCGTCGCCGACCCGTCGGTGGGACTGCTGTCGATCGGCTCGGAGCCCGGCAAGGGCAACCGGCTGACCCGCAGGGCCGGTGAGCTGCTTCCCGCACTGCCGTTCCGCTTCCACGGCAACGTGGAGGGCCACGACGTGCTCGCGGGCACCGTCGACGTGATCGCCACCGACGGCTTCACCGGCAATGTGGTGCTCAAGAACGTCGAGGGTTCGGTACGGGCCGCGCTGACGCTGGTGGCGCGCTCGGGGATCGCCGGGGCCGAGGAACTGAAGACGGTGGCCGACCGCTACGACCCCGAGACCCACGGCGGGGCGGCGCTGCTCGGGCTGAGCGGCACCGTCGTCGTCGCGCACGGCTCCTCGCGGGCGGCGACGATCGCGCGTGCCTGCGCGGTGGCCCACGACCTCGCCGAGGGCGGGGTCGTCACCCGCTTCGGCGACCATCTCACCGCGGGCCCCGCTCGGTGAACAGGGGCGGGCGGCCGGGTGCTCCCGAGTTCCCGGACGCGGTGCGGGCGTCTCACCATGGTGTCCACCTGTTGAGCGAGGGTGCTCCCGTGCTCGCGGTGCGCGCGTCTCACGGTGATGTCCGCGTGTCGGGCGGGGGCGGGACCCCGGCCCCGGGGCAGGAGGGAGCGGGGTGGGTCAGGCCAGGGGGTCGGCGCCGTCCCAGGTGCCTTCGCTGGCGTAGGGGGAGAACCGGGCGAACAGCTCCTCGGAGTACCAGTTCTCCTCACGTGTCCTGCCGATCACACGTCGGTGCGCGGCCCCCTTGTGGGCGAAGTCCCGCACCGCCGCGGCGTCGCGCCACAGCGAGAACGTGCCCTGCCTGGCCAGCGGCCACTCGCCGACGCCGACCGAGGCGAGGCAGCCGTCCTGCTCCGCCAGCAGGCGGTCCACCTCGGGAACCGAGCGGTAGAACGCCGTCAGCCGGGAGGGCCGGATCGACGCGCGGGTCAGCACGGCGAGGGGACCGCCGGGGTCGATCCCTGGCGTGCTCGGGGGAAGCGGGCCGAACGGCTCCACCCCGTTCCAGCTGCCACGTGAGGCGACGGGAGCGAGCCGCACCTGCCAGGACTCCCGCGCCTCGCGCCGCCAGCGCGTCACCACCGGAGACTCGTCCAGGAAGCGGTCCAGGGCCCGCTCGTCGCGCCACACCGCGAGCAGGGCCCAGCGGCGCAGGTCCGCCCCGATGCCTGTCGACGCTCCGCGCCCCGAGCCGAGCAGCCGCCAGAACACCAGCCCCGGCGTTCTTCTCAGCACCGGGCGGTCGAACGCCATGTAGCGCATAGCCCTAAGATCCGCATATTTCGTGAGATGGAAGGAAGCGATGGTTCCTCTGCTCGTCTCGGTCATCGGCGGCTACCTTCTCGGGTCCGTACCGGTCGCCGTGCTGGTCGCCCGCGCGTACGGGTTCGACCCCCGGGAGGTCGGCGACCGCAACCCCGGCTTCTGGAACGTCAGGGAGCGGCTCGGCTGGCGGGCCGCCGTACCGGTCTTCGCGGGCGACATGCTCAAGGGCACGCTCGCGGGCCTGCTCGCCCTGTTGGTCAGTGGCACGCATATCGCCTGGCCCGGCGGGGTGAACGGCGACAGCACGGTGCCGGTGTATCTCGCGGTGGCCGCGGCCATGGCCGGGCACGCCTGGCCGGTCTTCGCCGGGTTCAGGGGCGGCCGCTCGATCCTCACCTTCGCGGGCGGCTTCGCGGTCATCTGCCCGCCGGGTTTCCTGCTCGGCGTGGCCGCCCTGATCGTGGTCGCCCTGGTGACGCGGTCGTTCGCGATCGGGGCGCGCGTCGGTGTCTTCGGCCTCCCGCTGCTGCAACTGCTCTTCGCGCCGGTCGGGTACGTGGCCGGGACGGGACTGCTCATGTGCCTCATCGGGCTGCGCTTCGGTCAGGCGGCGCGGAGCTCCCGCCCTTCGTGACCCGGCCCGGCCACGTGGCCGTCGGCCCTGGCCGGGAACGCGTGTCCGTCGTGACCCGCTCGGGCGGCATGGTCGTCACGTCAGGTCCGGGACGTTCGCCCGTCGTGGCCCGCTCCGGCGGCGTACCCGTCGTGACCTGGCCGAGGCGGGAGACCGTCGTGGTCGCCGGGTAGGTACGGCCCCGCCAGCTGCGCACCGGGCGCAGCGTGGCCTGCGTCAGCCGCAGGGCCGCCAGCGGGTCGAGCAGCGGGGAGATCAGCACGCCCGGACCCGGCCGCGTGTAGCTGCCGCGCAGCGCACCGGCGAGCAGCGACCGTACGGTCAGCAGGGCCAGGTCGAGCCGGGTGGGACGGCCGGTCACCAGCCGAAGCACGGGCAGCGCAGTGGTGAGCCAGACCACGGCCAGGTCGGCGGCCTGCCAGCCGGGCGCGGTGACGTCGCGCAGCGACAGCGACCGCCCCCACTCCCGCCACACCTCGCCGGCCGAATCGTGCATGTCGACCTCCAGCAGCCCTCCGGCGTCCAGGAATCCCACGGACCATCCGTCCGCCGCGAGGGTCCTGGCCAGTGCCACGTCGTCGGCCATGTGCCCGCGTACCCGCGCGAATCCCCTGGCGTCCAGCATCGCCGTGCGGCGGAAGGCCGTGCACTGGCCGTTGGCCACCGTGCGGTGCGGGGCAGGGGGAGCCGAAGGACCGATCGGGCCGAAGCGGTAGACGAGCGTCGCGAGGAACGACGCGTGCAGCGCCTGCTCGGCCACTCCCTCGCACACGAACCTGGGTCCCGCGCTCACCAGGTCGTACTCTCCCAGGGCCGCGGTGAGCGCGCCGACGAGCCCCGGCGCGGGTCTGGCGTCGGCGTCCAGGGTCACCACGACGTCGCCTCCGGCGGCCTCGACCCCCTGCTTCAGCGCCCACTGCTTGCCCACCCAGCCCTCGGGCAGCGGCGCTCCCGCGATGACCTTCGCGCCGAGTTCGGCCGCGAGGCACGCGGTGCCGTCGCGTGACTCGTCGTCGACGACGACGATCTCCGCGACGTCCGGATCGGCGAGCAGCGCCGACAGGCACGGGCCGATGCGGGCCTCCTCGTCGCGGGCGGGGATCACCACCGAGACGCGCGGCGGCGCCGTCCGGGCGGGAGCCTGCGCGGGCAGACGGTCTCGTGCCGCCTGAGTGGGAGTCGGCGCGGGCAGGCGATCTCGCGTGACGGTGAGCGGGGGCAGGCGGTTTCGCCCCCTGGCCAGCCGTACCGCCACGACGAGCGCGGCGGCGGCCTGCAGAGCGGTGAGGACTCTCATCGTCGGGCCTCCACGCCGGGATGTCCGGGAGAGGCGGAGGGGAAGTCCTCCCGTACGAGCGAGGCGACGATGCGGGCGCCCATCGCGACCAGCGGCAGCCCGCCGCCGGGATGCGCCGAGCCGCCCACCAGGTACAGGCCGCGCCGGGGACCTCGGTTGCCCGGGCGGCGGAAGGGCGCGAGCCTGCCCGAGTAGGCGCCGCCGTAGATCGAGCCGCCCCACGAGCCGTACCGGTCGCGCAGGTCGGCGGGGGTGAACAGGTCCACGAAACGCAGCCGTCCCGACAGGTCGTGGCCCCTGCTCGCCAGGCGTTCGAGCACCAGGTCCCGGTACGCCTCGGGGGACATCGGCCACCGGCCGGGGTCGCGGGCGGGGACGTTGACCAGCATGACCCAGTTCTCCGTGCCCGGCGGGGCCTGCGAGGGGTCGTCCACGACCGAGCAGCCGATGTAGACGGTCGGGTCCTCCGGTGGCCTGCGCCGCCGGAAGATGTCACCGAACTCCCGCTCGTAGTCGCCGGAGAAGACGATCGAGTGGTGGCCGAGCCCTTCTGTCCTGCCCTCCACCCCGGCCAGCAACAGGAACGCCGAGGAGGAGGTGCCGAGCGCGGCGATGCGCCGCAGCCGCCGCCGGTCGGGCAGCAGTTGTCCGTACAGCGCGGCGGCGTCGGTGTTGGCGACCACGATGTCGGCGCGCTCACGCTCACCCGAGGCGAGCCGCACCCCCGTGACCCGTTCGCCGTCGGTGAGCACCCGGGTCACCTCCGCGCCCAGGACGACCTCCACCCCGGCCTTCTCCAGCAGCGGGACCAGGGCGTCGGCGATGCGGGGCAGCCCTCCGGGGACGTACCAGCCGCCCTCGCCGTGCTCGATCGCCGGGACGCACCCGAGTGCGGCCGGGGCACGGTACGGGTCGGAGCCCGCGTAGGTCGCGTAACGGCCGACGTACTGGCGCAGGCGCGGGTCGGTGAAGAAACGACGGGCCAGGCCGTCGAGGGTCCGGCCGGGTGCCACCGCGAGCAGGTCGGACAGGCGGGCCTCGGTAGGCGGTTGGGTGAGCGGTCCGGTGAAGAAGGTGCGACGCGAGGCGTCGAAGCAGCCTCGCGCCCAGTCGTGGAAGGCGAGCCAGGCGCGGCCCTCGCCGGGCGCGAGCCGGTCGACCTCGGCGGCCATCCGCGCCGGGTCGCGGTACGCCGCCAGCGTCGAGCCGTCGGCGAAGCGGTAGCGGCACAGCTCGTCGAGCTCCACCAGGTCGAGCTCCAGTCCGAGGTCGGTGAAGACGCCGGGCAGGGTGAGCAGGGAGGGGCCGATGGAGAAGGTGAAGCCGTCCCTGGTGTGCTCGGCGAGCTTGCCGCCCAGCCGGGGGAGCCGCTCGTACAGGCGCACCCGATGCCCCTGTTCGGCCAGTAGCAGCGCGGAGACCATGCCGCCGACGCCGCCGCCTATCACCGTTGTCTCAGGCATTCGTGCCCCCTTCCGGCGAGTCCGATGAATCCGATGGGTTCGATGGGGGCGGTGTCATGCCCGGCCCGCCTCGGAATCAGGCCGTCCGCGGCGTCCGCGCCTCCAGGCGAGCAGGGTGAACAGGCCCATCGAGAGGCCACCGGCCGTGGCCACCAGCGGGTCCGTCGGGTCGAAGACGAACGCGAAGCCGATGGTCTCCATGACCGCCATCACCGTGTAGACCGACACCAGCCCGGCGTTCCACGTCGCCGGTTCGGTGAGTACGCCCTCCAGCAGGGCCATGACCAGCAGGGAGACGACGAACCAGCCCACGAAGTTGCTGATGGGGACGTCCCGGTAGGGACCGGGGTCGTGCCAGACCCACAGGTCCAGCCGCATCATCTGCGGGTCCAGGAACAGGTCCCAGGCGGTGAGGGCGAGCGCCCCCGTGACGATCCGCGCGGCCCTGCTCCCCGGCGCGATGGCGGCGGCCACGGCGTGGGCCGCGAGCCCCATGCCACCCCACGCCACCGCCACGATCACCGGCACCCCGCCGAGCGCGGGCTGGAGAACGTCGGTGTAGTGGTAGGCGCCGAACGGCACGCCCGTCCTGATCCCGATCCACTCGGCGGCGTACCCGGTCGCGACCACGGCCGCGAACGCCGCGAAGACCCTGACGGGGGAGTGGGTCGCGCAGGCGAAGGCGAGCGCGCTCGCCGCGAGCAGCAGGACGACGACGCTGGTCAGCAGGATCGGCCGGGTCTGCAGTCCCGTGGCGACCTGCGCGACGACCATCGCGCTCAGCAGCGCCGTGCCGATCGCGCTCGCCGCGCCTGCCCGCGCTCTCACCGGCGAAGGCCGCTCCCGCACCGCGTCGTGCCCGGATCGTCCGCTGCTCATCTGATGGCTGTGCCCCATGGACGGTCATTCGATCGGTCGGGCGCGGTCAGATTCACTTTGAGGTCACGATTCCTACCGGGTTTCCGTGACGCCGGGTTTCCGTGACGCCGGATTTCCGGGGCCCGCCCGGGGCACCCTCGCCGGAGACCGGAGACCGGAGACCGGAGACCGGAGACCGGCGGGCGAAGGCTCTGATGATTCTCTGATCTGCGCTGTCTAGCTTCGTGATGGGCGGCATGCCGACCGTACGACGGCATGCCGCCTCAGGGGGCGGAAAGCCACCGCAGGGACCCGCGAGGGTCCGGGAAACGCCCCCGGAAGAACCCCGGCGAAGATCCCGGAGAGATCCGGAATCGCGAAGACGCCGCGGTGACCCGCGTGAGACCAGAGGAGCCGAGCATGAGTGTTCCCGCCGAGCCGCCGTTCCCGTACCCCCTTCTCGAAGCGCTGCGGAACTCGCCCGGCGCCCCGGCCTTCGAGCAGGGGGACAGGATCGTCTCGCGAGGTGAGCTACTGGAGATCATCCGGCGGCTGGCGGGGGCGATGCTCGATGCCGGGCTGGGGCCAGGCAAGGCCGTCGCCGTCAGCACGGGCGTCACCCCCGAGGCGTTCGCCGCCCACATCGCCGCCTACACCCTGGGCTGCCGGGTGGTGGGAGTCCGGCCCGGTTACCCGGCGGCCCAGCTCGCCCATGTGCTCGGGATGGGAGTCGACGCCCTCCTCGTCGACCGGTCCACCGTGACGCCGGATCTGCCCGGGGCCGCGGGCTCCATCACGTTGCTCTCGCTCGGGCCGTGCCCCGCGCCGGGCGGGCGCTCTCCCCTTGCGGCGATCGACCTGCTCGCCGACACCGGCGCCGACGAGAAGCGGCCCCTCGTCGCCGCGGCGCGTCCGGACGACGTGGCCGCCCTGAGCTTCACCAGCGGCAGCACCGGCCGCCCCAAAGGCTGCGCGATCACCTACCGTGCGCTCGGCGAGCACTGGTCGTGGCAGCCCCGCGTGTGGTCCCCGCTCACGAACGAGCTCGCGGGAGCCTTCGAGCGCTACCTGCTGTTCGGCACCATTTCCAGCATGGTGGTCCTGGACTTCCTGGGGCTGTGCCTGCTGGGCGGGGGCACCGCGGTGATCCCCGAGGACGACGGCAAGCCCCTGTTCCCGTACGCGATCGAACGCCACCGGATCACCGGCTCCATCATCACCGTGCCCCGGCTGTACCAGATGCTCGACCTGCTCAGGGACGAGCCGGTCGACGTCGGCTCCCTGAGCGCGCTGATGGTGGCCGGATCACCGATCGGCCCCGGGCGGCTGGCGGAGGCGCTGGACCGGCTCGGGCCCGTGGTCTACCAGGGGTACGGGCAGACCGAGGTGGGCCTGATCTCGGTGCTCACTCCCGCTGACGTCGCCGCGTTCCCTGCCCACGCCCTGCCCTCGGTCGGCCGGCCGTACTCGGGTGTCGAGATCAGCGTGCGCGACGAGGAAGACCGCGAGGTGGCCGCAGGGCGCACCGGTGAGATCTACGTGCGCACCCCGTACCTGATGTCGGGTTACTGGGAGGATCCGAAGGAGACCGAAGACACCCTGCGGGACGGCTGGGTGCGCACCCGGGACCTCGGCAACCTGGACGAGAGAGGTTTCCTGCACCTCGTCGGTCGTACCCGCGACGTGATCCTGGTCAACGCGATGGTGGTGTACGCGGGGCCCATCGAGCGGGTGCTGGCCGGCCACCCCGACGTCGCCGAGGCGTACGTGGCCGGGGCCCCGGACGAGGTGACGGGAGAGGCGGTCCACGCGTTCATCGTGCCTGCCGAGGGCCGGGTCCCCGACTGCGACGCGCTGGCCGCGCTGGTGGGCGACGAACTCGGCGAGAACAGCGTCCCCTGGACGATCACGACGCTGTCCTCCGTCCCGGTCGCCGCGAGCGGCAAGCCCGACAAGCGCGCGCTGCTGGACCTGCTCGACCGGCGGGCTCTCTGATCCTTCTCTGAGAATTGCCCGCCAACACTGAGTGCGTCCGTTCGACCAGATCGCTGTGACGGAGGTTGTACGTGCCGGACAATGCCCTGGACTACGTGGTGATCGGTGCAGGACCCGCGGGGCTGCAGCTGGGATACCTTCTCGCCAAGGCGGGACGGAACTATCTGATCCTGGAGGCGGGCCCCACGCCGGGCACGTTCTTCCAGACCTTCCCGCGCCACCGCCAGCTCATCTCGATCAACAAGAAGTACACCGGTTCCGACGATCCAGAGCTCAACCTCCGGATGGACTGGAACTCGCTGCTGTCGGACGACCCCGGCCTGCTGTTCACCCGCTACAGCGACCGCTACTTCCCGCACGCCGACGACATGGTCCGCTATCTCGCCGACTTCGCCGCCGCCTGCGACCTGCGCGTCACCTACGACGCCCGCGTCACCCAGGTCACCCGCGCCTCCGGCAACGGCCACTTCCTGGTGACCGACGAGCGCGGCCGGACCTACGAGGCCAGACGGCTGGTCGTCGCGACCGGGGTCAGCCGGTCCAACATCCCGCCGATACCGGGCATCGAGACGGCCGAACCCTACGGCACCGTCTCCACCGACCCGTCCGAATACATAAACCAGCGGGTGCTCGTCATCGGCAAGGGCAACTCGGCGTTCGAGACGGCCGACAGCCTGGTCGAGACGGCCGCGGTGATCCACGTCTCCGGGCCGAACTCCGTCCGGATGGCGTGGCGCACCCATTTCGTCGGGAACCTGCGCGCGGTCAACAACAACTTCCTCGACACCTACCAGCTCAAGTCCCAGAACGCGCTGCTGGACGGTGACGTCAAGCGGATCGAGCGCCAGGCCGACGGCTCGTACCTGGTGACGGTGAGTTTCGTCCGCGCCGACGAGGTCACCAAGGACATCCCGTACGACAGGGTCATCGTCTGCACCGGCTTCCGGATCGACGCCTCGATCTTCTCCGACGAGTGCCGCCCGGACCTGATGATCAACGACAGGTTTCCCGCGCTCACCCCCGCCTACGAGTCGGTCAACGTGCCCGACCTCTACTTCGCGGGGACCCTGACGCAGTCCCGCGACTTCAAGCGCGGCACCAGCGGGTTCATCCACGGCTTCCGGTACGGTACCCGGGCGCTGCACCGCGTCCTGGAGAACAGGTACCACGATGCCCCGTGGCCCGGCCGTGAGCTCCCGGCCGAGCCGGAGGCGCTCGCGGAGGCCGTGCTCGAACGGGTCAACCGCAGTTCGGCGCTGTGGCAGCAGTTCGGGCTGCTGGGCGACGTCATCGTCCTCGACGGCCAGGGCGGGGCGCGTTATCTGGAGGAGTTGCCGGTCGACCTGGAGGGTCCGCCGATCGGCGACGGCGGCCACTTCACGATCACCTTGGAGTACGGGCCCGAGCACGACAAGGTCGACCCTTTCGACATCGCGGTGGGCCGGATCCGGCAGAACGACGCCGAACGCGCCGCCGAGGGCCACTATCTGCACCCGGTCGTGCGCCACCACAGGGCCGGCGCGCCGCCCGCCGTCCACCACGTCACCGAGAACCTGGAGAACGAGTGGACCTCCCGGGAGGTCCATGTCGAACCGCTCCGCGCGTTCTTCGCCCGCCAGACCGCCTCGGTACCGGCGTGACGAACGTGAGGACGCCGGACGTGGTCCCGCACCTGATGCACCTGATGGGCGTGGGGAGGACGGACGTGGCGGGTGATCCCTTCCCGCACGTGCCGGACGTGGTCCCCGCGGCGGACGCGAGGACGCCGGACGCGGCGGATGAGCGCCTCCCGCACCTGGCGGACACGAGCACACCGGCCACTGTGACCCCGACGCCCCCGACAACTCGGCTGGCCTCGGCGGACCTGTGGACCCCGCGCGAGTTCGAGGCCGCGGCCCGTGCGCGCCTCGCCCCCGAGCACTACGACTACTTCGCGGGCGGCGCGGGGGACGAGGTCACCGTACGGGCGAACGAGGCCGCGTTCGACAGGCTCTCCCTGGTGCCTCGGGTGCTGCGCGGCGCGGGGAGGCCCGGGACCGACGTCACCCTGCCCGGCGGCCGGGCGGCGATGCCCGTGCTGGTGGCGCCGACCGCGTTCCACCGGCTCGCCGACCCCGAGGGTGAGCGGGCCACCGCGCGGGCGGCGGCCCGCGCCGGGACGATCATGATCGTGAGCATGGCCTCCACCGTCGCCGTCGGAGAGGTGGCCGCGGCGGCGCCTGAGGCCACCCTGTGGTTCCAGCTCTACGTCCAGCCGGACATGGCCTTCACCGAGACGCTCGTGCGGCGCGCCGAGGCGGCCGGGTGCCGGGCGCTGGTCGTCACGGTGGACTCACCGGCCCGTGGCCTGCGGGACCGGGAGCGGCAGCACGGCTTCCACGACCTGCCGGAGGGGATGGCCTGCGAGAACCTGCGCGACGGCGGGCGGGTACGGCCGATCGTCATGTCGCCGGAGATCTCCTGGGAGCACATCGACCGGCTCAGGCAGATGACGGCGCTCCCGATCGTCCTCAAAGGGGTCGCGCACCCCGCCGACGCGCGCCTCGCGCTCGACCACGGGGTCTCGGGGCTGATGGTGTCCAACCACGGCGGCCGCCAGCTCGACACGGTCCCGGCCGCCGTCGACCTGCTGCCCGAGATCGTGGCCGCCGTCGGCGGGGCCGTCCCGGTGCTGATGGACGGAGGCGTACGGCGCGGCACCGACGTGCTGAAGGCGATGGCGCTGGGCGCCGGCGCGGTCGCGGTCGGCCGTCCGGTGATCTGGGGTCTGGCCGCGGACGGCGAGCGCGGCGTGACCCGCGTGCTCGACCTGCTCCGCTCGGAGGTCGAGCACGCGCTCACCCTGTGCGGCTGTGCGTCGGTCCACGACCTCGATCCGGGCATGGTGCGACGGTCATGCCGGTGACCGCGCCGGTCAGGGCGGCGGTGATCGCGGCCGGTGCCGTCGCCGTGCTGAGCCTGCCCCGATGGCTCCCGGCCAAGGTGGTGGCGTTGCGGACGCGGGTCTTCGCCCGGATCAACGGGGAGGAGGGGATCACCGTCCCCGGAGACCTGGTCGGCGTCGAGAGGTTCAGGGAGATCTACTCCCACCCGGCCGCGAACGGCCGCAGCAGGGGAGCCGCGCTGTCGGACCTGTTCTGGTACTGGCTCTCGCCCGGCGCCGAGCTGCACCAGGAACACCTCGAGGAGGGAGAGCGCTACGACGCGGTCGCCCGTGCCACGCGCGGCTTCCTCTCCGTGCCGCGCGTGGCGGCCGAGGAGCTCACCCGACGCTGCGTCGCCCGGACGCTGCGGGACGCGGGTGGACTGGTCCGGCTGCGCGACCTGATGATGCCGGTCTGGGCGGAGTTCTACTACGAACTCGTCTTCGGTGAGCCGTGCCCGCCGACGGCGCGCGACCTGATCGTGGCCAACGCGGACGACGTCGTCACCGCGCTCAAGTGCTGCGGGCTGCGGCACATGGACCGGCGCGACCGGCTGACCCGGTATCTCACCGGCCTGCTGCCCCGGGTGCGAGACCGGCTCCCCGCGGGGCTGTCGGCCAGGGAGCAGGCCCTCTATCTGCAGGGGACCTTCTTCAACACCGCGGTCGTCCAGATGTCGGAGGCGACGGCCCACCTGCTGATGGTCCTCGCCCAGCACCCGGAGATTCAGGCCGAGGTGCTCGCGGGCGACGATCGCCACCTCGACCGCGTCATCTCCGAGACGCTGCGGCGCTACCCGCTCTTCGGCGTCGCCCACCGTGTCACCACCGGCGACATCTCCCTCGACGAGCGCACGACGATCCCGACCGGCTCGGTACTGTGCTTCGACTATCCCGCCTTCCACCGCGAGGGCTTCTCCGATCCCGATCGTTTCGACCCCGGCCGTTTCGCCACGGACCGCTCGCACGCGAACTACTCGCACCTGGACCGCTCAGGCCAGGCCCCTCCGGAACCGGACCGCCCGAGCCGAGGCGTTCAGCCGGACCGCTCGGGGCGGGGCGACCGGCCGGGCCACTCGGACGGGAGCGGCCCCGCCCCGGACCGCCCGGCCCCCGGCTGTCCCGTCTCGGGCCGTGCTCGCCCGGACCGGCCCGCGGTCCGGGAGCTCAACCACATCCCGTTCGGCATCGCCGCGAACCGTCCCTGCCCCGCCTGGCGGCTGGCGCCGATCACCATGCGGGTCGCGGTGCGGGAGGTCCTGCGCGCGTACGCCCTCGACACCTCCGCCTCCCACACCCGCTCGATGCCCAACCGGGGACCGTGCCTGCTCGTTCCGAGGGGCGCCCGAAGGGGGGCGGCCCATCGGGCGACGCTGGTGTTCGTGCGGTTCCGCGACCGCTGGGAGGACGTCTGGCGCAGCCTGGTGCAACTCGTCCTCGGCACCTACATGGTCTGGGACGCGCGCGAGCAACGGCTGTGTGAGCGCCACTTCGCGGAGGCCGACCGCCTGGCCGCCGCAGAGAGCAGATGATCACCCGGACCACGAGCGGAGAAACGGTATGCCCACCCTGGCACAGGTCGCCGCCGGTGACCCGAACCTCGAACTGATCCTCAAGGTCCTGCCCGCGCTGGTCGTCATCCTGCTGGCCGCGGCGATATGCGGCCGGCTGGCGCTCATGATGATGCAGCCGCGCGTCCTCGGCGAGATGGTCGCCGGTGTCCTCCTCGGCCCGACGCTGTTCGGCCAGCTGTTTCCCGAGGCGCAGGCGGCCGTGTTCCCCGCCGAGGTCAGGCCGGTCCTGTACGTGTTGAGCACCATCGGGCTGACGCTGTACATGTTCCTGGTGGGGGCCGGGCTCGGGCACGGCGCGGAGGAGCCCGGTCAGGGCCGCCGGGCGGCGACGCTGGCGCTCGCCGGCATCGTCCCCGCCCTGATTCTCGGCTCCTGCGTCGGCCTGCTCCTGTGGGAGATGCTCTCGCGCCCCGACGTCAGCCGGTGGGAGTTCGCCCTGTTCGTCGGGGGAGCGCTCTCGCTGACCGCGTTCCCCATGCTGGCCAGGATCCTGTACGAGCGAGGGCTGGAGAACTCCCCCCTCGGAAGGCTCACCCTGGTGGCGGCCTCCATCGACGACGCCCTCGCCTGGTGCATCCTCGCCGTGCTGTCGGCGATGCACCTCAACGCGGGGACCGGCGACGCGGTGCGCACCATCGCCCTGGCGGCGCTGTTCGCGGTGGTGATGCTGAAGGTGGTCGCGCCGCTGCTGCGGCCCCTGGGCGAGGGCGTCGCGCGGACCGGAAGGATCGGCCCCGGCGCGATGTACGTCGTCGTCATCGTCCCTCTCACCGCGGGCTGGCTCACCGACTGGATCGGGGTCTACGCGGTCTTCGGCGGTTTCATCGCCGGGCTGGCGATGCCCCGCGACCCGGCGTTCCGCCAGGCGCTGCACGGCCGCATGATGGACGTCGTCTCGACGCTGCTGCTGCCGGTCTTCTTCGCCTTCTCCGGGCTGAACACCCATCTCGACGGCATCGCCGGCGGTCCCATGCTCCTGGCGTTCGCCGCGATCCTCGCCGCGGGTTTCTGCGGGAAGTACTTCGGCTGCTCATTGTCGATGAGGGCACTGGGATTCGGTTGGCGCGAGTCCTACGCGGTGGGGGCGCTCATGAACGCGCGAGGGCTGATGATCCTCATTTTCATCAACATCGGCCTGGCACAGGGCATGATCACCGAGGAGCTCTTCGCCATTCTCGTGCTGGTGGCCATCGTCACCACCGCGGGAGCCATGCCGCTGTACAAACTGGCACTGCCGGAGCGCCACGAACGCGCCCACGGATCCGTGCCCGCCGACCGGGATCCGCGCTCCTCGGAGGAACAGGTCGAGAAATCTCTTTCCTCGTGACCGTCCGAATAGCTCAGATGCGTTGAATGCCCCAAATGCATGATAAATATCGCTTTGTGATCATCTGAACACGCTGCGGACATTGTCATGTAAGTTTCAACAATTTCGGGAAAACTGGTAATTCAGCGGGAGGAATGTCTACGGTTGCTTCGTGGCTGCGACATCGGCGATATCCAGCCCGTCCGCTGGCCGGTTGCTCCTCGTCGAGGACGACCGCGAGCTCGGGTCCATGCTGTTCGGATTGTTCACCGAGCAGGGATACAGGGTCGACCTGGCCTTGGAGGGACAGCGTGGCCTGCACCTGGGCCTGAGCCGCCCCTACGACGTGATGGTCGTCGACCGGGGCCTGCCGGCGGTCGACGGCATCGAGTTGCTGACCCGGCTGCGACGGCGGGCCGTCACCGTGCCGGTGCTCGTGCTGAGCGCCTTCGGCACGGTCGCCGACCGGGTCACCGGGCTCGACGCGGGCGCCGAGGACTACCTGGTCAAACCGTTCGAGATCGAGGAGCTGCTGGCGAGGGTGCGGGCGCTGCATCGCAGGAACCTCGACCACGCCAGGCTGCTGCCGCTCGGCGCGGGCTGGCTGGACCCCGAGTCCCACGTCGTGGAGCTGCCGACCGGTGGGCAGGTGACGCTGTCGGGGCAGGAGTGCCGGCTGCTGTGCGCGCTGGCGACCCGGCCGCGGCAGGTGCACACGCGCGCCTCGCTGCGCCATCGCGTCTTCGACGGCGCCCGGACGGAGTCGATCGTGGACACTTACGTCTACTATCTGCGCGCCAAGCTGGGGGCGGACGTCGTACGCACCGTGCGAGGTGTGGGATACCGCCTGGGCGGGCTGTGAGAAGGCGTCCGCCCCACGAGCCGGAGCGCCACCTGCTGGCCCGGGCCCGCCGCCGGATCACCGCGCAGGTGGCGGGCGCGATCTCCGTGATGCTGGTGCTCGTCGGATGGCTGGCGTACTGCGTCATCGTGAGCGACCAGGAGGACTCCGCGCGGCGTGACCTCACCGTCGCGGCCCAGCGCGCCCCCCTGTCGCAGCCCCCGCCCTGCGTCTGGCTGTTCGAACTGCGGGACGGCGCCGTGCTGAGCTCTCCCGGCGCACCGACGGTGCTGCCGGTGCGCACCGCGCTGCACCGGGTCGCGGCCGGAGGCGAGCCCCAGGTCGCCCAGGTCGAGCTCGCCGGGCAGTCCTATCTCATCCGCACCCAGCGGCGTGGTGACGTGACGGTCCAGGCGGCGATGGACCTTCGCTACCAGGCCGCCGAGCGGCGCCGGTTGCTGCGCACACTCGCCGTCGCCGAGCTCACCGGCCTGCTGGCCGCGTTGATGATCGGTCAGGTCGTCGCCCGAAGGGCTATCGCGCCGCTGGGCGAGGCCCTGGCCCGCCAGCGCCAATTTGCCGCGGACGTCAGCCACGAGCTGCGTACCCCGCTCACCCGCCTGCACATCCGCGCTCAGATCGTCGCCCGCGGGTTGCGGCGGGAGACCGACCCGCTCCTCGCCGCGGCCGAGGTCGACCAGCTGGTGAACGGCACCCGGCAGCTGGGCGACGTGGTCGAGGACCTGCTGCTGACGGCCCAGTTCGGGCAGCTGCGCAAGCCTTTCGGTCCGGTCGACCTCGCCGCGCTGGCCGAGGAGCTCGTCCTGGCCGAGACGGCCCGTGCCCAGGCGCGCGGCGTGACGATCGAGGTACGGTGCCAGGGGCCGGGCGGCCACGTCGTGCGCGGGGCGCAGTCCGCACTGCGCAGGGTGATCTCCGCGCTCCTGGACAACGCGCTCACCCACACCCGGGCGGGCGGCCACATCTGGGTGGTCCTCTCCGGCGACCCGGAGACGGTCCGGCTCGACGTCCGCGACGACGGCGCGGGCCTCGACCCCCGCGACGCCGAACGTCTCTTCACCCGGTTCGTCGGCGGGTCCCGCAGCGGGGGCCTGGGTCTCGGCCTCGCCCTCGTCCGCGAGGTGGTGGACGGCCACGGCGGGACCGTCACCGCGGACGGGCACCCGGGAGCCGGGGCGGTGTTCACCGTCCTGCTCCCCGCGGACCCCGTACCGACCGACAAGGAGGTGGGGCTGGGGGGCCCGGGAACGTCGCGCGTGGGCGTGTGATTGGCTGTGACCCCGTGGACATGGCCGAGATGCTGGGACTGTTGGGCGCCGGGACGCTGGCCGGGGTGGTCGGCACGGTGGTGAGCCTGGCGTCGATCGTCTCCTACCCGGCGCTGCTCGCGTTCGGCCTGCCGCCGCTGGCCGCGAACGTCACGAACACGGTGGCGCTCACCTTCCACGGCGTGGGTGCGGCGCTCGGTTCGAGACCCGAGCTCGCCGGGCAGGGCGGCAGGGTCCTGCGGCTCGGCGTGATGACCCTGATCGGCGGGGCGGTGGGGTCGGCGCTGCTGCTGATGACCCCTTCCGACACGTTCGAGGCGATCGCACCGTGGCTGATCGCGGTCGCCTCGCTGCTGCTGGTCCGCCCGCCCAGAGCGGAGGGAGGCTTCGGGGACGAGAACGGATGGACGGCGCGCGCCGCGCTCTTCGCCGTCGCGGTCTACATCGGCTACTTCGGTGCCGCGGGCGGGATCCTCATGTTCGCGGTGCTCTCGGCCGTGCTCGACCAGGCGCCGGTCAGGGTCAACGCGATCAAGTCCGTCGTGTCCTCGCTGGCGAACGCGGTGGCCACGATCGGCTTCGCCCTCTTCGGCCCGGTGCAGTGGTCGGCGGTGGCGCCGCTCGCGCTGGGATTCTTCCTGGGCGGCCTGCTCGGGCCGCCGCTCGCCCGCCGCCTGCCCGGCCGCGCGCTCCGGCTCGGCACCGCCACCTGCGGCCTGATCGTCGCGATCAAACTCGGCCTCGACGCCTACGCGTGAGCCCTTCGTGTGACGGTGACGTGACGTGCCGGTCACCAGGGTGAACCCGGCCGCCGAAGCCCTGGGACGACCCTTGACATCGGGATTCCCTGAGGTCACGCTGTTGCGTATAGCGCTGCCTGTTCCGCCTTACGAAACCGGGGTTTGTTGCGATGATCCCTGCCTGTCCCCTCGCGGCTCTTCCACCGGGTGAGGCCCGCCGGCTCGACGTCGACCCGCCGATCGCCGTCTTCCACACCGAGGACGGCGAGATCTACGCCGTGGACGACACCTGCACCCACCAGGACGCCTCCCTGTCCGACGGGTGGCTGGAGGGCTGCGAGATCGAGTGCCCCCTGCACTCGTCGAGTTTCGACCTGCGGACGGGACGGCCGAACTCTCCTCCCGCCAAGCTGCCCCTGCGCACCCACCGGGTGGTGGTCGAGGACGACACCGTCTACGTCATCCCCTCCTCCGAGCCGCCGAACCTGCCGCCCGGCGTCCGCACGAGCACCGCGTAAAAGATCGCGCGAGAACGCGTAGGCCGGGGCGCCGCGTGAGAACGCGAGCACCGCGTAGGCGAGGGTGCCGCCCCGAGGGCCACGCAGAAAAAGCGAGCACCGTGAAGACGCGAGCACCGCGTGAAGAGGAGCGATCGTGACCGCGAGAAGCCTGCCCCCCAGCGTGATCGCCACCCTGCCGGGCGGCTACTACACCGACGAGAACATCTTCGCCGCAGAGCAGGCCCGCGTCTTCGAGACGATGTGGTTCTGCGTCGCCCGCGCGTCCGACCTCGGCAAACCCGGAGCCTTCAGGACCGTCCAGGTGGGCCGCGAGAGCGTCCTCGTCACCCGGGCCAGAGACGGCTCGATCCGGGCCTTCCTCAACGTGTGCCGCCACCGGGGCGCCCGGATACGCACCGAGGAGTCCGGCGAGGTCAAACGGTCCTTCCAGTGCCCGTACCACGCGTGGACCTACGACCTCGACGGCAAGCTGATCGCCGCGCCGAACCTCACCAGGATGCCCGACATCGACCGGGTGGAGTACGGACTGATCAACGTGCACGTGCGCGAGTGGATCGGGTACGTGTGGGTGTGCCTGGCCGACGAGCCGCCGTCGTTCGAGGCGGACGTGATCGCCGAGGCGACGCACCGGCTGGGCGACGAGAGATCCATCGAGAACTACGACATCGCCAACCTCCGGGTGGGCCGCAGGATCGTCTACGACGTGAAGGCGAACTGGAAGCTCATCGTCGAGAACTTCATGGAGTGCTACCACTGCGCCACCATCCACCCCGAGCTCACCGAGGTGCTGCCGGAGTTCGCCGACGGATACGCGGCGCAGTCCTTCGTCGGGCACGGCGCCGAGTTCGGCGAGGAGATCCGGGGGTTCACCGTCGACGGCTCCGAGGGCGTCGACCGCATCCCGGGGATCGGCGAGGACCAGGACCGCCGCTACTACGCGATCACCATCAAACCGCAGGTCTTCGTCAACCTCGTGCCCGACCACGTGATCCTGCACCGGATGTTCCCGCTGGCGGCCGACCGGACGATCGTGGAGTGCGACTGGCTCTTCGTGGGCGACGTCGTGGACTCGGGCAGGGACCTGGGCCCGTCCGTCGAGCTCTTCCACCGCGTCAACGTGCAGGACTTCGAGGCCTGCGAGAGGTGCCAGCCCGCGATGAACTCCCGGGCGTACGCTCAAGGCGGGGTCCTGGTGCCCAGCGAGCACCACATCGGGGCCTTCCACGACTGGGTGCTCGACAGGCTGGGGACCCGGCCCGGCCAAGGGCCGGGCGAGCGCCTATAGTGCGCTTTGACGGGATGACCGGCCGGAAGGAGGCGCGAGGATGGCCAAAAAGGCTCCGCGCGACGACGTCAACGAGGACGCCATCGAGGTCGGCCCGCCCAAGGAGTGGGCCGCCGGCATCCCCGGGGTGACCCGGTCACTGCGGGCCGCGAACGCCCAGATGGGCGTCGGCCGCACCCTGCGCACCCTCGCCGTGATCAATCAGAAGGACGGCTTCGACTGTCCCGGCTGCGCCTGGCCCGAGGGCGGGCACCGCAGCCCCGCCGAGTTCTGCGAGAACGGCGCCAAGGCGGTGGCCGAGGAGGCCACCGTCCGCAGGGTCACCCGCGACTTCTTCGCCAGGCACACCGTGGACGACCTGGCCAGGCACACCGACTACTGGCTCGGCCAGCAGGGACGGCTCACCGAGCCGATGCACCGCCCCGAGGGCTCCGACCACTACGTGCCGGTGACCTGGGACGACGCGTTCGCCATCATCGCCCGCGAGCTGCGTGCCCTCGACAACCCCGACGAGGCGCTCTTCTACACCTCGGGCCGCACCTCCAACGAGGCCGCGTTCGCCTACCAGCTCCTGGTGCGCAGGTTCGGCACCAACAACCTGCCCGACTGCTCCAACATGTGCCACGAGTCCAGCGGCTCGGCGCTCAACGAGACCCTCGGCATCGGCAAGGGCACGGTCTCGCTGGAGGACCTGCACCGGGCCGACCTCGTCTTCGTGGTCGGCCAGAACCCCGGCACCAACCACCCGCGCATGCTGTCGGCGCTGGAGCGGGCCAAGCGCGGCGGCGCCAGGATCATCGCGGTCAACCCGCTGCCCGAGGCCGGGCTGCTCCGCTTCAAGAACCCGCAGCGGGCCTCCGGGCTGGTGGGCAAGGGCACCACGCTGGCCGACCGGTTCCTGCAGATCCGCCTCAACGGCGACCTCGCGCTCTTCCAGGCGATGTCGCTGCTCCTGCTCGAAGCCGAGGACGCCGCCCCCGGCACCGTGGTCGACCGCGACTTCGTCGACACCCACACCCACGGCTTCGACAAGTGGGCCGAGGACCTGCGCTCCCTGGACTGGGCCGAGGTCGAGGAGGCGACCGGGCTGGACCGCCCGGCCGTCGAGGACGCCGTACGGGAGGTGCTCGGCGCGAAGTCGGTCATCGTCTGCTGGGCGATGGGGCTCACCCAGCACAAGAACTCCGTCGCCACCATCAGGGAGGTCGTCAACTTCCTGCTGCTGCGCGGCAACGTGGGCCGCCCGGGGGCCGGCGTGTGCCCGGTCCGGGGCCACTCCAACGTCCAGGGCGACCGCACCATGGGTATCAACGAGAAACCCCCGGCGTGGTTCCTCGACGCCCTGCGCGACGAGTTCGGCTTCGAGCCGCCCCGAGAGCACGGCTTCGACACCGTGGAGGCGATCCGAGCCCTGCGCTCCGAACAGGCGAAGGTCTTCGTCGCGATGGGCGGCAACTTCGTGGCCGCGACCCCCGACACGGCGGTGACCGAGGAGGCGATGCGCCGGGCCCGGCTCACCGTGCAGGTGTCGACCAAGCTCAACCGCTCCCACGCGGTGTGCGGGCGGGAGGCGCTCATCCTGCCCACCCTGGGACGCACCGAACGCGACGCCGCGCCCGACGGCGGCGCGGGCCGCTTCGTCACGGTCGAGGACTCCATGGGCCTCGTCCACGCCTCGCGGGGCAACCTGCCGCCCGCCTCCGGCGACCTGATCTCCGAGGTCGACATCGTCTGCCGCCTGGCGAAGGAACTGTTCGGCGCCGACCCGCAGGTGCCCTGGGACCGGTTCGCGGCCGACTACGACGTGATCCGCGACCACATCTCCCGGGTGATCCCCGGGTTCGAGGACTTCAACGCCCGCGCCCGCCTCCCGGACGGCTTCGTCCTGCCCAACGCGCCCCGCGACGAGCGCCGCTTCCCGACCGCGACGGGGAAGGCGAACTTCACCGTCAACCCCCTGGAGGTGCTGCGGGTCCCGCCGGGGCGGCTGCTGCTGCAGACGGTCCGCAGCCACGACCAGTACAACACCACGATCTACGGCATGGACGACCGCTACCGAGGCATCCGCAACGGCCGCCGGGTCGTCTTCGTGCACGCCGACGACCTCGCCGAGCGGGGCCTGGCCGACGGCGACATGGTTGACCTGGTCAGCGAGTGGCCCGACGGCGAACGCAGGGCCGAGGCCTTCCGCGCCGTCGCCTACCCCACCGCCCGAGGCTGCTGCGCCGCCTACTTCCCCGAGACCAACGTCCTGGTGCCCCTGGACTCGGTCGCGGAGACCTCCAACACCCCCACCTCCAAGAGCGTCGTCATCAGACTCCTCCGCCGAGAGGCGGACGGTGTCTGATGAGCGACCGGGGGATCGCCCGCGAACCGGGGGGTTCGCCCTCGACCATCAGCCGAAAAGATCGGCCGCGACCGGCATCCCACCACACGGCCGGTATCGGCCGCATGCGGTGCGGGCTCGTGCCGATGCGCGCCGACCGCGTCCTGACAACTGAACGGCGTTGGTACTAGGGCGTGTATCGAAAGCGCAGGTCACAGCCGCCCGTTGCTCTGAGGCAGGGATAAACCGCTACCTCAGCGGTGGATGTGGCGAGTACGGTGTGGCTGTAGGCCGGTGATCGTGTGCAGCGGCGGCTCACGGAGACAGACGCGCGGACACGAAGGAGCGAATGGTGCCAGGCGCTGTACTGCGAGGGGTGACTCTGGACTGTGCCGACCCGCAGACGCTGGCGGGCTTCTACGGTGCGCTGACCGGGATGCGCGAGCTCTTCAGTACGAGCGAGTTCGTCGCTCTGACGAACGGCTCCGGCTGTGATCTGGGATTCCAGCGGGTTGACGGATACCGGGCTCCGCAGTGGCCGGGTCAGGACGTGCCACAACAGTTCCACCTGGATTTCCGCGCTGACGACCTCGATGCGATGGAAGAGCTGGCGCTGAAACTCGGCGCGGCCAAACCGGACCATCAGCCCGGCGACGGACGCTGGCGGGTATTGCTGGATCCGGCTGGCCACCCCTTCTGCCTGACGTCTTCCTGACATCGTCGGCGTGACAGGTATCCCCCGTCAGATGCCGTAGCGCTCAGGCTTGGGCGAGCTGTTTATCAGCTGCTCGCCGCCTCGGAGAGGGCATGGCGTCGAATGTACTGGTCACAGCCACTCGTTGATGGCCGCTACCAGGACGGTTGCCTCGTATCTGACCGCGAGTTTGTCGTACCTCGTGGCCACGGCGCGGTGTCTCTTGAGGCGATTGATGCCGCACTCGACTGCGTTTCGAGCCTTGTAGTCCTCCGGGTCGAACTTCGGTGGACGGCCGCCGCGGGAGCCAAGTTTCCTTCGGGTGCGGGCCTGGTCGGCCTTGTCCGGGATGGTGCACTGGATGCCGCGTCTGCGCAGGTAGGAGCGGTTCTTGCGGGAGGCGTACGCCTTGTCGGCGCGTACTCGGTTCGGCGTGGTGCGCGTTCTGCCCAGCCCCAGGCGACGCACGCGGATCTTCCTCAGTAAGGGTTCAAACTGCGGGGAATCGCCACGCTGCCCGGCCGTGATCACGATCGACATGGGTTTCCGGCCCTGCTCGACGGCCAGGTGCAGCTTGGTGGTCAGGCTGCCACGCGAGCGTCCGGGCCCGTGGTCGTCCGGCTCGGTGGCGACGCCACCGGGCGGTTCGACCTGCAGGTCCCCCTTTTCCGTGCCCCGGCGGCGTGCTGGTGGGCCCGGCAGACGGTGGAGTCGACGTTGATGTCCCAGGTGATCAGCTGCTTCGCGTCTGCCTGGGCCTGCAACTCGGCGAAGATCCGCTGCCAGGTGCCGTCCCGCTGCCAGCGTCGGAACAGGTCGTACACCCGACCCCAGGGCCCGTACCGCTCGGCACATCCCGCCACGGTGTCCCGGTCCGCGTCCGCCACCGTATGCCGTCGAGCAGCCTCCGCCTGGCCCAGATCGGCGGCCGGCCCGGCTTCGCGCCCATCGGCAACAACGGTTCCAGCCGGGCCCACTGCGTATCCGTCAGATCTCCACGTGCCACGGGACAAGATCATCCCACCTCAAGATCTACTTCCGATACACGCCCTAGTGTCCCTTGAGTCCCTTCTTCCCCGGAGCCCAGTATGGGACGTTCACCTGCCGTCCTGATGCTCCGGCTGCACGCAGCGCCTTGTAGAGGCGCTGAATCGACGATGCTTTGCCCGTCAGCACGCTGTGTGCCGCGACAGAGCGGTATGCCTCCAGCACTTCGCGCTCGACCTCCCCGAAGTGACGGTCGTCCTCTTCTCGGGAGATGAGCTTGACGGCGTCTCCGATACCGAATCGCTCGACGACAGTGCGAGACTCCTCGACGGAATTCACCTCGAAGACGAAGCGTACGTCGCGACGGCTTGACGGCGTCGCGCGAATCGCGATCGCGGTACTGAACGACGTCTCGTCGCCGAAGAAGACAAAGGGCCGTTCCGGCTTCGGCGGTGAGAGCGCGTGGCGAGGGCCTACAAGGCGACAGGGGGTGCCCACGCCTGCCGAGGTGGCCCAGTGGGAGCCGGGACCGTTACCGTGGACGTACCAGAGGATCCTGGCCGTTCCCGTGTCGGGTTCGAACGCGAGCGGCGTGTACGAGCGAAGCTCCCAGGGGCCGAGCAATGCTGCTCCCGAGATGATGACCTGCACCATGTCGCCCGGCGTCCACGACGCCCCGCGGAACCCCTCTGCCGCGAGGGAGATCAAGCGGAAGTGAGCGCCAACCTCCTCGACGTGCCGGACCTCGGCCTCACGAGTGGAGAGATCCAAGAGCAGCGACACCAGACGACCAGGCCGCTGCGAGCTCGGTGGTTTTGGAGTCGCCGAGCTCACGGAAGCCGAACCAGATCCTGGTAGGTCCTGGGGGCGAACGGCACCGTCGGTCTTGCGAAGTCCGGAACGCCGCCTGTGGGGGCGGCCTCTCCCGCGTCCGTCGGTTCGCCATCTATCGTTGTTCGCTGCCCCGCGTTCTGCTCCGGCGCGATGTCCTGGTTGCGAATCACATGGGCGCGCAGTCCGTCTTCGTACGCGGCCGCTCCTCCAGGCAGATCATCTTTTTGGTGACGGGTGGAGCGGCGCGGGCGATTCTGACTCGTGGAGTTCATGAAATTCACGGTATGTCCCCCGGAGTGAGCTGTCCAAGACATAGAATATCGTCCTATGATGCCTCCAGGGCAACGATCCTGAGCCGATGGAACTCCGACACCTTCGCTACTTCGTGACGATCGCCGAGGAACAGAGTTTCCGGCGGGCCGCCGACAGGCTCCACGTCTCCCAATCCCCATTGAGCCGGCAGATGAAGGACCTCGAGGAGGAGATGACCGTCGAACTCTTCGAGCCCGACGGTCGCGGGATCAAGCTCACCGCCGCTGGAAAGGTCTTCGCGGAGAGAGCCCGAGGCATCCTCGCGAGCGTCGATACCGCCGTCGAAGAAGCCAAAGGCGTCGCCGAAGGCAGGCTTGGCACCGTGGCCATCGGTTTCGAGACCGGGGCCACGTTCACCGGCGCGTTGGCCTCGCTTGTGGCGGCGTTTCGAAGACGTGCCCCGCGCGTTGGTCTACAGCTCATCGCGATGAACAGCGCCGAGCAGCGGGCTGCGTTGCACGACGGGGTGATCGCCTTCGCATACGGGGCGCACCATCCCGTCGACAACGCCTTGACGTGCATGGAGATGACCAGTGACCGGCTTGGGACGGTGCTCGCGCTCGACCATCGGCTTGCATCTCGCACGAAGATCCGGCTGCAGGATCTCATGGGAGAGCGCGTGATTCTCGAACCGCGTGAGTCCCACCCCAGCCTTCATGCGGACATCGTTTCCGCGGCCCGTGCGCAAGACATCGCATTCGGCGTGATGTCGGAGGTTCCCGATCTGGAGGCGCTCTTGGCGCTGGTGGCGATCGGTGACGCGGTGACGTTTCTCGCGAGGAAGACAGCAGAACTGGTTGCTCCGATGAGCTCGGTGGTGTGGCGTCCGGTCGCCGACCTCGACATCAAGCTGTCCGATGTCGTCACCTGGCGGACGAAGGACACGGACATGCCCGTGGTTCGGGCGCTCATCGAGAGCGCTCAAGAGGTCCGGCCGCACCTGCGACACGATGCCGACCACGGGGCGTCCGCGATTGGGTGTGCGCTTGAGGCGCAACCCATGACTGGGACGTGAACGCCGCGAACAACATCCTCGCCGTCGGGCTGGCGGAGAGGTAAAACGCCTGTGGCGCCGGTGTAGGACCTCAAAGGGGAGTCCTCCTGGCGAGCGACTGGCGGTGAAGCAGGAACTCTCACGGGTAACCGTGGGGAATCCCCTCCCTTCAGGGAAGGGAGGGGGCAAAAGGCTTCTGGCCGGGAAGCACGTTCGGAGAGAGGCCCTCAGCCGACGGTGAGCTTGTCGGTTTTTAGGTGGTTGAGGAAGGTGGTCCATGTGGTGGGGGTGAGGAGGAGTTTGGGGCCGTCTGGGTTTTTGGAGTCGCGTACGGCGATCAGGTGGGGCTGGTTGGTGGTGTCTTCGAGCCTCGCGACCTCGACGCAGTTTCCGCCGTTGTCTCCTGAGAGGCTTGATTTGACCCACGTGGCGTTGCTCAGGTCCATTTTTCCGACACCGCTTTCTGGATGAGATCGATAGACATGCTTATCGGTAGCGCTTCGCTCCGGATAGCCTCGAAACGCTCCACGGCAATGGTGACGTCTTCCGGGTCGCTCGTCGTGATGCCGCGAACTGCCGTCTCCGCATACAGTACGTTGTCCCCTCCTTTCAGTGTGGCAATTGCGAACCCACCCATCAAACCCGAGTGCATCCCCTGAGGAATCACCTGAACACTCAGTCGTGGACTGACCGCCGAGATGAGGTGCTCCAGTTGCTCTTTCATCACTTTGAGGTCGCCGATCGGGCAGTGGAGAACTGCTTCGTCCACCACGCAGCGGAGTGTTGGAGGCTGGGGGTCCTCCCGGGTGAGGACGCTTTGACGACCCAGGCGAGCTTCCACAGCCGTCTCGTCTCCGCGCAACAGGACCCGAGCGTACGCCTCGGTCTGGAGTAGGCCGGGAAAGACGAGCGGTTCATAGGCGCGTAGCGCGGTCGCCTCCTGCTCTTTGTCTCTCCACTCCCCAAACCAGGAGGGGAAGATCTGTCCTTTGCGCCAGTCGAGGAGGCGGGACAGGAGGCCGCCTGTTTCGAGGAGTTCGTCGCAGCGTTCGGCGAAATCCGGGCAGGACGGGATCTGGCCCGTCTCGATCCCGCTGATCAGGGACTCGCTGTAGTGGATCCGTTCGGCGAGCTGGCTCTGGGTGAGGCCCGCGGCCTTGCGGTGGTGGCGCAGCTCTCTGCCCCAGATCGCCTGAGGCGTATAGAGATTGGAGATGATGCCCTCCTTGTCGGAGTTCAACAAAAGGCCGACGAACTCCAGCTCGCCGCCTTGGTAACCGTTCGACTACCAAGAGTAGCCACGTCTCGGCAGGCTGAACATACGAAATCCGAGACGGAGAGAGAAAATCATGGAAGAGGCCCTCAAGGCGAGTGCGGCGCTGACCGAATATCGCTACGCGATGAATCCCGGACTTTCTCCGCTGGGGGAGAAGTGGATACCACGCGAACCGGCGAGTGTCGCGTCCGCCCGCCGGTTCGTGCGCGATGTCGCGACCGACTGGAAGGCGACCGGAGAAATTCCGGAAATCGCCGAACTCCTCGCCTCGGAACTCGTCACCAACGCGCTGGCCTACGGCTCGTCGGACGTTTCTCCCATGAGTCCTGTCCGTGTCACGGTCGGTAAGGAGAAGGAGTTGCTGACCGTGGACGTCTACGACGCGTGCATCGCGATCCCGCGCCTGAGGCGGGCCGACGACCTGGAGGTCTCGGGTCGTGGTCTCGCCATTGTCCAGGACCTCTCCCACAACTGGGGCTGGACCCTCAACCCGTACGGCAAGTCGGTCTGGTTTCAGTTGGCCGCCTGGCCGTAGGGCGGAAGCGAATCGGCCGGTTTCGTACGCGCCGTTCAACGGGCGGACGGAATTCCAGCCTGTCCGCGCCGTGGGCTACCGCGATGAACCGTCGGTCGCCGATCGGCCGGTCCCAGTGTCGATGCCGCCGACGATCAGGTCGGTGAGCGCGGCGACCGCGTCGGAGACGGTGGTCCGCCCTCGGTTCAGCTCCGCGGCGATCGCCTCGGCCGCGCCCAGCGCGCCGACGCAGCGCAGCCGAAGGGCCTCCGGTGTGAGGCCGGAGTACGGCAGCAACGCCGAGGCCATCAGGTCGGTGAAGCTGTCGAACATCTCGCGCTCGATCGCCTCCATCCGCGGGTTTCCCCTCAGTGCGGCGGAGACGGCGTTCCACTCCGGCATGTCGGTGGAGCACATGAAGTAGGCGACGCTCAGGACGCGCGCCGTCTCGCGAAGGGTGGGCTCGGCCTCCCGCAACGCCTGTTCCGACGCGGTCCTGTGGCGTTCGTCGAGCCGCTGGTAGAGCGCGAGCAGCAGGCCGGGGCGGGTGCCGAAGTGGTCGTAGACGATCGGCCTGCTCACTCCGGCGGCTTCGGCGAGGGTGAGCAGGGTGAGGCCGTCGGCGCCCTGGTCGCGCACGATCGTCAGGGCGGTGTCGAGCAGCTGCTCCCGCCTGGCCTGCTTGGACAGGCGGGTCGATACCGGGGCCATCGTCCTCCCTTGCGTTGCCGCCCAGCCTAGGCTACAAAGTGTAGGTTACAAAATGTAGGTTAGTGAGGACGTGAGAGGAGAACGCGATGGAGCACGCGAAATCAATACTGATCATGGGAGGGTCCGGCCAGACGGGCGCGGGGATCGCGGCCATCCTGCGCCGGTGGTACCCGACGCTGCCGCTCACGATCGCGGGCCGCGACCTGGAGCGTGCGCGGCGTGTCGCCGACGACCTCGGCGACGCGACGGCGGTGACCGTCGATCTGCGCCGCGACGACCTCGGCCTCCCCGCAGGCCATGAGCACTCGGCGGTCGTCGCGGCACTGTGGGACAGCCACCTGAACGGACTGCGCTACGCCCAGGACCGAGGGCTGCCGTACGTCAGCCTCTCCAGCGGCCTGACGGACATCGCCCCCGAGGTCGTCGCGGGCGGGCAGCGGGCCGGCGCAGCGCCGGTCCTGCTGGCCAGCCACTGGTACGCCGGTCTCGTCGTCCTCGCGACGCTGGACCTCGCCGGGGAGTTCGGCCGGATCGACACCATCCGGGTCGGCGCCGTACTGGACGAACCGGACATCGGCGGGCCCGCGGCGGCGGCGGACATGGAACGCCTGACGGCCGCCACCTCGGCGGGTCTCGTCCGCCGCGACGGCGTCTTCAGCTGGGTCGACGGCTCCGACGCGCGGGTGGAGGTCTCCGGCGCCGACGGCGCCGTCCTGCCCGGCCAGATCACGGCCACCCTCGATGTTCCGAGCCTCGCCCTCGCGACGGGAGCGCCGAACGTCCGCTTCGCGTTCGCGGCCGGCGTGTCCGCCGAGGACAGGCGCCGAGGTGAGCCCGCCTCCAGCGTGGTCGGGATCGATCTCGAAGGAGAGGATCACCGGGGTGCACCGCTCAGGAGGAGACGCCACCTCCGCCACCCGGAAGGACAGCGCGACCTGACCGCGCTCGCCGTCGCCCTTGGCGTCGAACGACTGCTCGGCCTGCGCGGCGAAGCCGTGGCGCCGGGCCTGTACACCCCCGAGGCGTTGATCGATCCCGGCTACGCGGTCGAGCGGATGATAGAGATCGGCGCCACGTTCGCCGACGCCCCGGGGGATCGATGAACGGCTTCGGCGCGCCCCGCCTTATCGGGGGCCGGGTAACGGGGGAGCCCTTCCACCGGTGCAGGCGGAAGGGCTCCGTGTCAGGGATTGCGGGTCAGGGGGTCAGCCCGGTGGGAGGTTGCCGTTCTTGGCGACGGGCAGGGCGATCTGGCTGGCGCCGCTGAGCACGGCCTTCTCGGCGGGGAGGCCGGCGAGGACGGGGTTGATGTGCCGCAGGGTCAGCGAGACCGTGGGCAGGGCGGGGGTGGCGAGGTCGAACTTCTCCAGGTCGATCCACCGGACGATGTTGAGCACTTCGCCCGGGATGTTGTCGCCGGCCTTCTGCACCGGGACGCACAGCTGGCGGGCGTTGAGGATCTGAGCGCCGTGTGTGGGGATGATCGGCGTCAGCACGGGGTTGAGCTGGCGCAGGGACAGCTGCTGGTTCAGCGAGACGTTGGGGGTGATGGCGTAGCACTTGAGGTCGATGTGGCGGACGAACGCCAGGATCTCCGCGGGTGGGACCGCGTTGTTCTTGATGACCGGCACGCACAGCTGCTGCGGGGTGGTCATGGAGATCTGCGTGCGCGGCAGGCCCTGGAACAGCGGGTTGAGGTGGCTGAGCACGAGACCCGTGTTCACGGTGACGCCGGAGATCTTGTAGCAGGCCAGGTCGATGAACCTGATGAAGTCGAGCGCGGGCGACGGCGGCGCCTGGTTGTTCTTGGCGACCGGGACGCACAACTGCTCACGCTGGCCGAGGGTGACGGTCTCGATGGGCAGGTTGCCGAGCACCGGGTTGAGGTGCCGCAGCGTGAGCGTGGTGGTGGGCGGCTGGTACGGGTCGGTCTTGAAGCATTCGAGGTCGAGGAAGGCGGTCAGATCCTTCGGTGTCGGCAGCGCGACGGCGCTGGCGGACGGCACACAGAGGAATGCCACGGCGAGGGTCGCGACGACGGCGGATACGAGGCGCCGGAGCGTCGTTTTTCTGCGCCCGTGCATTCCGGTTACGGCTCGGTCCATTGAGGCTCCAAAAGCTGGGGGGTGGGCCTTCTCAACGCCGAGTGTGTGCCGCCGTGACCGGACTTTCAATATTAATGACACTTTTTATTGCACGTAAAATTCGGGCCGACGGGCCAGGGGTTTGTCATCGACCATAAAAGCGTTGTGAGCTCGCCGATAATCGAGACGCGGCGGCTTTTTCGAATCTCTGTCAATCCAATGGCCGTGGTTCGCGAGGAACGCGCATGAGGTGGGTTGACCTGGGGGTGGTATCGCGGTATAGCGGCACCCCTGCCAAGAGCCGACGCCTCGTCGGGAAGTCCCGTCTCTCGTCGTGATCCCGCCATCGAATCGCAGAAGTCGAAAGGGAGAGGGGCGGCCCTTTCCGGGATGAAATCCTTCCTGGTGGAGACGTCCGGGCCGATGCCTGCCCGAACAATCCCAACATCGCCGTTTCTTTCTTGAACGAAACCGGGATTTGCGTCAGGTTCGAACTTCTGGAGTGCGCGTCGGGGCCTTTCCCGCTGCGCGGCCGGATGTGGCAGGGGATTCGCGTCTCGATGCCGGTCGCATAACCACCGCGCCCGACCGGTCGGGGAGTGCGGATCATTCGACCTCGGAAAGACAGAGGTCTTCGGCGTTCGAGGGATGGGGCCGCGATCCCCGGTCGGACCCCGGAAGCTCATGGTCGTCCTCGGCCGGTGGGTGGAGGTGGCGCGTTACGCGGAGCTCACAGGTGCGTGTGCAGCTTTGTTGCAGCTTTCACCGTCGCCATTGACGCCTTTTGACGGCCGACGTTATCGTGCAAGCGATGGGAAAGCGCTTTCCGTATCGACCTGCACGGATTCGACCTGCATGGATTCGCGGGCCCCCTCCCCAGCGACGAAAGTGAGACGAAGATGAGACGAGCAGTCGCGTTGCGACTCCAGGCGGCGCTGGCCGCGGCGGCCACTGTGGCCGCGGTCGGTGTGGTTCTGCCGACGTTCCAGGCGTCGGCGGCGGTCGGCAGCGCCACCGGTTACGCGACCGCCAACGGCGGGACCACCGGCGGCGCGGGCGGGCAGACGGTGCGGGCCACCACGGGGACCGCGATCCACGCGGCCCTGTGCGGCCGGGCCAGCAGCAGCACCCCGATCACCATCCAGGTCGAGGGGACCATCAACCACGGCAACACCACCAAGGTGTCGGGCGGGAGCTGCAACACCGCCGCCGGTGTGATCGAGCTCAAGCAGATCAGCAACGTCACGATCATCGGGGTCGGCAACGGCGCCGTCTTCGACCAGCTGGGCATCCACATCCGCGAGGCCCGCAACATCATCATCCAGAACGTCACCATCCGGAACGTGAAGAAGTCGGGCTCGCCCACGTCCAACGGCGGTGACGCCATCGGCATGGAGAGCGGTGTCCGCAACGTCTGGGTCGATCACGTCACCCTGGAGGCCTCAGGCGGGGAGTCGGAGGGCTTCGACGGCCTCTTCGACATGAAGGACGACACCCAGTACGTCACCCTGTCCTACAGCACCCTGCGCAACTCCGGCCGCGGCGGGCTCATCGGCTCCAGTGAGAGCGACCGTTCAAACGGCTTCATCACCTTCCACCACAACCTGTACGAGAACATCGACTCCCGCACCCCTCTGCTGCGTGGCGGCGTGGCGCACATCTACAACAACTCCTACGTGAACCTCCGTGAGTCCGGCATCAACTCCCGGGCCGGGGCCCGCGCGAAGGTGGAGAACAACTACTTCAGGAACTCCAAGGACGTCCTGGGCACCTTCTACACCAGCGAGGCCGGCTACTGGCAGGTCGCGGGCAACATCTTCGACAACGTGACCTGGTCCAGCCGCAGCGGCGACAACAACCCCGCGGGTCCCAACCCGCAGTCCAACACCACCGTCAGCGTCCCGTACTCCTACACCCTCGACGGGGCGAGCTGCGTGCCGAGCATCGTCAGTCAGACGGCCGGCGCCAACAAGGGAATCAAGGTGTCGAACGGCAGTTGCTCACCACAGACGCCGCCGCCGACCAACAACCCCACTCCCACCCCCACCGTCACGCCGTCGACCCCTCCGTCCGGCGGGACCAACCTCAGCATCGGGGCCGATTCCGATGGCTCCAGCAAGGGCGGTGGGACCAGCTACGGCAACGTGCGCGACGGCAATCTGAGCACCTACTGGTCGCCGTCCGGGTCGACCGGTGACATCTCGATCAAGTGGAGTTCCGCCAAGACGGTCTCCAGAATCGTCATCCGTGAGGCGTCGGGCGCCACGGGCGCCATCGGGTCCTGGCAGGTACTCAACGCCGCCAACGGCGCCGTCCTGAAGTCCGGCAGCGGGGCGGGCACCATCACCTTCGCCGCCACCTCGCTGAGCAAGATCACCTTCAGGATCACCGGGGCGACCGCCACGCCACAGGTCGCGGAGTTCGAGACCTACGCCTCTTGACGCGCTCCCCGGCCTGAAGGCCGGAGCGCCGGCCCGCATCGCTGGTAGCGGATGGTTCGCACCGCCCGCCACCGATCACCCAAACCGAGGGGCGGGGGCCTTCAGACCGAAGGACCCCGCCCCCGGCGCGATCATTCCTCGGGGCGGCGTGCCTGTTTTATCTCGCGGGTGATCGCCCAGGCATCCGCTACCGGGCCCACGTGCCCGAGTTTGTCGGGGTTTATCACCGTGCGGATCGTCTGGATCCGCCCGTCGAGCACGTCGAGCACCAGGGCGTAGAGCACCTTGCCGTCCCGGTCGTGGAAGATCGCGCCAGGCCCGCCGTTGACCTCGTGCGGCTCGAACGTCACGTCGATGCGGACCAGCTTGAGGGAGAGGGAGGCGAGCAGCCGGGCCACGGACTCGGCGCCGATGACCGCCCTGGCCAGCTGAGGGGCCTTGCCGCCGCCGTCGCCGACCATCGACACGTCGGCGGCGAGCAGCTCTCGCAGACCGGCGACGTCACCTTCGCGGAAGGCGTCGAAGAACCGTGACGCCAGCTCCTCCCGCTCCGCGCGGACCGTCTCGAAACGTGGACGCCCGGCCTCCATGTGGCGTCGTGCCCGCACCAGCAACTGCCGACACGCCGCCTCCGAGCGGCCGACCGCCGTGGCGACCTCGTCGAACCCGAAGCCGAACACCTGTCGCAGCACGAAGACCGCCCGCTCCAGCGGGCTGAGCCGCTCCAGCAGCAGCAACGCCGCCATCGACACCGAGTCGGCCAGCTCCGCCGCCCGCGCCGGATCCTGATACGGATCGCTCAGCAGCGGCTCGGGGAACCACGGGCCGACGTACTCCTCCCGCCGCACCCGCGCCGAGCGCAGTACGTCGATGGAGATCCGGGTGACCGTGGCCGACAGAAAGGCCTTGACCGACGTTGGCCGGGTCGCCGAGCCGTCGAAGCGCAGCCACGTCTCCTGCACCGCGTCCTCGGCTTCGCCGACACTGCCCAGGATCCGGTAGGCGATCGAGAACAGCAGCGGCCGCAGCTCCTCGAACTCCTCGACCTCGCTCACACCTGATCCCCGCCCTCTCAGTGGAACCGGCCGGGCTCGTAGTCGCCGGCCGGCTGCCGGCTGATGACGTTCAGCCGGTTCGCCGTGTTCATGAAGGAGATCAGGAGCACCAGGGCGGTGAGCTGCTCACTGTCGTGGTGCTTGGCGGCGTACGCCCACACCTCGTCGCCGACCCCGCCGGCCGCGTCCGCGATCCGGGTCCCCTCCTCCGCCAGCTCCAGCGCGGCACGTTCGGCCTCGGTGAAGACCGTGGCCTCCCGCCACGCGGCGACCAGGTTCAGCCGGACCGAGCTCTCGCCGGCGGCGACGGCGTCCTTGGTGTGCATGTCGACGCAGACGGCGCAGCCGTTGATCTGGCTCACGCGAAGCGCCACCAGCTCCTGTGTGGCGGCCGGCAGCGGTGAATCCTTGAGCGCCTTGCCCGCCGCCATGAAATGCTTGAGGATCTTGCCGGCGGTCGGGTCGGCGAAATAGTTCAGTCGCGCGTCCATGGTGTGCCCTTTCGTGGTCGTCGATGGCTACACCTCCTGAGACGAGGCAGCCCGACTCCCTGTGACATCGGACGAACGTGACCTGGGTCTCCCGGCCGGCTCGGCGCCGATCCGCCGGGGCCGGTCACGTGATCGGCGGGGGCGACACGCTGAACTCGTTGCCGTCGGGGTCGGCCATCAGCACCCGGCCGGTCCCGCGCGGACCGCTCTCGATCAGGGTCGCGCCAAGGGAGACGAGACGCTCGACCTCCGCCTGATGATCACCGTGCGCGGGTGGGGCGAGGTCGAAGTGCAGCCTGTTCTTCCCGGTCTTCGGCGCCACCGGGGGGCCGCCCCACGTGATCTTCGGGCCGCCGTGTGGCGAGCGGATCGCGGTCTCCTGGTCCTGGTCCCAGACCAGCGGCCAGCCCAGCGCCTCGCTCCAGAAGTATCCGACCTCCTGCGAACCGTCGCACGCGAGCGCTCCGACGAATCCGCAGTCGGCGAGAAAGTTGTTGCCCGGCCCGATGACGCAGAACTCGTTGCCCTCGGGGTCGGCGAGCACCACATGCCCCTCCTCGGGGCGTTGCCCGATGTCGATGTGCCGCGCGCCGAGTTCGAGCGATCTGGCCACCGTGCGCCGCTGGTCCTCAAGGGAGGTGCTCGTCAGATCGAAGTGCATCTGATTCTCGCGAGTCTTCTTCTCCGGGGTCGGCAGACATCGGATCAGGAATCCGGTGTCATCGCTCGGCAGGAGGGTGATGTCGTCGCGGGCGTCGTCGGCCATCTCCCAGCCCAGGACTCCGGCCCAGAAGCGCGCGAGACGGAGCGGGTCGTTCGCGTCGAAGCAGAGTGCTACGAGCTGAGCGGTCATGTGGCTTCTCCGATTCGCCGGCTCGTGGGCGCGGGGCAGGGCGCGTCCTCCCGCGCGTGATGGAGGACAACGCTAGTCCGCCCAAGGAACGCGAGGCGAACGCTTTTGGGCCGGAGGACGGCGTTTACGGCGCACGATCCACAGGGCGGCGCTTACGGCGCACGATTCGCGATCGGCGCGGGGCTGCCGGTCGCCGCGCACCAGGCCGGGGTCGGTGCGGCGAGGACCGTGGCGCTCAGGTTCGGTCGGTGTGGCCGAGGCGGTGGCTGATGTCCAGGGCTCCGGCGATCACGACCGGCGCCAGCTCGTGCAGCCGCTCCTCACCGAAGCGGTAGGCCGGGCCGGACGCGCTGACGGCTGCGACGATCTCGCCGTCGTGGGAGCGGATGGGCGCGGCGACGGCGTTCAGGCCGATCTCGTACTCCTCGACGGTGACGGCGTAACCCCGCTCGCGGGCCTGGAGAAGCTGTTTCTCCAGCGCGTCGGCCGAGGTGATCGTGTTCGGGGTGTACGTCTTCAGCCCGCCCGCGGTGATCAGCTGGACCCGGTGCAGGTCGTCGAGGTGGGCGAGCAGGATCTTGCCGCTGGAGGTGGCGTGCAGCGGGGTGAGCTCGCCGACCCAGTTGTGGGTGGTGACCGCCGCCGGGCCGCGTACCTGGTCGAGGTTGATCGCGTAGTGGGAGCGCAGGACGGCGATGTTGACCGTCTCGCCGATCTCCTCGGCGAGGCGGCGGCAGACGGGGCGGCTCTGCTGGGTGAGGTCGAGCCGGGAGGCGACCCCGCCCGCGAGGCGGATGATCCCGAAACTGAGGCGGTACTTTCCCCGCTCCTCGGCCTGCTCGACCAGGCCGCGCGACTCCAGTGCCCCCAGCAGCCGGAACGCCGTCGACTTGTGGACCGATATCTCCTGGGCTATCTCGCTCACCCCGGCCTCGCGGCGCTCGGAGAGGATCTCCAGGATGGTGATGGCCCGGTCGACGGACTGGACTCCGCCACTGCTGTCGGCGGTACGGCCGCCGAGGGGATCGTTGCCCATAGCCAGGGACTGTAGGCGCTGGGGACAACGAATGCCATCGCGGGAACAATCGCCGTTGCGAATAGTGCAGCCCATTGCGCCATTCGCTACAATTTTGGACATTACCTCCAGCTTGAGCGAGGCGAGGCAGACATGTACGACTTCGTCATCGTCGGGGGCGGTTCTGCGGGAAGCGCCCTCGCGAACCGGCTGTCGGCCGACCCCGCCAACCGGGTGCTGGTGCTGGAGGCGGGCCGCCCCGACTACCCGTGGGACGTCTTCATCCACATGCCCGCCGCGCTGCCCTTCCCCATCGGGAACCGCTTCTACGACTGGAAGTACACCTCCGAGCCCGAGCCGCACATGAACGGCCGCCGGATCTACCACGCCAGGGGCAAGGTGCTCGGCGGCTCCAGCAGCATCAACGGGATGATCTTCCAGCGCGGCAACCCCATGGACTACGAGCGCTGGGGCGCCGACGAGGGCATGAAGACCTGGGACTTCGCCCACTGCCTGCCCTACTTCAAGCGCATGGAGAACTGCCTGGCCGCCGACCCCGCCGACTCCTGGCGGGGGAGGGGCGGCCCCCTGGTGCTGGAGCGCGGGCCGGTGCGCAACCCGCTGTTCGGCGCCTTCTTCGAGGCGGTGCAGCAGGCCGGATACCCGCTGACCGACGACGTCAACGGCTACCGCCAGGAGGGCTTCGCCCGCTTCGACCGCAACATCAGCAGGGGGCGCCGCCTGTCGGCCGCCCGCGCCTACCTGCACCCCGTGATGAACCGCCCCAACCTGGAGGTCAAGACGCGGGCGCACGTCACCCGGATCCTCTTCGAGGGCGGGCGCGCGGTCGGCGTCGAGTACGACGGCCGGACGGTCCACGCAGGCGAGGTGATCCTGTGCGGCGGCGCGATCAACTCCCCGCAGCTGCTGCAGCTCTCCGGGGTGGGCAACGCCGCCGAGCTGGACGCCCTCGGCGTCGACGTCGTGCACGACCTGCCGGGCGTCGGCGAGAACCTCCAGGACCACCTGGAGGTCTACATTCAGTACGGCTGCAAGCAGCCGGTGTCGATGCAGCCCGCGATGAAGTGGCGCAACCGGCCGCTCATCGGCGCGCGGTGGCTCTTCCTGCGCAGCGGCCCCGGCGCGACCAACCACTTCGAGGCGGGCGGCTTCACCCGGAGCAACGACGACGTCGACTACCCCAACCTGATGTTCCACTTCCTGCCCATCGCGGTCCGCTACGACGGCTCCGCGCCCGCCGGCGGGCACGGCTACCAGGTGCACATCGGGCCGATGTACTCCGACTCGCGCGGCTCGGTGAAGATCAAGAGCACCGATCCCCGGGTTCACCCGGCGCTGCGCTTCAACTACCTGTCCACCGAGCAGGACCGGCGCGAGTGGGTGGAGGCCGTCAGGGTCGCCCGCGACATCCTGAACCAGCCCGCGATGGACGCGTTCAACGCCGGTGAGCTGTCGCCGGGCCCCGGGGTCGAGACCGACGAGGAGATCCTCGACTGGGTGGCGAGGGACGGCGAGACCGCGCTGCACCCCTCCTGCACCGCCAGGATGGGCGTCGACGCCATGTCGGTGGTGGATCCGCTGTCGATGCGGGTCCACGGCCTGGAGGGGTTGCGCGTGGTGGACGCCTCGGTGATGCCGTACGTGACCAACGGCAACATCTATGCGCCGGTCATGATGGTGGCGGAGAAGGCGGCCGACCTGATCCTGGGCAACACCCCGCTCGCCGCCGAGCACGCCGACTTCTACCGGCACCGCGACGGCTCCCCTCGCTGACCGCGCCCGCCGGTCGTTCACCCGCTGACCGTGCGCCCGTCGGCCGTGCGCCGGCTGCCCCCGCCGACCGTGCCCGTCCGCTGACCGTGCCCGTCCGTCCGCCGCGTCTCGCGCGGTCTCCGGCATGGACGGAGGCCACCTCCGTCGTCGGGGCCTTCTCCCGGGACGGTGATGGGGGGCTTTCCGTAGGCCGTGCTTGTGCGCGATCCGCTTACAGTTGTGTCATGAGCAACGAGCTGGAGAGAGATGGCGCTGCGGTGCAGTCCGTCGACCGCGCGCTGTCCGTCCTGCGGCTGCTCGCCCGCCACGGTGACCTCGGCGTCAGCGATATCGCCGCGGAGCTGGGGGTGCACCGTTCCACGGCGTTCCGTCTCGTCATGACGCTGGAGCTGCACGAGCTCGTCGAGCAGACCGCCGACCGGGGGAAGTACCGGCTGGGGGTGGGGATCGTCCGGCTCGCGGGCGCCGCGACCGTGCGGCTCGACGTGGTGCGGGAGAGCCGTGCGAGCGGCGAGCGGCTCGCGGCGGCGGTCGGCGAGACCGTCAACGTGGCGATCCTCGATCGGGACGAGGCCCTGTACGTCGACCAGATGGCGGGGCCCTCGGCCCTGCAGGCCTACAACTGGGCGGGGCGGCGGGTGGCGCTGCACGCGACGTCCAACGGCAAGGTGCTGCTCGCCCACGCCCCTGAAGAGCGGTTCGAGCGGCTCGCCGCCGGGCCGCTGCGCCCGTTCACCGACCTGACCGTCACCGACGCCGGGCTGCTGCGCGAGGAACTCGACACCGTCCGCAGGCGTGGCTACGCCACCGCCGTCGACGAGCTGGAGATCGGCCTGACCGCGGTGGCGGCGCCGATCTTCAACGTCGAGGGTGCGGTCGTCGCCTCGATGAGCGTGTCCGGTCCGACCTTCCGGCTGCCGCCCGAGCGCCTCCCGGAGGTGGCCGAGCAGGTGATGGCGGCCGCGGCCGAGGTCTCCTCACGATTGGGCTGGCACGGGAATGAAGACCGCAAACCCTTGACTGCGTGAACAAAAAAGGACGATTCTGTTCCTCGTTAAGCATTCCGATGCGTCATACGCAACTGCGTTATGCGCAGCGGATCATGCGGTAACGGAAGGACGGCCGTTCGTGCTGCTGCGGGCCTGGTGGAAGGTGAACGGGCGGCTCCGGCGCGGGACCGTCCGGATCAACGACCACCGCCCTTACGCCCCTCAGGCGGAGCGGGGCGGTTTCAGGCGGCCGGGGATAGGCCGCGAGCCGGGCCAGGCGGGTCCGGCCGAGTATCGGGAGACCAAGCACGTGCGGCGGAACGTCCGCCCCCGCCCGCAGCGGTGGTTCCGCGGCTGACGGACCGACCCTCGTCCCCAGACGACCCGTGAGGTGGTCACGACCATGACGTCACCGACCCAGCAGGTGCGGCCGGAGGCCGCCGCGCGACGCGAGGACCGGGCCGTCCTCGACGTGCGAGGTCTCTGGAAGGTCTTCGGCCCGCGTCCGGAGCGGATCGTCGGGACCCCGTTCGCGGAGCTCTCGCGAAGCGAGCTGAGGGCGAGGACGGGCTGCGTGACCGCCGTCCGCGACGTCTCCTTCACCGTGCGGTCCCAGGAGGTCTTCGTCGTGATGGGCCTGTCCGGCTCCGGCAAGTCCACCCTCGTCCGCTGCCTGACCCGGCTCGTCGAGCCGACGGCGGGACAGGTGCTGTTCGACGGCGAGGACATCCGCGAGGCGGGCGACCGGCGGCTGCGCGAGCTGCGCCGCCACCGCTTCGCGATGGTCTTCCAGAACTTCGGGTTGCTGCCGCACCGGCGGGTGCTGGACAACGTGGCCTACGGGCTGGAGATCCGCGGCATGAGGAAGGAGGCCCGCTACGAGCGGGCCAGGGAGATGGTCGAGCTCGTCGGCCTGTCGGGTTCGGAGGACTCCTACCCCGACCAGCTGTCGGGCGGCATGCAGCAGCGCGTCGGGCTGGCCAGGGCCCTCGCGGTGGACCCGGACGTGCTCTTCTTCGACGAGCCGTTCTCCGCGCTCGACCCGCTGATCAGGCGGGACATGCAGAACGAGGTCATCCGCCTGCACCGCGAGGTCGGGAAGACGATGATCTTCATCACCCACGACCTGAGCGAGGCGCTCAAGCTCGGCGACCGCATCCTCATCATGCGCGACGGCGAGCTCGTCCAGATGGGCACCCCGGACGAGGTCGTCGGGGCGCCGGTGGACGACTACGTGCGCGAGTTCGTCAGCGACGTGCCCCGCTCGAACGTGCTCACCACCCGCTGGATCATGCGCCCGCCCCGGCCGGACGAACCGCTGGACGGCCCGGAGGTCGGCCCTGACGTCGTCGTACGCGACGTCGTGCACACGGTCCTGCGCGCGACGCGCCCGGTCAAGGTCGTCGAAGGCGGTGAGCTGCTGGGGGTCGTCACCGCCGAGGAGGTCCTCGGCGTGCTCGCCGAGCCGTCTCCCGAGGGGGCCACCACCAAACCGGCCACACTCGCAGAACTCACCGGAGCCGCTGGGCCGTCTCCGGACAGAGCCTTCGCCGAACCCGCCGGAGCAGCCGGGCCGTCTCCGGACAGAGCCTCCACCGAGTCCGCGGAGCCCGTCGCCGGGCCGGGCAGGTCAGGGGAGCAGGGTTGATGGCCGTCAGGGCCACCCCGGCCGGTGGCCTGCGGCTCCTGCCCGCCTGGCCCCGCCGCTACCTGATCGCCGCCGTCGTCGCGGCCTGGGTGCTGCTCTGGGTCTTCCTCCAGGGCCGCGACACCTTCCAGCTCGGCGGCGCGGAGTTGACCCCGCTGCACGTACGGGTCAACGAGGCGAGCGAGGTCATCGACAACAGCAGGAACGAGAACCCGTTCTTCCTGTACTTCATCAACTACATCCGGCTCTTCCTCGATGAGTTCGTCACCTTCGTCCAGGCGCTGATCAGCCAGCCGCCCTTCGGGCGCCCGCTGCCGGTCGTCGGCTGGCTGGGCGTGGTCGCGATCGCCACGGCGGTCGCGCTGCTGTGGGGCAATCTCCGGGTGGCCCTGCTGGCCGCGATCGGCTTCGCCTCCTTCGGCCTGCTGGGGCTGTGGGAGGAGAGCATGGACACCCTCGCCCTCACCCTGGCCGCCGTCGCGATCTCGCTGCTCATCGGCATCCCGCTCGGTGTCTGGGCCGGGGTGAACGACCGGTTCAACCGCCTGGTCACCCCGCTGCTCGACTTCATGCAGACGATGCCGACGTTCGTCTACCTCGCGCCGCTCACCCTGTTCTTCCTCATCGGCCCGGCGAGCGCGACCGTGGCGACCGTCATCTACGCCGTCCCGCCCACGATCCGCATCACCGCGCACGGCATCCGCGAGGTGCGGCCCGCGACGCTGGAGGCGAGCACCTCCCTGGGCGCGACCGCCTGGCAGTCCCTGAGGAAGGTACGGCTCCCGCTGGCCAAGCGGACCATCGTCGTCGGCGTCAACCAGACCATCATGGCCGCGCTGTGCATGGTCACAATCGCCGCGCTGATCGACGCCCCCGGCCTGGGCAAGACCGTCGTCAAGGCGCTGGAGACCCTCGACGTCGGCGGCGCCTTCAACGCGGGCCTGGCGATCGTCGTGATGGCCATCGTGCTCGACCGGGTCACCTCCGCCGCGGGACGCCGCGTCGAGGCCAGGAACCGGGCCGGACTCTCCCGTGGGGCGGGCCGCCGCCGCGCGGAGATCGGCGCGGTCCTCGCGGTCACCGGTGTGCTGGTCTACCTCTCCCATGTCTACGTGTGGGCCGCGGAGTTCCCCAGCGAGGCGAACGTCGGACGGTACGTCCGCCAGGGCGTCGACGCGGCCACCCTGTGGGCGCAGGACAACCTCGCCGTCTACACCGGCGCGTTCAGGAACGCGGTCTCCTACGGCCTGCTCAACCCGTTCGAGGCGCTGCTCACCGACTCGCCGTGGTGGCTGGTCGGCGCGGTGCTGATCGCGTTCGCCGCGATCCTGACGAATGTCAGGGTCGTGCTCGTCACCGCGGTCTGCGTCGCCCTGCTCGTCGTGCTCGGCCTGTGGCAGGACAGCATGGTGACACTCGCCTCCACGCTGGTGGCCACCGTCCTGGTGATGGGCCTGGGGGTGGTTTTCGGCGTCTGGATGGGACGCAGCGACCGCGTCGACCAGCTGGTGCGGCCCGTCCTCGACGCGGGGCAGACCATGCCGCCGTTCGTCTACCTGGTGCCGATCCTCGGCCTGTTCGGCGCCACCCGGATCACCGCGATCATCGCCGCGGTCGTCTACGCGGCGCCGGTGGCGGTCAAGCTCACCGCGGACGGCATCCGCGGCGTGGCGCCGAGCGCGGTGGAGGCCGCCACGGCCGCGGGTTCCAGTACCTGGCAGCTCATCACCAAGGTGCAGCTGCCGATGGCGCGCGCCGCGCTCACCCTCGCCGCCGGCCAGGGGCTCATCTACGTGCTCTCCATGGTCGTCGTCGGCGGCCTCGTCGGCGCCGGCGCGCTCGGCTACGACGTGGTGGCGGGCTTCTCCCAGCTGCAGCTGCGGGGCAAGGGGCTCGCCGCGGGCGTGGCGATCGTCGTACTCGGGATCATGCTGGAGCGCATCACCAGGGCGGCGGCACGGCGGGCCGACGCCGAGGCGCACGGCGTCCGGTGAGGAGCGGGAAGAGACGAGACAGCCGAGAGACAGCCGAGAGACAGGGCGCGGCCGGACACCCGCCGGGCGGAACGAACACGGCACACGACACCCAATATCAGGAGGACCTGGTGACAGTTTCGAGGATCGGGCGACCGCGGGCGATGGCGCTCCTGGTCGCGACCGGCCTCCTCGTCTCCGCGTGCGGCGGGGCGAAGGTCGGCGAGAGCGACACGGGAGCCGCTCCGGCCGCCTCGGGCGCGGACGGCAGGAAGGCGTGCGGCGCGGTCAACATCGCGATCAACCCGTGGGTCGGATACGAGGCGACCGCGGCGGTCATCGCCCACGTGGCGGAGAAGGATCTCGGCTGCTCGGTCACGAAGAAGGACCTCAAGGAGGAGGTCGCCTGGCAGGGCTTCGCCACCGGCCAGGTCGACGCGATCGTGGAGAACTGGGCCCACGACGACCTGAAGAAGAAGTACATCGACGACCAGAAGGTCGCCGTCTCGGCGGGGTCGACGGGTAACAAGGGTGTGATCGGCTGGTACGTGCCGCCGTGGATGGCCGAGAAGTACCCCGACATCACCGACTGGAAGAACCTCAACAAGTACGCCGACCTGTTCAAGACCTCCGAGTCGGGGGGCAAGGGGCAGTTGCTCGACGGCGACCCGTCCTTCGTGACCAACGACGCCGCCCTGGTGAAGAACCTGAAGCTGGACTACAAGGTCGTCTACGCGGGCAGCGAGGCGGCGCTCATCACCGGGTTCAGGCAGGCGGAGAAGCAGAAGACCCCGATGCTCGGCTACTTCTACGAGCCGCAGTGGTTCCTGTCGGAGGTCAAGCTCGTCAAGATCAAACTGCCCGAGTACACCGAGGGCTGCGACGCCGACGCCGAGAAGGTGGCCTGCGACTACCCGCTCTACGACCTCGACAAGATCGTGAGCAAGAAGTTCGCCGACTCCGGCAGCCCGGCGTACGACCTGATCAAGAACTTCACCTGGACGAACGAGGACCAGAACCTCGTGGCCAAGTACATCTCCGAGGACAAGATGACGGCCGGGGAGGCCGCGGAGAAGTGGGTCGGCGACAACCCCGACAAGGTGAAGGCCTGGCTCCCCACCTCCTGAGCGCGCTCGCCTTACAAGCGAGATGTCACTGGTTCGAACCCAGTAGTGCCCACCAAAATGGCTCTGACTTGCGCTAATAGGTCAGAGCCATTCGTGGTTTTGGATGGGTTTCGGGACTGCGGTGCCTTGGTGATCGCTCGCCATGTCAGCGAGATTCTGACACGCTACGACGACACGCGGACCTGGGAACTCGCGCTTCACCTGTTTTGGCTTGCCATCGCCTTCGCAGACGCTGATGAGCCCGAAAAGGCGGCGAACGCGGCGTCACGGATGTTGGACATGCCCGCCGACCTCGTAAGCGCGCACCACCCAACGCGCCCGCTTGATCCTGGCCCGACTCAAGTCCTATGCCGATGTTCCCCAAGTGTGTGAGCTGCTGACTTGCTCCCTGATGAGCGTCTGACCTCTCTGCCTGTCCCTTCGGCAGACCGCATGGGCGCGAAACCAGTCACTGGTCACGAACCGCGGCACCGAGGAGTCGTGTGTTCAGCATGTCCTCGGAGAAGGACAGGCTGGTGATCTTTTTCGCCAGGGCGAAGGATCGTGGGAAGGGGGCATCGATGCCGGGCCCCTTCCAGGACAGGCCAACTTCGTGCATCTTGCCGACCAAGCGGTCTGGATCACTGCCCCAGCGTGTACCAGGAACCAACTGATCGAAGCAGGTGACCTCTTCACCGTCGACCGCGTAGACGAAATAGTCCGAGGCATGGATGTTGCGATAGACCGACACGACCTCGGTCGACTGGGAGAGGCTGCGCAGTAGGGGCCCATTAAGGCCGATCGATCCAGTCCAGAGCTGGATCAGCACGGACCAGCCGCTCACTTCCAGCGCGCCCACATAGCTGGTGCGCATGCTGTCCGAATCGATGTACTCCATCGTTCGTTCCTGGTGCTTTTCAAAGGTCGCCTCTTCGATCCCACTGCTGTCCGCGCCGAGACGCATCAACGCCTCGCGAGGGCTGAGGGACCGGACGAAGGTGACACAGGAGATGTCATAGAACGGGCCGTGCTTTGCAAGCCAGTCGAATTCTTCGTGCGAGTCCGTCACCGCATCTCCCTTGATCACTTACGTGCGATGATGGCAGCCCTCACCGACAGGGAAGCTTTGCTCGCAGCGCCCCGGAAGACATGGGCGTGAGTGACTAACTCCTGAAGATGACGTTCACGGCCTCCACGCTCTGCATGAGCGCCGGGCGGATCTGCTTGTGGTGGACGGTCTCTGGACGTCCTTCCGGGGGCGAGCCTTTGATCTCAGAGGTCCGTCAAATCGGATCAAGCCCAGCGTGTTCAGCCTTCATCGAACAGGTCTTCCAGCATGAGGCGAGCCCGATCGGGGACGGGTTCGTCGGGGAAGATCTCCGCACACAGGGCGAGGACCTCATTGGCTGAGCCAAGGGCGAGGCGTTCTACAAGAGCCTGGATGTCGCCGATATCCCTTCGGCGGGCAGCCAGAACTTTCATCGCCAGTAGATGTTCCGGTGATGCCGCGGACACACGTAGCCCCGGATGATCGAAGACGCGTCGGGCAGAGCTGTCTCCACCCGGAGCAACGTAGGCACTGGCCTGCTCGTTGAGCCACCATGACGGCAGACCGAGCTCTGATGCGACCGCGCGTGCCTCGTCAAGGACGATCCCGTGCGGTTCGAAGACGGCGTCGATGTCACGGGTGGACCGGCGGGCGTCGTAGGCCAATGCCATAGCCGCTCCACCGAAGATATAAAGATCAGCAATGACTCCGCGGCGGGCAAGGCGATCACCGAGACGCCGGAACGCGTCCTCGATCGCAGCCCGATCGAGAAGAGGGGCGTCGTTCATGCGACCTCTAGTTCCTGGGGGTGGATAAAAACTCCACGGCGACGGAAGGAGGCGGGGGCATGGACGAATGCGTCGACACGGGCCGCCGGGGTGTTGAACGGGAACCAGAACTGGTGGAGTCGCCGTGATTCGGTCCAGGAGGGGCCGGCGTGGCCTTCTTTGGCGGCGAGATGCTCGGCGAGTGCGGCAAGGAAGACGTCCCAGTGGGCATCTCCCACGCTGGAGGGCTCCAGGGACAGCAGGTCGAGCCGGACCAAAGATGGCTCGTGCCGGTACTCCTCCAGGAATTCGGCGACCAAGCGCCAGCGCATCTCCTCGTTGGGATGATCGGCCAGCCAGCCTGCGAGAACCGCGATGGAGGCGGCTTGGTACTGCTGGACGCGCTTCATGGATATCACGTTAGCCCAATGCCCGACGCAGGGTGATCGGTTGGATCAGTCCTGCTCGTTGAGGTGTGCCAGCTTACACTCGCAGCTGTGAGGGCCAGGCATGAGGAAGCGCGTCCCCAGCAGATCGGCTGCCGGAGATGGAGTCTCGCTCGGTTCCGGCACCGAACCTCCAAGGAGGTCCGCCGAACGGTAACTTCCATTCTTCGCTTCCTTTGAGATCGACGATGACTTTGCCGAGGAAGACGACGGGGGTGAGTGACCAACTGGGTGACAACAAGCACGGACAGGGCTGGACAACGGTGGACGTCTGTGGACCGTACGCCCAGGTCAGGGCCGGTATCCGCCCTGGTCGCACCCCTGCTGGGATCGCCTTACAAGCGAGATGTCACTGGTTCGAACCCAGTAGTGCCCATCAGCCAAAACGCCCCGTTCCTGACCTTCGGAACGGGGCGTGAGTGACTAACTCCCAAAGATGTCATCCATGGCCTCGGCGCCTTGCATGAGCACCGGCCGGATCTGCTTCCGATGGACCGTCTCCGTGACCACCGTGTTCCGGTGGCCGACCAGGGGTGCGGATGCAGTCGGCGCTCGCTCACAGCGTGGCCGAGATCAGCCGTGCCGAAGGGGTGGAGGTCGGCCTCGACGACCCGGCCCAGGTGCCGCCCGATGACCCGGAGACCTTCGCGATGGGCCGACCCCGGCCCAGGTCAGGCAGTGGACGGGCAGCTCAGGTCGTACCCCAGCAACGAGAGAAGGGCCCGCGGGGGAGACCGCGGGCCCTTCTCTTCAACCGGTGGTCAGCCCTTGTAACGAGGGGCCAGGCGGTCGCCCGGCAGGCAGAACTCGCCCGTGAAGAAGGTGCTCTCCGGGACGCAGCGCCACATGCTGGGGTTGGTGTAGCTGGGGGCGAGGCGGTCGTCGATCGCCTGCTCCAGCGCGTAGCCGCCGGCCAGCAGCTTCGCCTCCGAGAAGGCGCCGCCGATCAGCGTCACACCGATGGGGTTGCGGCCCGACGAGCTCTGCTGCGCGCCATACCCGGCGGGGATGGTGAGCGCGGGGTAGCCGGCGCGGTCGGCGTAGCCGATCACGTTGCTGCCGCTCGGGACCAGGATCAGGTCATACCCGCTCAGGACGGTGTCCAGGACGGCTTTGTTGGCGGCCTTGCCGGCCTCCAGGTCGGCCGTGTACTTGGCGTTCGTCGCGGGGTCGGACAGGTCGATCGCCTGGGCGGCCAGCAGTTGACCCTGCTGGTACTTCAGGCCCTCGACCGGGTTGGCGTTGTTGTAGTCGATGATGCTCTGCAGCGTCGTGCCGGGCTTGGCCGCGCCGAGGTAGGCGTTCAGGTCACGCTTGAACTCGGTGGCGACGACGCTGTCGGTCGCGGCCGGTGTGGCGATCGAGACCTGGGTGACGGTCGCGCCGAGGCCCTGGAGCTTGGCGATCGCCTCCTGGTAGGGGGCGCTCGTGCTGGACACCACGGCGATCTTCTTGCCGGCGAGGGCGTCGGCCTTGAGGTCCTTCGTGTAGTCGACCGGGCTCGCCGGGTCGGCGATCACGTTGAGGATCGTCGCGGCGTCGCCGACGCTGCGGGTGATCGGGCCGGGGGCGTCCTGCGACCTGGCCACAGGGAGCACCCCGGTCGTGCTGACCAGGCCGACGGTCGGCTTGAGTCCCACCACACCGGCCGCGTCGGCCGGGGCGAGGAGCTGCGCCGAGTCGAGTGAGGTCTCCATGCCGATCGTGATCGCGGCCAGACCCGAGGCGGTGGCCGCCGCGGCGCCGGCCGACGAACCCGCCGGGGTCTTGTCGGTGTCGTTCGGGAGCAGGACCTGGCCGCCGAGCGAGGAGTAGCCCTTCGGCAGGTTGGCGTCGAAGACGCCGTTCAGCTCGGTGACGTTGGTCTTGCCGAGCACGATCGCGCCGGCGGCCTTCAGCTTCGCCACGAGGGCGGAGTCGTCGGCCGGCTTGAGACCCTGGAGGGCGATCGAGCCGCCCGTGGTCGACAGCGACTTGGCGTCGATGGTGTCGTTGACCAGCACCGGCAGGCCCCAGAGGGCCGGACGCGGCGGGCGCTTGTCGTTCGGGCCGGTGGGCTTGCCGGTGCGGTGCTTCCCCCGCTCCTGGTCGAGCTTGCGGGCCTCCTTGATCGCGTCGGTGTTGATCTCGCGGACGGCCTGGGTGGCCGGGCCCTCGGCGTTGGTCAGCGCGATGCGGTCGAGGTAGGCGCGGGTGAGCTCCTCGGCCGAGACCTCGTCCTTGTTCAGCTTCTGGATCAGGCTCTGCGCCGTCTCGGTCTCCAGCGAGAAACCGAGCGGCCGGGAGTCGTAGTGGGTCACCTTGAGGACGGCGTCGTAGTCGGGGTTGCAGGCGCCGCGCTCGGCGAACGGCGGAGCCGGGGTCGTCTTCGCGCAGCGGTACATGCTCGGGTTCACGAGGCTGGCCGGCCGGCGCAGCTTGGTGGCCTGCTCGATGACGTAGGCGACGCCGAGCAGGTTGAACTCGCTGTAGGCGTTGCCGTGGACCAGCACGTTCTGGGCGCGCCGATGGGTCGCGGTGTAGCCCATCGGGATCGTGATCGACGGGTAACCGGCCTGCGGGGCGCTCGGCGCGCCGCCCAGGATGGCGATCACCGGGTCGGCCGGTTGCGCCGGGTCCGAGTTGGTGTACGTCACCATGTCGTCGATGGCCTTGTGCCAGGCGGCCTTACGGATCGCGAGGTTCGTCCGGTACGCCTGCTCGTTGGCCCCACCCGGGGTCACGTCCGCCTGCGACGAGTTCAGGTGGTTGACGTTGCCGAACTTGAGCGCCTGGTGAGCTTCGGCCTGGTTGACCTGCACCTCTTCGACCAGCGATTTGATCGGCGCCTGCGGGCCGAGCCGCTCGTAGTAGGAGTCGATGCTCTTGTGCTGCTCATAGCCGCTGGGCAGCGCGGGCAGTGCGGGGATCGTCGCCTGCGGGCGGGGCACCAGGATGGCGCCGGCGGCGGTCAGGGCGTCGTATGCGATCTTGAGCGGACTGCCCTCGGTGAGGGTGCCGTTGTACCCGATCTTCTTGCCGCGCACGAAGTCGGGATCGATGGCCTTGGTGTAGTCGGGCAGCGTCGCGGGGAGCGGCGGGATGATGCCCTTGGCGATGTAGTCGTCGCCGAACATGGCCTTGTACCCGGCGTCGGCCACCGGGTCGGGCCCGGCGATCGAGGCCAGTGTGAGCGCGGCGTCGGAGACCGTGCGGACCATCGGGCCGGCGATGTCCTGCGAGGCCGAGATGGGCGCGATGCCGTAACCGGGCACGAGACCCACGGTCGGCCGCAGACCCACGAGCGACTGCGCGTTCGACGGCGAGATGATGGAACCGGAGGTCTCGGTCCCGATGCCCAGCGTCGACAGCGCCGCGGCCATGGCCGCGCCGGTGCCCGACGACGACCCGGAGGGGTTCTGGTCGGCGTCGATGCCGTTGATGACCTGGCCGCCGTAGTTGCCGAACCCGGAGGGCTGCGAGCCGAAGCTGTTGGCGTACTCCGACAGCCCCACCTTGCCGAGGATCACGACGCCGCGTTCCTTCAGCTTCTTGGTGATGCCGGCGTCGGAGGCCGGGAAGGACCGGCGCAGCGACCAGTTGTTCGCCGTCGTGGGCATGCCCTCGACGTCGATCAGATCCTTGAGCAGGATCGGCAGCCCCATGGCGGGGCCGAGCGACTTGCCCTTCTTACGCAGGCGGTCGTACGCCTCGGCCTCCCTCAACGCGTTGGGGTTGAGGTCCGTGACGGCGTTAAGGCCGGGCCCGCGCTTGTTCAGCGCGGTGATCCGGTCGATGTACGCCTTGGTCAGGTCGACCGAGGTCAGCTTGCCGGCGGCCATGAGGGAGACGGCCTCGGCGCCGGTCAACGTCTCAAGATCGAGTTTGACCTTGGCGTTGGCCTGCTGGGGTTGCACGGCTACGAGGGTGAAGGAGAGGGAGAGGGAGATGAGGGGGATGAGGACTTTGCGCACCACGTGCTCCTTGAGGAACCCGGTATTGCGCGTGACGCTATAGATCAGCCATTACCGTGATGTGTCACGTATGTTCCCTGGGGGAAACGTGCCGTACTGACCGGTTTATTACGGTCGTCCGCTTACCCGGAACCTTCCATCGGCCACGGTGAGGATCGTGGCCGAGTAGATCTCCAGACGGGTGGTCGACACCAACCCCTGGACGACCGTCGGCGAGGACGAGATCGTCCACGCCGACGGCACCTCCGGCATCGAGGCGCGCTTTGGAGACGAGCGCATTGCGATGAGCGTCTTCCGTTTCCCGTGGACGACCGCCGGTCCGTTCTTGACAGTGTTGGAGACGGGAGGACAATCTGTTGCGGGAAGCGCACTTCGTTTCGGACTGCGCAACGACGGAGGTGGGTATGGCGGGCCGACGCGTCGTCATCATCGGAGCCGGGGTCGTCGGGGCGGCCCTCGCCGACGAGCTCTCGGCCAGGGGCTGGAACGACATCACCGTCGTCGACCAGGGCGCCGTGCCCGCCACCGGGGGATCGTCCTCCCACGCGCCGGGCCTGGTCTTCCAGACCAACCCCTCCAAGACCATGGCGGAGCTCGCCCGCTACACCGTCGAGAAGCTCGTCGACCTCGGCTGCTTCCTTCAGGTGGGCGGCCTGGAGGTGGCCACCACGCCAGAGCGGCTCGCCGAGCTGCACCGGCGCCACGGCTGGGCGACCTCCTGGGGGATCGAGGCGAGCGTGCTCACCCCCGAGGAGTGCGTGGAGCGCCACTCCCTGCTGGACCGGGACAGGATCCTCGGAGGGCTGTTCGTCCCCACCGACGGCCTGGCCAAAGCCGTGCGCGCCGTCGAGGTCCAGCTCGCGCGCGCGCAGGAACGCGGTGTTCGCGTCCTCGACCGGCACGAGGTGCTGGACATCCGCGTCGAGGACGACCGGGTCGCGGCCGTCGTCACCGACCGGGGCGAGATCCCCGCGGACCTCGTGGTCTGCTGTGCCGGGATCTGGGGGCCCAAGGTCGCGGGCATGGTCGGCATGACGCTGCCGCTCACCCCCCTCGCCCACCAGTTCGCCTGGACAGGTCCCGTCCCCGCGCTCGCCGGACAGGCCGGCGAGGCCGTCCGGCCGATCCTGCGTCACCAGGACGCCGACCTGTACTACCGGGAGCGCTTCGACCGGCTCGGCGTCGGCTACTACGGCCACCGCCCGATGCCGATCACCGCCGAGGAGATCCTCCCGATCGCCGACGCAGAGGTCATGCCCTCGGTGCTGGCGTTCACCGGCGACGACTTCGCCCCTGCCTGGGCCGAGACGAAGGCGCTGCTGCCCGCCACGGGGAAGGCCGAGCTCGAAGCGGGGATCAACGGCCTGTTCTCCTTCACCACCGACAACATGCCGCTGCTCGGACGGTCACGCGAGGTGGAGGGCTTCTGGGTGGCCGAGGCCGTGTGGGTCACCCACTCGGCGGGAGTGGGCCGTGCCATGGCCGAGTGGCTGGCCGACGGTCACTGTTCCTCCTTCGACCTGCACGAGTGCGACGTCAACCGGTTCGAGGCCCACCAGCTGGCCCCCGAGTACGTCCGCACCCGCGACTGCCAGAACTTCGTCGAGGTCTACGACATCATCCACCCGCTCCAACCGGCGGAGAACCTGCGCCCGCTGCGCACCAGCCCCTTCCACGCCCGCCAGCGCGAGCTGGACGCCTACTTCCTCGAGGCCGCCGGCTGGGAGCGGCCCCAGTGGTACGGAGCCAACGCGCCTCTGCTCGACGGCCGTGACATCCCCCGCCCCAACGAGTGGGCCGCCCGCCACTGGTCGCCGATCGTCGGCGCGGAGGCCCAGGTCTCACGCGAGGCCGTCGCCCTCTACGACATGAGCGCGCTCAAGCGGATCGAGGTCGCGGGCCGCGGTGCCGCCGCCTTTCTACAGCGGATCTCCACGGGCGACGTCGACAAGTCCGTCGGCTCGGTCACGTACTGCCTGCTGCTCGACCACGACGGCGGCATCCGCAGCGACATCACCGTCGCCCGGCTGGGCCGCGACCTGTTCCAGGTCGGCGCCAACGGCAACCTCGACCTCGACTGGCTGCGCCGTCACCTGCCCGCCGACGGGTCGGTCACCGTCACCGACATCACGCCGGGAACCTGCTGCGTCGGCGTCTGGGGTCCCCTGGCCCGCGAGGTCGTCGCCCCGCTCGCCGGGCCCGCCTTCGGCCCCGGCGGTTTCCGCTACTTCCGTGCCGCGCGGGCGTACGTCGGCGCCGTGCCCGTCACCGCGCTGCGGCTCTCCTACATCGGGGAGTTGGGCTGGGAGCTCTACACGACGGCCGACATGGGCGCGAAGCTGTGGGACACCCTCTGGGAGGCGGGCCAGGAGCACGGGATCATCGCGGCGGGCCGCGGCGCCTTCAACAGCCTGCGGCTGGAGAAGGGCTACCGCTCCTTCGGCACCGACATGACCTACGAGCACGACCCGTACGAGGCGGGCCTCGGCTTCGCCGTGCGCAAGGCCGACCGGGGCGACTTCATCGGCCGCGCGGCCCTCGCCGAGCGCGGCACCACCCCCCGGCGCAGGCTGACCTGCCTCACCGTCGACGACCCCGCCGCCGTCGTGATGGGCAAGGAGCCGGTGTACGACGGCGCGTCCCGCGCCGGATACGTCACCAGCGCCGCCTACGGCCACACGATCGGCAAGAACATCGCCTACGCCTGGCTGCCCGCCGAGCTGTCCGTGCCTGGGAGAGAGCTGCACATCGGCTACTTCGACAAGCGGGTGCCCGCCGTCGTCGCCGAGGAGCCGCTCTACGACCCGGCGATGGAGCGCCTGCGTGGCTGACCGGGCACCGGGAACGAAGGGGATGCCCGTGAACTCCGCGAGGCCCGAACCCGCCCGCGTGCGGGCTCGCCCGAGGGACCGAGAAGGGACGACGTCGACTTCCTTGCCGTGCATGAAGGCGGAGGACTCCACGCCGAAAGGAAAACGATGAGCACCGAGGAGCTCCCCGAGCACCCCGACCGGCTGTGGAGTGCTCCCGAGCCGAAGCCCTCCTACGACGTGGTGATCGTCGGCGGCGGAGGCCACGGCCTGGCCACCGCCTACTACCTGGCCAGGAACCACGGGATCACGAACGTGGCCGTGCTGGAGAAGGGCTGGCTGGCCGGCGGCAACATGGCCCGCAACACCACCATCATCCGGTCCAACTACTTGTGGGACGAGAGCGCGGGCATCTACGAGCACTCGCTGAAGCTGTGGGAAGGGCTGGAGGAGGACCTCGGCTATCCCCTCCTGTTCAGCCAGCGCGGCGTGCTCAATCTCGCGCACAGCCTGCAGGACGTCAGGGAGGGCGTCCGCCGGGTCAACGCCAACCGCCTCAACGGCGTCGACGCCGAATGGCTCGGCCCCGAGGAGGTGAAGGAGGTCTGCCCGATCGTCGACGTCTCGCCCGGCACCCGCTACCCGGTCCTCGGCGCCACATACCAGCCGCGCGCGGGAATCGCCAAGCACGACTACGTGGCGTGGGGGTTCGCCCGCGCCGCCGCCGCGATGGGCGTCGACCTGATCGAGCACTGCGAGGTCACCGGCATCGACGTCGTGGACGGGCGGGCGGAGGCCGTACGCACCACCAGGGGTCGCATCGCCGCGGGCAGGGTCGCGATGTGCGCGGCGGGACACTCCTCGGTCGTCGGCCGGATGGCGGGGGTGGAGCTGCCGGTGCAGAGCCACCCGCTGCAGGCCCTGGTCTCGGAGCTGCTGGAGCCCGTACACCCCACGGTGGTCATGTCCAACGCGGTGCACGTCTACGTCAGCCAGGCGCACAAGGGCGAGCTGGTCATGGGGGCGGGCATCGACGCCTACAACTCCTACCGGCAGCGCGGCGCGTTCCACATCATCGAGCGGCAGATGGCGGCGGCGCTCGAGCTGTTCCCCGTCTTCGCGCGGGCCCACGTGCTGCGCACCTGGGGAGGGATCGTCGACGTCACCCCCGACGCCTCGCCCGTCGTCGGGCTCACCCCCGTCGACCGCCTCTACGTCAACTGCGGATGGGGGACCGGCGGCTTCAAGGCCACCCCGGGCGTCGGATGGTGCTACGCGCACACGATCGCCCACGACGAGCCGCACCCCCTCAACGCCGCCTTCACACTCGAACGATTCACCACCGGCGCGCTCGTGGACGAGCACGGCGCCGCCGCGGTGGCCCACTGAAGGAGCCCGACCGATGCTGCTGATCCCCTGTCCGTGGTGCGGGCCACGGGACGAGGCCGAGTTCCACTACGGCGGGCAGGCCCATGTCGTCTACCCCGACGACCCCGCCGCGCTCTCCGACGAGGAGTGGGCGAGATACCTGTTCTTCCGCGACAACCCCAAGGGGCCCTTCGCGGAGCGCTGGTACCACGTGGCCGGATGCCGCCGCTGGTTCAACGCGGTCCGCGACACCGCCACCAACGAGTTCCACGCCGTCTACCGGGTGGGCGAGCCGGGGCCGGTGAGCCGGTGAGCGAGCAGCCGTTCCGCCGGGCGGGCTATCGCGGGGGGACACTGCCGTTCCGGTTCGACGGCCGCGACTACGAGGGGTACCGGGGCGACACGCTCGCCGCCGCGTTGCTCGCCAACGGCGTCCGTACGGTCGCGACGAGCGTCGCGCTCGGCCGCCCTCGCGGGATCTTCGCCGCCTGGACCGAGGAGCCCAACGCCGTCGTCCAGATCGAGCACCCCTTCCCCGAGCCGATGCTCCAGGCCACCGTCGTCGAGCTGTACGCGGGACTGGTGGCCACCGGCCTGCCGGGCAGGGGCAGGCTCGCCGCCGAACCCGACCCGGCGCGCCACGACGGCGTGTACGCGCACTGCGACGTCCTGGTGGTCGGCGCGGGGCCGGCGGGCCTCGCGGCGGCGGCCGCGGCGGCCACCTCGGGCGCCCGGGTGATCCTCGCCGACGACCGTCCCTCGCCGGGTGGAAGCCTGCCCGACACCGGCGAGAACGTCGACGGCCTCCCGGGCGCGACCTGGGCCGCCACCGCGCTGGCCGAGCTGGAGGCCCGTCCCGAGGTGCGGGTGCTCACCCGTACCAGCGTGTTCGGCTACTACGACGACAACTACCTGGTCGCCGTGGAACGCAGGGGGGAGAACGCCTCCTCCCGGACGCGCGTCTGGCGCGTCCGGGCCCGCCGCGTCGTGCTCGCCACGGGCGCGCACGAGCGTTCGATCGCCTTCGCGGGCAACGACCTGCCGGGTGTGATGCTCGCCGGTTCGGCGCGCGCCTACGTCAACCGGTACGGGGTCCTGCCCGGCCGCCGCGCGGTGGTCTTCACCACCGGGGACAGCGCCTACGCCGCGGCCCGCGACCTGGCCGCCGCGGGCGTCGAGATCGCCGCCGTCGTGGACACGCGCCCCGCCGCCGACCCGAGCCGGAACGGCCCCGGCGGGGTGGCGGGGCGGGGCGGCCCGGATGATTTGAGCGGTCCGGACGACGTGGACGGCACGGACGCGGGGGACCTCGCCGGGGGCCTCGGAGGTGCCGAGGTGCTCACCGGTCACGTCGTCACCCGTGTGAACGGCGAACACGGCGTCACCTCCGTGACCGTCTCGAAAAGACCCGCCGAGGCCGGCACGCCTTCCGGAGCCGCTGCCGGGACGAACACGTCAGAGGCCGTCACCTCTGGGATCACCGCGTCCGGGTCCGCCGCGCCCGGAGGTGTCGCCCCAGAGGCGTCCGCTTCCGGGACGAACGCGTCCGAGGCGGACACCTCCGGCGGACGCGAGATCGAAGCCGACCTGTTGCTCGTCTCGGGCGGATGGAACCCCGCCGTCCACCTGTTCAGCCAGGCGTCGGGGACACTTCGCTACGACGAGGCGCTCGGCTCCTTCGTCCCCGGAACCTGCCGTCAGGCCGTCGAGGTGGCCGGGGCCGCCCGAGGGCTCCGCACCCTCGCCTCCTGCCTGGAGGACGGCGCCGCCGCCGGAGCGCGGGCCGCCGAGGCGGCCGGTTTCGGTGCCCTCCCGACCGTCCCCCACGCGTCCGCCCGGGAGGCGACGGAGGCCGCGGGGGCCGGGGGAGCGCGGGACACGCAGGCGTTCTCGAACCTCCGGGAGACAGCCGACGAGACAGCCGACGAGACACTGGGCGGAGCCCTTCCCGAGCACGTGTGGCTCGTCCCCGCCGACGACTACCGGACCCACTTCGTCGACCTGCAGCGCGACGTCACCGTCGCCGACATCATGCGCGCCACCGGGGCCGGGCTCCGTTCGGTCGAGCACGTCAAGCGTTACACCACCGCGGGAACCGCGCACGACCAGGGAAAGACCTCAGGGGTGCTCACCAGCGGTGTCGTCGCCCACCTCCTTGGCGTGGACGTCTCGGAGCTGGGCACCACCACCTTCCGCGCGCCCTACGTGCCCGTCTCCTTCGCGACCCTCGCCGGGCGCGACAGGGGAGCGCTGCACGATCCCGTCCGGGTCACCGCGCTGCACGAGTGGCACGTGGCCCACGGAGCGCCGTTCGAGAACGTCGGCCAGTGGAAGCGGCCCTGGTACTACCCACGCGAGGGCGAGGACATGGAGGCCGCCGTCCTGCGCGAGTGCCGGGCCGTGCGGGAGGCGGCCGGAGCGATGGACGCCTCCACACTCGGCAAGATCGACATTCAGGGGCCGGACGCCGCGCAGCTGCTCGACCGGCTCTACACCAACCTGATGAGCACCCTCAAGGTCGGCTCGATCCGCTACGGCGTGATGTGCCGCCCCGACGGGATGGTCTTCGACGACGGTACGGTGATCCGCCTGGCCGAGAACCGTTTCCTGGTGACGACCACCACCGGCAACGCCGCGGCCGTCCTCGACTGGATGGAGGAGTGGCTGCAGACGGAATGGCCGTCGCTGCGGGTCTACTGCACCTCGGTCACCGAGCAGTGGGCGACGGTCGCGCTCGCCGGGCCGCGCTCCCGCGAGGTGCTCGCAGCACTCGCCCCCGACCTCGCCGTGGACAACGCGAGCTTCCCGTTCATGACGTGGCGTGACGGCCGGGTGGCGGGCATGGACGCGCGGGTGTGCCGGATCAGCTTCTCCGGTGAGCTGGCGTACGAGATCAACGTCAGCGCCTGGGACGGGCTCGCCCTGTGGGAGGCGCTCCAGGCCACCGGGGCGGTCACCCCGTACGGGACCGAGACGATGCACGTGCTGCGGGCCGAGAAGGGCTACCCCATCGTGGGGCAGGACACCGACGGCACGGTCACCCCCGCCGACCTCGGCATGGAGTGGGTGGTGTCCAAGAAGAAGGCCGACTTCCTCGGGAAGCGTTCCTTCTCCCGCGCCGACACCGCCAGGCCCGACCGCAAGCACCTGGTCGGCCTGCTGCCGCTCGACCCGGACCTCCTGCTGCCCGAGGGCTCCCACCTGGTGGCCTTCGACCGGCTGCCCGAGCCGCCGGTCCCCACGCTCGGCCACGTCACCTCCAGCTACCGCAGCGCCGCGCTCGGCAGGACCTTCGCCCTCGCCCTCGTCAGCGGCGGGCGCGAACGCGTCGGCGAGCGGCTGTACGTGCCCGTCGCAGGGGAGCTGCTGCCCGTCACCGTCACCCACCACGTCCTCTACGACCCCGAGGGAGCGCGCCGCGATGGCTGAGCCACCGACCGGGCGGTTGAGCCCGCTCGCCCGGCTGGAACCGGTGTCGAGCCAGGACCTCCGCATCGCGGAGCTGCCGTTCCTCACCCAGATCGACCTGCGGGTGGAGCCGGGGAGCGGCACCGCGACTGGCGTCGCCGGCGCCCTCGCCGCCCTCGGCGTCCCGCTCCCCGTCGAGCCGGGCACCTTCGCGAGCGTCGGACACGATGTGCCGCCGTCCGGTACGGCCGGGAGCGACACCCTGGTGTTGTGGCTCGGTCCCGACGAGTGGCTCGTCGTCGGGCCCGCGGGCGACACGGGTCTGGAGACCCGGCTGCGAGCCGCGGCCGGAACCGGTCACGCCGCCGTCACCGACGTCTCCGCCCAGCGGACCGTACTGCTCGTGGCCGGTCCCAGGGCCCGTGACCTGCTCTCCCACGGCTGCGCCCTCGACCTGCACCCTCGCGTGTTCGGCCCCGGCCGCTGCGCCCAGACCATGCTCGCCCGAGCCCAGGTCGTCCTCGCCGCGCGCGGGGACGACGAGTTCCACATATTCGTACGCTCGTCCTTCGCGGCCTACCTCGCGGCCTGGCTCCTCGACGCGGCGGGGGAGTACCTGGGCGGCTGAGGCGGCCGTCTGAAACCGGAAAAGACCGACCGGCGCGTTCGCGATCGGAGCTGCCGGGCGCGGAGTCCCGGCTTCGGCCAGGGGAGTGGGCCTGGAGTGGGCCTGGAGTGGGCCTGGAGTGGGAGTGCCGCCGGGGCCGAGCGTGCTCCGCCCCGACGCGAGGAGCGAGGAGCGAGGCGCGCGGGGAGCCCGAGCGGACATGGGGAGAGGGCCGGTCCCGGCGTGCGCCGGGGGCGGGCCCCGCCCGGGGGAGAAGCGCCGGCCAGCCCCCCACGACAAGGCGGCGG
>NZ_JBEZEZ010000040.1:0-71527 GCF_040649155.1 Streptosporangium sp. NPDC049046 | reverse complement strand
CAACCGGGCGGTGGCCACCCGCTTTGACAAGCTCGCGGTCCGCTTCGAGGCCACCGTGCTGATTGCCGCGATCGGCGAATGGCTGTGACCCGGCAGAGCGGCCGCTTTCGCATGCCATGCTGACCGCGACCAGGTTGAGCGGGGCGAGAGGGAGAGCGTAGATGGGGGCTCAGTACTACGGCGCCGACAGTGAAAACGGAGACCGCATCGACGATCCGTCCGAGGACGCGCTGTTCATGATGATCAGTGATCTGAACGACTCCGACAACTCCTTCGTCGTGATCCAGCCCGATGAGGATGCCCCTGTTTGGTTCGCCTCGGTGGCTGTGCTGGGCGAAGGCGGATACGAGGTCGTCCGCCGCGACAGCACCCGAAACGAGCACCAGGTCACCACCTCGAGCAACATCAACGACATCGCCCGCGACCTCACCGTCTGGATGGCCGCCCGCCACTTCCCCGGACGGCCAACCAGGCACATCACCGACTTCTAAAACACGCCCTAGCCGCGAGAACCACGGGGCGGCGTCACGACCGGAAGGCGAGTTCACCCGGCGACGAAGGCTTCCGAAAAAGCGACCCCGCTGCGGCCAGGAAAAGACGAAGGGCGGCCGAGGCGGCGCTGGGCCGACTCGACCGCCCTTCGGCGATCTGTTCCGCGCGGTCGGCGCGGAACGGGGGTGGAGGTGGCGGGAATCGAACCCGCGTCCTTCAACTCCAAGACAGGGCTTCTCCGGGTGCAGCCTGCTGTGCTTTTCTCAGCCCCGGCAATCACGCAGGCAAGTCGCCGACGGGCTCAGCCACTGTAAGATTTCCCGATCTTCCCCGTGGCCGGGTCGATCGGTTGAGCCTCCTAGCGATGCCGGATCCGGGCCGGAGGCGCTCCCGGGCCGGCAGAAGTCACTCGCTGCTTAGGCGGCGAGTGCCAGGTTGCCCTGGCTGACTTCGGAGTGCGTCTTATTGGCACTTGTTGGTCGCGGTCACAGTGTTAACGAGGTTATGTCCGCAGTCCTCGACCCGCTTCACCTGGCTTGAAAAGCCAAAGTCGAAACCAGTCACCCCCTGTTGAGTTTTCAACGCGACCCCGTGGGGTCGAGCCATCCGAAGATACCTCCTACAACACGGCCGACGCGAATCGAATTCCCGCGCGGCGCCTGCGTGAACCAGCGGAGCCCCGAACGCCGAAACCCCGGGGACACCCGCGAATCGCGAGCGTCCCCGGGGTTGACCGGCAGGGTCGAGCCGGTCCTGACGGCAGGGCTTCCCCCGAGATGAGGCCCTGTCCCATCATTGCGACCGGGTCCGCAACCCCCCAAGCGGAGCCCGGTCACTTAGAAGGACGCAAACAAGACACCCCATGGTTGCTCAGGGTGAAAAAAACAGTGCGGAACGTCACAACCCCGCGTGAAGCCCCTGGAAGAACCTCCCCGCGACGGCCGCCCCGGCCGTGGCGTCCGAGCTCTGCGTCAGCACCGCGACGGCGACGTCCCCCTGCCACCCCACGAACCAGGCGAGCGGCCTGCGTTTCTGCGAGGCGACGGCGGTGATGCCGTGGACGGGGTCGCCGGGTGCCGCGGCGGCACGCGCGGAGCCCACCGTCACTCCACTGCGCATGAAGGTGCGGAGGGTCTCGACCGTCTTGTCGTCCAGCTTGACCGGGTCCGGCGCCTTGGACGGCTTGGCGTCGGGTGTGGAGTCGGCGACCTCGGGCTCGGTGACCAGGACCGGCGGGCGCCAGGTGCCCGAGGAGACGGCTCCCGCGACCAGCGCCATGGACAGCGGGCTGACCAGGACGTTCTGCCCGGCGATCGCCTTGGCCGTGGCCGCGTCGTTCTTCAGCGGTTTCATGGAGCCGCTGAACGACCTCAGCGGGAGCGTCCACGGCGCCCCGATGCCGAACTTCGCGGCGTCGGCCGCCAGCTCCGCGCCGTCGATCCTGCGGGCCAGCGCGGCGAGCGCGGTCACGCAGCCGGTGGCGAAGTTGGCCTGGATGCTCGGCGAGCTCCCCGCGGGCGCGCCCTCCTGGTGGAACGCGGCCCCCCCGACGGACCTGTCGGCCGGGCAGGCCATCTTCTGCTTGGGGTCGATCTTCGCCTTGAGCATGCCCCCGACGGTCATGATCGAGAAGGCGGTCCCCGCGGGGAACCTCCCCGCGAGGGCATGCTTCTCCTGGTCGTACTGCTCGGTGCTGGACACCGCCAGGATGTCGCCGGTCGAGGCCTGGACCGCGACCAGCATGCCGGGAGCCCCGCCGCCGAGCAGCGCGCTGTCGGCCGCCTTCTGGTGGGAACGGTCGAGCGTGGTCTGCACGGACGAGGTGGAGCGGTCGGGCCGCCACTTCTTGAGCTCGGTCACCTTGAGCGTCTTGAGATCGACGATGATCACACGTGTGTCGGTCGAACCGGTCAGATGCTCCTGGTACGCCTTCTGCAGACCGGCCCTGCCGACCGTGTCCCCGGCCCGCTGCGGGCCGCCGAGCTGCTGCTCGCTCTCCGGGGTGACCGCGGTGACGGTGCCGACGATCTGGGTGGGCGAGGCGGGGGCGACCGCCTGCTCCTGCGCGGAGAGGGTGATCCCGGGGATCGCCTCCAGCTGCGCGCGCAACTGCCCGAACTTCGTACGGCCGAAGGTGACCAGGGGGACCTGGAGGTTGGGCGGCGCGGAGCGGATCCGGCTCAGCAGGCGGTCCTGGGGAAAGCCTGTGATCTTGGAGAGTTTCGCGCAGAGCTCGTCCGCCTGACCGCTCTTCAGGGTGGCCGGGACCACACTCGCCACGTGCAGGACGGCCTTCTCCTGCAGCGGGTCACCGTTGCGGTCGAGGATCGGCTGACGCCCCTCGGGGGTGACCTTCACGGCGAACCGCTCCCCCTCGCGCAGCTGGGGGTGCAGGACGCTGGGCGACCAGCGCACCTTCCACCGGCCGTCGACCAGGTGGAGCGGCAGCACGCCCTCGTACTCCCACAGGGGGTTGTTCTCCCCCAGGTCGACCTCGGCGTCGAAGTCGGCCTCGACCTCGTCCGCCGCGCGCCGCATGCTCGTGACGTCGAAACGGAACGAGGCCGCGTCGAGCTGGAGCTTGGCGTCCTCCAGCGCCCGGCTCACCACCTTCTCGTCGCCGTCCGTGCGCCTGGCCGCGGCGGCGTAGTCGCCCGTCTGCCAGCCGATCAGGAAGTCGCGCACCGCCTCGTGAGCCGAGGGCTCCTCGAAGCACGCGGACAACATGGGAGTCGTCACCGCCAGCGCGAGCGCCGCGGCGGTGGCTCGCCGGGCCTTGCCCCTCACGATCACCTGTTCCTGTGCCTGAGCGCGCGCGCCATCTCCCGCTTGGCCTGGTTCTCGGCCAGCGTCTGCCGCTTGTCCCAGTCTTTCTTTCCCTTGGCGAGGCCGATCTCTATCTTGGCCCTGCCGTCCTTGAAGTAGATGGCGAGCGGCACCAGGGTGAGCCCGCCCTCCTTGGTCTTGGAGACCAGCTTGTCGATCTCCTTGCGGTGGAGCAGGAGCTTGCGGGTTCGGCGCGCGGCGTGGTTGGTCCAGGTCCCCATGGTGTATTCGGGAATGTGGACGTTGATCAGCCAGGCCTCGCCGTCCTTGATGACGGCGTACCCGTCGAGGAGGGAGGCACGGCCGAGCCGCAGCGACTTGACCTCCGTGCCCTGGAGCACGAGGCCGGCCTCGTAGGTGTCCTCGATGTGGTAGTCGTGCCAGGCACGCTTGTTCTGAGCGATTACCTTCCGCCCGGTCTCACGTGGCATGTCTGGAGCCTACCGGTGACCGGAGTGTCGAGCCGCGCCCGCGAGCGCGGGCGAGGCCCGGAGCGAGGTGCGGACGCGCCGCGCCCGCGGGGCGTACGAGGACACCGGAGCGTCACACCCGCAGGTAGCGGCGGAGCGTGACGAAGGACGCCAGAACACAGATGAGCACGCCGAAGATCATGGTGATACTGATCACCGAGGCGACCGTCTCCCAGGACAGCTGGCTGTTGGGAGAGAGGTAGAGCTGCACCCCGTCGAAGAGGAAGACCTTGCTGATGATCAGCAGTATCGCGGCCATCACACCGCCGATCAGACCGGCGATGACGCCCTCCATCACGAAGGGCAGCTGGATGTAGAGGTTGGAGGCCCCCACCAGCCGCATGATGCCGGTCTCACGCCTGCGGTTGTACGCCGAGAGCCGCACGGTGTTGCCGATCAGCAGCGTGGCCGCGAAGACCAGGATGATCGCCACCACCAGGGCCGCCCAGCGGAGCTTCTCCAGCAGCCCGAAGAACTTCTCCAGCAGCTCCCGCTGGTTCACCACGTTGGAGACCCCGGGGGCGCCCTTGACCGCCTCGATCACCGCCGCGTAGGCGTCGGGGTCCTTGAGCTTGACCCGCAGCGACTCGGGCATGTCCTCGACCTGGATGGCGGAGAGCAGCACGGTGTTGTTGGCGTTCTGTGCCCGGAAGTTCTTGTAGGCCTGGGCCGCGTCCTCCACGTCGACCTTCTCGACCTGGGGCATGGCCTCGATGTCCCCCTTCAGCGCGGCCCGCTCCTGGGCGTTCACGCCACCGCTGCCCTTGCACTGCGGGAAGGGGTCGTCCTTCTTGCACAGGAAGACCGAGACCTCGACCTTGTCCGCCCAGAAGTCCTTCATGCTGGAGATCTGGGAGTTGATCATCAGACCGACGCCCAGCAACGCCATGCCGATCGCCACGGTCACGATGACCGCGATGGTCATCGTGAGGTTGCGGCGGAGGCCGATCCAGACCTCGGAGAAGATGAAGTTTGCCCGCATGCTCTTCCTGTCGCTCTATCCGGTCCTGGTGTCAGTACGCCTGGCCGTACACGCCTCGCGACTGGTCACGGACGATCTTGCCGTCCTCCAGTTCCACCACCCGCTTGCGCATGGAGTCGACGATGGCCGCGTCGTGCGTGGCCATGACGACCGTGGTGCCGGTCCGGTTGATCCGGTCGAGCACCTTCATGATGCCGATGCTCGTCGCGGGGTCGATGTTTCCGGTCGGCTCGTCGGCCAGCAGGATCATCGGCCGGTTGACGAACGCGCGGGCCATCGCGACCCGCTGCTGCTCGCCACCGGACAACTCGTCGGGCATCCGGTGTGCCTTGCCCTCAAGGCCGACGAGCTCGACGACCTCCGGGACCACCTTACGGATGAAACGCCGGGGCTTGCCGATGACCTCCAGGGCGAACGCGACGTTCTCGTACACGTTCTTGTTCGGGAGCAGCCGGAAGTCCTGGAAGACACATCCGATCCGGCGGCGCAGGTGTGGAATCTTGAAGTTGGACAGTCGGGCGAGGTCCTTGCCGGCCACGTGGATCGCGCCCGAGTTCGGGCGCTCCTCCTTCAGGACCAGGCGGAGAAAGGTCGACTTCCCGGACCCCGAGGGGCCGACGAGGAACACGAACTCGCCCTTGTCGACATCGACGCTGACGTGGTCCAGCGCGGGCCGGTTCTGGTTCGCGTAGACCTTGGTGACATTATCAAAATGGATCACGGGCGCATCACGGCATGCCAGTCTAGGGGTTAGGACGGTCGCAGGAGTGGCAGAGGGCCACTTCCGCCTCTCGCCGGCCGGGGGGCGCCGGTCTTTGCTCTCGATCGACGTTCCGGTTGGCCGGAGCCCAGTCTAGGGGGAAGACTGACATGGAAAGCCCATAACGGAAACAAAACGATTCGGCGCCCGGTAACGACCGCATAAAGTAGTTCTGACCTCGACGAGGGAGGACATCATGAGCTGTGAAGACCTGGTCTGCGCGGGGTGCGCCCACCCCGTGGCCGAAGGCCGCTGCCCCCGCTGCCGCGCGTATCGCGAGCGGATGCACCAGCACACCTTCGGGGGCATGACCCCCGCACTCCTGTCGCTGGTGCTGATCGCGCTCTTCTTCCTCACCCTGGCCCTGAAGCACCTCAGCGGCGCCTGACACGCCCTTCCGAGGCGGTTTTCCCGTCTCGCGTGGAAAACCCGCCTCACGGGCGCTCAGCGGCGCCCGTGAGTGAGGACTCCGACATGCCCGGGGCCGGAACACGGTCTTTCCGCCGGCTCCCGGGGAGTTCCCGCGGGCATTCATCCTTCGGAAACGAGGGCCCCGGATGTCGGCGAGCAGCCGTTCCCGCTCGTCCATTCCCCGGGACGAGGGTTTCCGCCCGTGTCCGGCTCCCAGGGACGGGAGAAGGACGTCCTAGTCGTCGGCGCCCGACTCCTGGCGGCGGGTCCAGCGGATCTCGGCCTCGATGAAGCCGTCCAGGTCGCCGTCGAGCACCCCGCCCGGGTTGCCGTCCTCGGCGCCCGTCCGCAGGTCCTTCACGATCTGGTACGGGTGGAGCACGTAGTTACGGATCTGGGTGCCCCACGACGTGGTCGACTCGCCCCGGATCTCGTTCAGCGCCGCCTTCTCCTCCTGACGCTTGCGCTCCAGCAGCTTGGCCTGCAGGACCGCCATCGCGGTCGCCTTGTTCTGCAGCTGCGAGCGCTCGTTCTGGCAGGAGACCACGATGCCCGTGGGCAGGTGGGTGAGGCGGACCGCGGAGTCGGTCGTGTTGACGCCCTGGCCGCCGGGACCCGAGGAGCGGTAGACGTCGACGCGCAGGTCGTCCTCGTTGATGTCGATGTGGTCGGTCGTCTCGACGACCGGCACCACGTCGACGCCCGCGAACGAGGTCTGCCTGCGCCCCTGGTTGTCGAACGGGCTGATGCGGACCAGCCGGTGGGTGCCGTGCTCGCCGCGCAGCGTGCCGTACGCGTAGGGGGCCTTGACGGTGAAGGTCGTCGACTTGATGCCCGCCTCCTCCGCGTAGGAGGTCTCGTAGATGTCGGTCGGGTAGCCCTTGCGCTCGGCCCACCGTAGGTACATCCGCTGGAGCATCTGGGCCCAGTCGGCCGCGTCCACACCGCCCGCCTGTGACTGGATCGTGACGACCGCCTCGCGGGCGTCGTACTCCCCGGACAGGAGGGTGCGGACCTCCAGGGCGCCGATGTCGCCCCGCAGGGACTCCAGCTCGCGGTCGGCCTCCTCCCGCGTGTCGTCGTCTCCCTCGTCGGCGGCGAGTTCGTACAGGACGGAGAGGTCGTCCAGCCGCTGCTCCAGCGACTCGATCCTGTTGATCTCGCCCTGGAGATAGGAGAGCCTGCTGGTGACCTTCTGCGCGCGTTCCTGGTCGTTCCACAGGTCGGGGGCGGCGGCCTGATCCTCCAGCTCCTCGATCTGCTTGCGCATCGCGCCAAGGTCGAGCACGTCCTGGATGCTGTTCAGCGTCCCGGTAAGCTCGTTGATCTGTTCTGCCGGATCGATGAGTGCCACGTCTGTAAAGGGTACGCGACCTCCGAACCCCATCGTGTACGGCAGGCTCCCCCACCATGGCTAGCATGGCCCGCATCGGGGAGTATCGGGAGGTGTACGTGCGCGAAAACGGGCGACGGGGTGTGCTCGCACTCGCGCTGGCGTTGATCACCGCGACCGCGGCGTGTTCGGGTTCCGGCGACGGCCGGCCCGAGCGGAGCCCTTCGGCCGACGCCGTCACGCCGACCGCCCGCCCCACGGCCACCCCCTCGCCGCCCCCGGTCACGCTCGCCGAGGCGAAGAGGGCTCTCGCGGGCGTCGTGGGCGCCGACGGGGTGCTGGGAGCGGCGACGCCGCACCTGGACGCCGACCGCAGGCTCATGCTGGAGCAGACCCGCGACGGGCAGGAGGCCCTCACCATCGCGGCCTTCAGCGGCTCCGCCGAGGACATTCCCCACTACACGTGGGGCACTCCCCGGCTGCTCGTCCCGCGCAACCAGCAGGGTCCGCTCTGGTTCGCCGCGTTCGTGGACCGCGAGGAGTCCTCGGGCGAGGTGCGCACCGCCGTGCTCACCCTGATGCGGCAGGGCGGTGAGGACTGGCGGGTCAGCTCGACCTCCCTGCTCGACGAGGGCGTCCGGCCCCCGGAGGTCGTCACGGACACCGAGGGGTACGCGACGGCGCTGGGCGAGGAGGACGCGACGGTGGCGATCAGCCCGCGCCTGATGGCCCCGCTGCACGCGACCTCGGCGGAGGAGGGCGAGCGGGGGTTCGCGACGGGGCTGATCGAGGAGGGCCCGCACACCACGGGGCTCGCCGACGAGATCACCAGGAGGCGCGCGGAGGAGAAGAACAACTGCCTGGGCTACGACTCGATCTTCGCGGCGAGCGACTACCCGGTTCACGCGCTGCGCACCGCCGACGGCGGCGCTCTCGTCCTGTACTCCCTCATCAGGACGACGACGCGGTCGATCAAGGTCACCCCGTGCGGGTCGGACACCCGTATCCCGCCCGAGGCCAGGAAGCTGACGAAGGAGCGGTTCATCCTCAAGGAGCTGCGCACGGTGGAGACGCAGCTGTACGTGAGCACGGTCCCGGCCAAGGACAGCGGCCACGCGGCCAAGGTGATCGGCTATCTCGGCGGTCTCACCAAGGTCATCGTGAGCTAGGTTCTCCCTTCCCGCGCGAGCCGTGCGAGGTTCACCGAGTTCGTACGGAGCCCGCGGGCCCGGACCGGCCGCGCACCGGCCCGTGCCGCGGGAAACCGGACCCGTCATACCGGGCGACGCGCCTACCGTGTGGCGCGCCGCCTGACCGGACCCCGATGAAAGGAGGCCCGGCCGGGCGTCGGGCGGGTCAGGCGCCGGTGTGCGGGAGGTTGATGGTGGCCACCAGCGTGCGGATCGCGCGCAGTGCCACCGAGAGGGTCGCGAGGTCGAAGTTGTCGCTCTCCCAGATCTCCGACAGGGTCTGCCGCGCCCGCGAGACCGCCGCCGAGTTCGCCTCGGTCCAGCGTGCCAGCCGCTCCTCCGGCGACAGTCCGGGGGTGCTGTGCGTCAGGACGCCGTGGGTGAGCGCGGCGTGCGCGGCGTAGAGGTCGTCACGGAGTGCGGCCCGCGCCATGGAGTTCCAGCGGCTGTCCCTGGGCAGCGCGACGACACGCTCGCGCAGCCTGGAGAGCTGGAGCCGGTCGGCGAGGTCGAAGTAGACCTCGGCGACGTCGTGCACGGGACGGCCGGTGCGTGCGGCCACCTCGACCAGGTCGAACGTGGAGTAGGCGGGCACCATCGCCGCGACGCGCTCGGCCAGCTCGGCCGGGACGCCCCGGGAGACGAAGCCGTCGCGCCGCTCCTCGAACGCGGACAGGTCGACCCCGGTCAGCAGCTTGGGCAGGTGCGGCAGCAGGCCGTTCATCCCCTTGGCGAAGAAGCCGACGGTGGAGGCGAGGTCCAGCGGCGGGCGCCGGTTGCCCAGCAACCAGCGGGTGCCCCGCTCGACGAGCTTGCGGGCCTCCAGCTCCATCGCGATCTGGGTGGGGGTGTCGACCTTGTTGTCCAGCTCCTCGATCTGGCGCCAGAGGTTGGGCATGTCGAAGACCTCGCGCGTGACCAGGTAGGCGCGGGCGATGTCGGGGGTGGACGCGCCGCTCTCCTCGCCGATGCGGAACAGGAAGGTGGTCCCGCTGGAGTTGACCAGGTCGTTCACCACCCCGGTGGTGATGATCTCCCTGCGCAGCGGGTGGGTGTCCATGTAGGTGCGGATCCCTGCGTCGCGCAGCGCGGAGGGGAAGTAGGACACCAGCCAGGAGGCGAGGTAGGGGTCGTCGGGCAGGTCGGAGGCGAGGATCTCGGCGTCGGTCACCAGCTTGGTGTAGGCGAGCAGCACCGAGAACTCCGGCGCGGTCAGCCCGAGCCTGGCCTGACGCCGCTCGGCGAGCATCTTGTCCGACGGCAGGAACTCCAGCTCCCGGTTGAGCAGCCCGGCCCGCTCCAGCCTGCGCAGCTGGCGCGAGTGGACGTGCAGCATGTCGGGGGCCTGCTCGCGGGCGGCGGCGAGCACCACGTTCTGGTCGTAGTTGTCGCGCAGGACGAGCTCGGCCACCTCGTCGGTCATGTCGAGGAAGAGCTGGTTGCGCTGTTTGTCGGTGAGCTCCCCGTCGCGGACGGCCCGGTCCAGCAGGATCTTGATGTTGACCTCGTGGTCGGAGGTGTCCACCCCGGCGGAGTTGTCGATGAAGTCGGTGTTGACCAGGCCGCCGTTGAGCGCGAACTCTATCCGGGCGAGCTGGGTGAAGCCCAGGTTGCCGCCCTCGCCGATCACCTTGCACCGCAGCTCGCCGGCGGTGACCCGCAGGCCGTCGTTGGCCTTGTCGCCGACGTCGGCGTTGGACTCGCTCGACGCCCTGACGTAGGTGCCGATGCCGCCGTTCCACAGCAGGTCGACCGGGGCCCGCAGGATGGCGCTGATCAGGTCGGCCGGGGCGAGCGACGTCACGTCGGCGTCGATGCCGAGCGCGGCGCGCGTCTGCGCGGAGACGGGGATCGACTTGGCCGTACGGGGCCAGACCCCGCCTCCCGCGGAGATGAGCGAGGCGTCGTAGTCCTCCCAGGAGCTGCGGGGCAGCGCGAAGAGCCGGGCGCGCTCGGCGTAGCTCACCGCGACGTCGGGCCGGGGGTCGACGAAGATGTGCCGGTGGTCGAACGCGGCGACCAGCCGGATGTGCCGGGAGAGCAGCATGCCGTTGCCGAACACGTCACCGGACATGTCGCCGATTCCGGCGACGGTGAAGTCGGTGTTCTGGATGTCGACGCCGGTGGTGCGGAAGTGGTACTTGACCGACTCCCAGGCGCCCCTCGCGGTGATGCCCATCGCCTTGTGGTCGTAGCCGATCGAGCCGCCGGAGGCGAAGGCGTCGCCCAGCCAGAAGCCGTACTCCTTGGCCACCGCGTTGGCGATGTCGGAGAACGTCGCGGTGCCCTTGTCGGCGGCGACCACCAGGTAGGTGTCGTCGCCGTCGTGCCTGACGACGTCGGCGGGCGGGACCACCTCGCCGTCGACGAGGTTGTCGGTGAGGTCGAGCAGGCCGGAGATGAACATCCGGTAGCAGGCGATGCCCTCGACCAGGGTGTCCTCCCGCAACCCCGACTTCGGCGGATTTTTCACGACGAAGCCACCCTTGGAGCCGGTGGGGACGATGACGGTGTTTTTCACCATCTGCGCCTTCACCAGCCCGAGCACCTCCGTACGGAAGTCCTCCATCCGGTCCGACCAGCGCAGCCCGCCCCGCGCGACCTTGCCGAAGCGCAGGTGCACGCCCTCGACCCTGGGCGAGTAGACGAACACCTCGTACGCGGGCCGGGGCAGCGGCAGCACGCTGATCGACGGCGAGTCGAGCTTCAGGCTGATGTACGGCTTGCGCTCGCCGTCGACCCGCTGGAAGTAGTTGGTCCGCAGGGTGGCCCCGATCATCTCCAGGTAGGCCCGCAGGATCCGGTCCTCGTCCAGCGAGGCCACGTCGTCCAAGGCCGCGAGGATCTCCTCGCGCAGCGCCTCGGACAGGTCGGAGCGGACCTCGGCCGGGCGCCGCGGGTTCAGCCTCGACTCGAACAGGCGCACCAGCAGCCGGGCGAGCCGCACGTTGCCCGTCAGCACCCGCTCGATGTACTCCTGGCTGAACGCGGTGCCCGCCTGGCGCAGATACCTGGCGTACACGCGCAGGATCTCGACCTGTTCCCAGGTGAGCCCGGCGGCCAGGACGAGGCCGTTGAACCCGTCGTTCTCCACCCGCCCTGCCCATAACGCGCCGAACGCGTCCTGGAAGAGCCGCTTGAACTCATCCCTGTCGACCTCGGGCGAGGGCGTGTAGCGCAGGCCGAAGTCGTAGATCCAGGCGTCCTTGGTCGCCGGGTCCCCGTCGCGGTCGACCTCGTACGGCCGTTCGTCGACCACCTCCACGCCCATCCGCTGGAGCAGCGGCAGCACGTGCGAGAGGTAGACCGGCGCGCCGAGGCGGTAGAGCTTGAAGCGGCGCTCGCCCTCCGTCGCGTCGTGCGGCTCGTAGAGGTTCATCTCGATCTCGTCCGAGGAGGCGGCGAGATCCTCCAGGCGGCGCAGGTCGGCGACCGCCATCCGGGCCGGGAAGTCGGCCTTGTAGCCCTCGGGGAACGCCTGGACGTAGCGGCGGACGAGCTTGGAAACCTCGCCCTCGGGGCACAGCTCGGTGATCGCGGAGGCCAGGTCGTCCTCCCAGGACCTGGTGGCCGCGGCGAGCCTCGCCTCCAGCTCCTCGACGTTCACCGTGTCGACGCGCAGCGGCCTGCCACGCTCACCGCGCACGACCACGTGCAGCCTGGCGAGTGCCGACTCTCCGATCATCGCGCTGTAGTCGAAGGTGGTGGCGCCGAGCGTCCTGAGCAGGATGTCCTGCAGCTTGATACGGATCTTGGTGGTGTAGCGGTCGCGCGGCAGGTAGACCAGGCACGAGACGTAGCGGCCGTAGTCGTCCGGGCGCAGGAAGACCTTGACCTGTTTGCGCTCGCGGAGCCTGAGCACGCCGAGGGCGATCGGCAGCAGCTGCTCCACCGAGGTCTGGAAGAGCTCGTCCCTGGGGAAGGTCTCCAGGATCTCGATGAGATCCTTGCCGTCGTGGCTGTCGGCGGTCAGCCCGGCGAGCACGAGCACCTCGGCCAGCTTGCGCCGGAGCACCGGGACGCGCGAGATCGACTCGCTGTAGGCCACGTGGGTGAAGAGGCCGAGGAAGCGCCGCTCGCCGACGACCTCGCCCGAGGCGTCGAAGAGCTTGACGCCCACGTAGTCGAGGTAGGCGGAGCGGTGGACGGTGGCGCGGCTGTTGGCCTTGGTGACGATCAGCATCTGCTGCTTCTCGCGGGCCTTGGCGCGCAGGTCGGGCGGGAGCGCGGCGAAGCTGCCCGAGTCTGCGCTGTCGCCGCGGAGGATGCCCAGCCCCGTCCCGGGAATCGGGTGCAGCCTGTCGCCCTCCTCGCCCTCCTCCAGGCGGTACTCGCGGTAGCCGAGGAAGGTGAAGTGCCCGTCGGCGAGCCAGCGCAGCAGCTCCAGGCTGTCCTCCACCCCCGCCGGGTCGAGGGGCGGCGGGTTGACGGAGACGTCCTCGGCGGTCCGCAAGGCGAGCGCCCGCATCTTGGCGAAGTCCTCGACGGCGCCGCGCACGTCCTCCAGGACGCGCTGCAGGTCGGTCTCGATCGCCTTGAGCGCGGCCTCGTCGTTCTGCCTGTCGATCTCGAAGTGCATCCAGGACTCGGCGAGCACCTGCCCGGTGACGTTCTCCTCGTCGCGGCCGAGCAGCTTGCCCGTCATGTCCCTGCGCACGCGCATCTGCGGGTGGACGACCAGATGGATGCCGACGCCGTGCCGGTTGAGCTCCATGGTCACCGAGTCGACGAGGAAGGGCATGTCGTCGGTGACGATCTCCACGACGGAGGACCCGCGGGCCCAGCCCTGCTCCTCGGGGGTGGGGGTGTAGGCGCGCACCAGGGCGCGGCCCTGGGGGCGTTGCTCGGCGAGCCGCCGCTGGACCATCGCCGGGCCGTACACGTCGACCAGGTCGCGGCCGAGCAGATCCTCGGGGGCGACATGCCGGTAGTAGAGCCGTAGGAAGGCGAGCGCCTCCTCCACGCTCACGTGATCACTGCTCGGTGTGCGCGCGCACGTCTCCGCGGCACTCCTCAGCAGCTCGTCCTTGGCCTCGTCGAGCGGCATGTCGCTCTCACTCCTTTGTGAGGGGTTCTGCATGGTTGGGTGAGACTCCAGGATGGAATCTCATAAGCTCCGCGGAAATGGTGCCCGGCGGAGAGAAAGTGATGTCGCCCGCGCCCTCGGGGATGCCATGTCCTCGCCGCCCTCGCCCTGCCGCCCGTTTCCGGCCACATTCAGCTCCCCGGCAGCGGGGGCACGAAACGCCCACCACGGGGTGATCGTCTCTTCACGGGTGATCGGGATCGCAGCCAGGCGCCACGGCTCGTCATGGGAACCGCGGTCTCTCGCCGCTGCCAACGGGGAACGGAAGGGCTCCTGGTCGGAGACGGCGGGTTCTCCCCACGAGGTGGCGGTGGGGCAATCATTCCACAGGGTCGCCTCGGAACGGCTACGGCGCAGCCGGGCGAGTCTGGCCTCGCCCCGGACGCCTCGCCCGGCGATCGGGGTCGACCGACCCGCGCTCCGCCCATCGGGCATGGCCCGCGGCACGACACCTCCAGTGGCCGTCTGTCCCGATCCTCGTTGACCGGGACGTACCACCGTTCCTGATATCACCCCAAAAGCAGCTAAACGTCAATGTGGCGTGCGGTCATCGTCCAGGGAATTGGAGCGGTCCCGCTTCACCGCATCGAGAAGTCCGGGAACCTCGGTGAGTTCCCGGAGCTCGACCTGGCACTCCTCGCAGGTCATGAGATGGCGTTGGAACGTCTCGTGATCCTCTTCGTCGAGCACCCCGAGCGCGTACGCCGCCACGTCATGATGCGGGGAGGGCAACATCAGCTCGCGACACCTCTCTCCTTCAAGACCTTTCGGAGAGCCCGGATCCCGTAGTAGAGCCGGGACTTGACCGTACCCGGCGGTATCCCGAGGATTTCCGCCGCCTCGTTAATCGTACGGTCCCGCAGGTAAGTGTGCTCGATGACTTCGCGGTGTTCTGGGGACAGTTCTCGCAGCGCCTCGGCGACGACCATCGCCTCCAGCGCGCGATCGGCCCCGTCGGGAACGGGCACGGCGTTCGCGTCGGCGGGTTCGACCTCCTGTGGTCGGGTGCCTCGTCTACGGCGCCCGTCGATGACGATACGACGGGCGACGGTCAGGAGCCAGGCCCACAGAAGACCGGGCTCTCGTTGCAACCTTCCTGCGTTACGCCAGGCACGGACGAGCGTCTCCTGGACGACGTCCTCTGCCCACTGCAGATCGTTACCGGTGGCCTTACGCACATGGCGGAGCAGGGGTACACCGAACTCCCGGTACAGATCTTCTACCAGGAGGACATCGGTGTCCGCGCTCTCGAACCGACTGTCGAGTTGACGCACGGGCACATCTTTACACCTTCGTTATCCGTCCCGTCTGCATCTCTGGCAACTCCAGTCATTTCTAACTATCTCATCACTTCTGCTGAACCACCCCGGGCAGCGCCGCGTACCTCCCACCAAGTGCGCCCGCATCGGCGGGCCCCGGGGAAAGGAAACGACATGGCGGTGCGGCACATCCCGTGGCCGGTCGGAACTGTCCTCCTCCTCACGCACCCGGCCCCTCACGGGCCGGGCGGCACGTTCGTCACCGCGCCGGGCGCCGAGAAGGCCCCGGTGGCGGCCGGTATCTGAGAGCGGGGCCGGGCCATGTTCAGATCACTGTTCCGCCGCTTCAAGAACGGCGAACCCCTGCTGTTCGGGGTCTTCATCGCGGTCGCCGCCGTGGCGGTCGTCCTGATCACCCCTCCCGGCGGCGGTGCACTCGCCGATCAGAGCTGGGTCCAGACCCCTCAGGGCCCTCTGGGTCCGGCCGATCGCGACCTGCTGGTCAAGGTCCGCCTGGCCGGGCTCTGGGAGATTCCCAGCGGCCAGCAGGCCCAGCAGCGGGCGGCGAGCAAGCGGGTGAAGGAGGTCGGCATGCATCTGATGACCGACCACCTCAAGCTCGACGAGGAGGTCCGCGCCCTCGCGGCCAAACTGAACGTGCCGCTGCCCGACCAGGCCAACGCCGACCAGCAGTCCTGGATGGCGCAGCTGACGGCGGTGAAGGCGGGCGCCGAGTACGACCTCCTGTTCGCCCGGCTGCTGCGGCAGGCCCACGGAAAGGTCTTCGGGGTGGTCGCCGGCGTACGAGCCGGCACCCGCAACGACCTGGTCAGGACATTCGCCCAGCGGGCGGTCGAGGTGGTCATGAAGCACATGACCCTGCTGGAGAGCACCGGGCTGGTCGACTACTCGGACCTGCCCGAGCCTCCGATGCCCGCACCGCCGCCGCCCGCCTCCGCTCTCGACACACCTGTGAGGAGAGAAATCGCTTGAAGATCATGAAACGCTCGATGGCCTCCCTGTCGGCGCTGGTACTGGCCGCCGGCACGCTCACCACCGTCACGTTCACGGTGGCGGTCACGACCCCCGCCTACGGTGATCACTGCGACCCCGCCGAGCAACAGAACCAGAACCAGCAGAACCAGCGAAGTCAGCAGGACCAGGGGCAGCAGAACCAGAACCAGAACCAACAGGATCAGGGCCAGAACCAGAACCAGCCCGCGCAGGACGCTCCTCCGCAGGACCAGCCGGCCCAGGACCAACTTCCACAGGACGCTCCACCCCAGGACCAGCCCGCTCAGAACCAGCCCGCTCAAGACCAGCCGGCCCAGAACCAGCCCGCTCAGGATCAGCTCCCTCAGGACCAGCCCGCCGACGCGCCTCCCGCGGGTGGAAGCCTCATCCCGGCCTCCCCCACCGACCCCGCCACCCCCGACGAGTTCGCCGACCAGGAGGCACAGACCCTGGGCGGCGACGGTAACGACGGCAGCGACGCCAATGCCCGCCGCCGGCCGAACCAGGCGCCCACGCAGAACCCCGCCCAGCCCCCCGTCGACACTCCGCCGACCGACGCCCCGCCCGCGAACCCGGCACCCGATGAGACCTCCGCTCCCCCGCCCGGCGGCGAGGAGGCCGAGTGCGCCGACCTCGGGCCGTTCCCCGAGGACTTCATCGACATCCGGCGAGTCCCGCGCAACTTCCAGGACGTCCGGACCCGGCGCGGCGGCTCCGGCGGCGTCTTCACCTCCCGGTGCGGCACGAACAGGAACGGCCACCACAACTCCGACAACTTCATCGTGGCCCCCGGCGTGTCCAACGGCGCCCACCACATCCACGACTACGTCGGCAACCTGTCGACCGACGCCTTCTCCACGGACCAGTCACTGGCCGCCGCGGGCACCACGTGCGCGTTCAACGACCGCTCGACCTACTTCTGGCCGGTCCTTCGCGACCGTACGAGCGACGCCAACGCGAACGACCCGGACGGCAACGTCGGCACCATCATGCGGGCCCGCCAGGTGAGCCTGCAGTTCCGCGGGAACCCGGTCTCCAGGGTGAGCCCGATGCCGCGCTTCATCAGGATGCTCACCGGCGACGCCAAGGCCGCCACCAACGGCGGCGCGAACGCCCTCGCCAAGTGGACCTGCACCGGGTTCACCAACCGGATCACCACCAAGTACCCGCTCTGCCCGCGCGGCAGCCTGCTCGTCCGGATCCTGGACTTCCCCAGCTGCTGGGACGGCCAGAACAACGACAGCGCCAACCACCGCACGCACGTGGTGTTCCCCGACGCGAACGGCGCCTGCCCGTCCGGCACCAGGGCGATCCCGCAGCTGCGGATGAGCCTGTTCTACGCCACACCGCGCACCGCGTCCTTCGCGCTGGACGCCTTCCCCGAGCAACGGCACAACCCCGTCACCGACCACGCCGACTTCGCCAACGTGATGCCCGACCGGCTGATGAGGTTCGCGGTCGACTGCATCAACAGGAACCGTCGCTGCTGACGGAACCCCTCCCGGGACCGCCGCTCCCCGTCTCCGCGCCTCTTCCACACCCCGCGGAGACGGGGGGCGGCATCTCGCGATATCAGAGTCCATCCCCCTCGGACGCAGCCGTCGTCCGAGCCGCTTCGCAGACAGGAGCAACAGGTGGGTAACAGACGGACTCCGAGGCACACCCGGTCCGAGGCCGGGATCAGCCTCGACCAGAGGCCCGCCAGGATCGGCCTCGGTGTCACGATCACGGTCTCCGTGGTCGGCCTCCTGATGCTCGGGCGTACGGCGCCCGGCATGGAGGTGGCCGCCGCCGTCCGCGGCGTCTTCTCGTTCTTCTCCGGCGTGATCGCCCTCGTGTCGCTCACCGTGACCGTGGCGCTCGGCCTGCTCTCCGCCGACCGGATCGTGCTGCCCGTCCTGGGCAGGATCCGGTCGCAGCTCGCCCACCGGGCCACCGCCATGGCCGGCATGGGCTTCCTCGCCATCCACGTCACGATGAAGATCATCGAAAGCAGGACATCTCTTCCCTCCGTCGTGATCCCGCTCTCGGCGAGCGGCCAGGGCCTGTACGTCGGCTTCGGCGCCATCGCCTCCGACCTGATGATCCTCGTCTTCCTCACCGGGGTGGCCCGTGCCAGGTTCGCGGAGAACAGCAGGCCGTGGCTCTGGCGCATGCTGCACGGCTCCGCCTACCTGGCGTGGCCGATGGCGGTCCTGCACGGGCTGACCGCGGGCCGCGCGCCCGCCGAGTGGGTGACCTGGAGCTACGTGGTCTGCCTGGTCGCGGTGGGAGCCGCCCTGCTGATCCGGGTGATCTCCGAACTGCAGCCCAAGCCGATCTTCGTACCCGAGGAGGCACCGGTGGCGGTGCCCGCCGCGGTGCCGGCCGCAGCGCCGGTCGGGATGGAGACGACCTCGCCCACCAGCCTCACCCCGCCCACGAGCATCGTCGGCCGCATCCCGCGCATCGTCCGTGAGGAGCAGCCGGAGCTTCGCCGTATCGGAGATGTCGGATGATTCCCTACCGTGTCCCACCCGTTCGCCGGCTGGGGCCGGCCAGGCTGACCGCCGGACTCGACGACTGCCGCAGGATGGACCTCGCGGAACACCGCGACATGCACGGCACCGCGCCGAGCATGTCCGGTGAGGAGCTCGCGGCGCTCGCCGACGAGGTGGACATGCGCGGGCGCGGCGGGGCCGCGTTCCCCTTCGCCCGCAAGGTCCGCGCGGTTATGGACAAGAAGGCCGACAAGATCGTCCTGGTCAACGCGGCCGAGGGCGAGCCCGCGAGCAGCAAGGACACGATGCTGCTCACCAGGACCCCCCACCTGGTCATCGAGGGCGCGCTCCTCGCGGCGGACGCGATCGGCGCCAAGCAGGTCGTGATCGCGACCGTCGAGGGCGGCATGGGCCAGTCGTCCGTGGCCGCCGCGGTCGAGGAGCGGGGCATCAGTGACCGGGTCCGGGTGGTCGGCATCGTCGAGAGGTTCATCTCCGGCGAGGGCGGCGCCCTGGTCCGTTCGGTGAACGGCCAGGTCGGCGAGCCGCCCGGCCGCAAGGTGCGGGCCGTGGAGAGCGGCGTGAACGGGCTGCCCACCCTGCTGTCCAACGCCGAGACGTACGCCCAGCTCGCGGTCCTCGCCACCCTGGGCGCGGAACGGTACGCCGACGTCGGCACGGCACGCGAGCCGGGGACGGTCCTGCTCACCGTGGGCGGCTCGGCCAAGGCCCCCGCCGTGGTCGAGGTCGCGACCGGCACCCCGCTGTACGCGGTCCTGGACGCCTGCCAGGCCTCGACCGGCGACGGGGTGCTGGTCGGCGGCTACCACGGCGCGTGGCTGCACGCGGACGCCGCGGCCGTGGCGACCGTCTCCCGTCAGGGCATCGCGGAGGCGGGCGGCCAACTCGGCGCCGGGATCATCGTGCCGCTCGGCGGGGAGACCTGCCCGCTGGGCGAGACGGTCAGGGTCGCGAGATACCTCGCCGCCCAGTCGTCGGGGCAGTGCGGCCCCTGCCGCCTCGGCCTCCCGGACGTCGCGCAGTCGATGGCCGAGCTCGTGAACGGCTCCGCCTCCGCCCTGGACGAGTTGCGGAGCAGGTCCGCGAGCGTGAAGGGCAGGGGAGCGTGCTTCCACCCCGACGGAACGTCCAGGTTCGTACTGTCGGCGCTGGACGCCTTCCCCGAGGACATCGAGGAGCACCTGCTGCGCGGCGGCTGCGGGCGCCCGGTGCACGGTGTGCTCCCCCTGCCCCCGCAGGAGAACGAGCCGGAGGTGAAGCTCACCGTGGACTGGACCCGCTGCCAGGGCCACAGCCTGTGCGCGCAACTCGCCCCCGACCTCGTCCGCCTCGACGAGCACGGCTACCCGGTGTTCAGCCGCGACACCGTACCCGCCCAGTTCCGGCGGATGGCCCGCAGGGCCGTCGAGATGTGCCCGGCCCTCGCACTGCGCGTGGTTCAGGGGACGTGATGCGAACGTGATCAACCTGAAGGGCGGTGTGGCCGTCCTTATCAGGCAGGTGACACCGATTCTCGGGAGTAAGAACATGCCGACCCCCCCGGACAGGCGGGCATTCCTTCGAACCGGCGGCCTCGCCGCCCTCACGCTGGGCGCTCAGGGCTTATCCCCCCTGGGCGCCGTCGGCATGAACGGCGCCCAGGCCGACACCACCGCCAGGGGCGCCGCGGGCGCGCCACGGCCCGCCGACTGGCGGGCGCTCGCCGAAGGGCTGGACGGCAAGCTCATCCGGCCCGGCGACGCCGCGTACCCCGGCGCCAGGAAGCTGTTCAACCCCACCTTCGACGCGATCCGGCCCGCGGGGGTGGCCCTCTGCGCCAACCCCTCCGACGTCGCCGAGTGCGTCGGCTTCGCGCGCCGGTTGAAACTGCCGCTCGCCGTACGCTCCGGCGGCCACTCCTACGCGGGCTGGTCCACCGGGAACGGTCTCGTCCTCGACGTGTCCCGGATGAACAAGGTCGCCCACTCCTCGGGGCGCGCGACCGTCGGGGCGGGTGCCAAGCTGATCGACCTCTACGACAAGCTGGCCGCGAGCGGGGTCAGCGTCCCCGCGGGCACCTGCGCGACGGTCGGGGTGAGCGGGCTGACCCTGGGCGGCGGCATCGGCGTGGTCTCCAGGAAGTACGGGCTGACCTGCGACGTGATGGAGTCGGTCCAGATCGTCACGGCCGACGGACGGCTGCTGACCTGCGACGCGAACCACAACGCCGACCTGTACTGGGCCTCGCGGGGCGGCGGCGGGGGCAACCTCGGCGTGGCGGTCTCCTTCGAGTTCCGCACCCACCCGACCCGCGAGGTCACGGTGTTCTTCCTGCACTGGCCGTGGTCGAAGGCGGTGAAGGCCCTGCGCGCCTGGCAGGCGTGGGCTCCCTCGGCTCCCGACGCCATGTGGTCGGGGATGCACCTGAGCCGCAACGGCGGGACGGACGTGGAGGTCGTCGGGCTCTACCTCGGCGGCAAGGCCGGCTGCGAACGGCTGCTCGACCGGCTCGCCGGCGCGGCCGGGTCGCCGTCGTCGAGTTCCGTCACCCAGACCTCCTACCGCCAGGCGATGCTCATCATGGCGGGCTGCGCCTCGCGTTCGGTCGCCGAGTGCCGCCTGCCCGCCACCCTGCCCGGACAGGCCCGGGGCGGGCGGCTGTCCAGGGGCAACTTCACCGCCAAGTCGCACATGGCCTACCGCCCGCTCTCCGAGGCCGGGGCCAAGGCCCTCGTCGCCCAGGTCGCCCGCCCCGGCGAGCACACCGTGCTGCTGGACGCCCTCGGCGGCGCCGTCGCCAGGGTCCGCCCCGACGCCACGGCCTTCCCGCACCGGACCGCCCTCTACAGCGTGCAGTACTACGCCCACCGTCTCGGCGCGAGGGTCTGGACCAGGACCGCACGCGCGGCGATGCGGCCCCACTTCGGCGACCACGCGTACGTCAACTACGTCGACCCTGAGCTCGGCGGCTGGCGCGCCGCCTACTACGGGGGCAACGCCACCAGGCTCGCCCAGGTCAAGGCCGCCCGTGACCCGGGCCGCCTGTTCCGCCTTCCCCAGGGGATCTGACCCCCGAAGGCCGCGTGACACCGCTCCCGAGGGGCGGCCGCCGTCGTGCGACGCCGCTCCCCGGGAAGCGGTGCCGCGCGACACCGCTTCCCGGGGGCCAGAGCGGCTTCCTGGGAGCCAGAGCGGCGTGACACCGCTCCTCGGGAGGCCAGAGCGGCGTGACGCCACTCCCGGGGGACGGCCGGTGCCGGGTGACACCGCTCCCGGGAGGCCGGTGCCGGGAGGCCGCTCCCGGGAGGCCGGTGCCGCGTGGCACCGGTCCCCGAACGGTCGACGCCGCGTGGCTCCGGGGGCGGTCGGCGCCGCGTGCCCGCGATTCCTGGGAGGTCAGTGCCGGGTGATGTCGGCTCCCGGTACGAAGTGGGACAGGACCTCGGGGTTGGCCATCGCGTCGAGGTTGGCGGCCTGCTCCGGCGCCGCGCCGAGGAGGATCTTACGGATGGGGACCTCCAGCTTCTTACCGCTGAGGGTACGGGGGATGCCGGGAACCTCGATGATCTCGTTCGGCACGTGGCGCGGTGAGAGACCTTCCCTCAGCTCCCTGCGCAGGCGCCCGACCAGATCGTCGTCCAGGGGTGCCCCCTCGGCCATGGTGACGTACAGCAGCAGGCGACCCTCCTGACCGAGCTGGCCGGTGTCGATCACCAGGCTGTCGGTGATCTCCTCGAAGCGCTCCACCACGCGGTAGAACTCGCTGGTGCCCATCCGGACACCGCCCCGGTTCAGGGTCGAGTCGGAGCGGCCGTAGATCACGCAGCCGCCATCGGGAAGGATCTTGATCCAGTCGCCGTGCCGCCAGACGCCCGGATACTCGGAGAAGTAGCTGTCGCGGTAGCGGGACCCGTCGGGGTCGTTCCAGAACATCACCGGCATCGACGGCATCGGCAGGGTCAGCACCAGCTCGCCCACCTCGCCGACCACCGACGCGCCCGACGGGTCGAAGGACTCGACCCTCGCCCCCAGGCAGCGGCACGGGATCACCCCCGCGCGGACCGGGAGCAGCGGTACGGCGCCCACGAAACCGGTGCACACGTCGGTGCCGCCGGAGAACGAGCCGAGCTGGACCTCCGGCATCACGTCGTGCGCCCAGGCGAACCCCTCGGGCGGCAGCGGCGAGCCGGTGGAGCCGAGGCCACGCAGCCGGTCGAGACCGGACGGCTCCAGGCCGGCCTTCATGGACGCGATCACGTACGGAGCCCCCGTACCGAAGTAGGTGACCCCCTCCTCCGCGGCGAGCCGCCAGAGCGCGCCGGTCTCCGGGTAGGTCGCCGCCCCGTCGTAGAGCACCACCGCCGAACCGACCAGCAGGCCGCCGACGAGGTAGTTCCACATCATCCAGCCGGTCGTGGTGTACCAGAAGAAGACGTCGCCCTCGCCCAGGTCCTGGTGGAAGGAGAGCGCCTTGAGGTGCTCGAGCACCACGCCGCCGTGACCGTGCACGATCGGCTTGGGCAACCCGGTGGTGCCCGAGGAGTAGACGATCCAGAGCGGATGCCCGAACGGCACCGGCTCGAAGTCGAGCGGTCCCGCGACGGCGCGTACCTCCGCCCAGCTCACCGTACGGACGCCGTCACCGGTCACGGCCGCCTGCTGTGCCGTACCGGAGGTGTCGGCGCCGAGCGCGTCCTGGGCCGGGACGCGCACCCGCGCCACCAGGGTCGGCAGCTTGGCGGCGATGTCCTGGACGACCGCGCTCCGGTCGAAGCGCCTGCCGTTGTAGTCGTAGCCGTCCACCGCGATGAGCACCTTCGGCTCGATCTGGGTGAAACGGTCGATCACGCTGGGCGCGCCGAAGTCGGGCGAGCAGGAGGACCAGACGGCGCCCAGGGAGACGGTCGCGAGGAAGGCGATCAGCGCCTCGGGGACGTTCGGCAGGTAGGCCGCCACCCGGTCACCGCGCCCGACACCCAGCGCGGCGAGCCCCGTACGGACCCGCGCCACCTCCTCGGCGAGTTCTCCCAGGGTGAGCGCCCGGCGTCCGCCCGCCTCGTCGCGGGAGACCACCGCGAGCCGCCCGGGGTCGGACGCGGCCCCGCGCAGCGCGTTCGCCGCGTAGTTCAGCGTCGACCCGGCGAACCACTCGGTGCCGGGCATCTCCCCCGACATGACGGGCCCGTCGCCGCGCTCCCCCACCACCCCGAAGTAGTCCCAGATCGACGTCCAGAACTCCTCAGGCGCGTCGACCGACCACCGCCACAGGGACTCGTAGTCACCGGACCGGCCCAGCCATTCCGCGTAGCGGGTGACCTTGGCGTTTCTCACGATCTCCGGGGACGGCTCCCAGAGCGGCGCACCTTCCTCAACCATGACTCCATCCTCTCGGTGCCCCACCCGAATGTCATCCCCCGGGACCACACACCCTCCGGCCCCCCGGTGTGGGACACCCACGTACGGACCTTCCGAAGGGAACGAGCGGCATCGGGCCGGGGACATGGATCGCCGCCGGGCATGTGGGGCCGACCGGTGACAAAGGGCAGCTCCGGACAGCTCCGGACAGCGACGGACAGCGACGGACTCCGTGTGATTCGCCCTCGTACGGCCGTTGGCCGCCGCCGGGAGCCGGAGGTCAGCGGTCCGCGGGGAAGTGGCCGGCACGCCGGGCCGGAGAGGTGAGACCGGCGACGGCGGCGACGACCTCGGAGGGGTTGGAGAGGTCGGGCAGGACCACGTCGGCTCCCGCCTCGTGCAGTTCGGCCGGGAGGGAACGCCCCGAGGCGACCCCGATCATCGCGGCCCCGGCGATCCTGGCGGCCTGGACATCCCTGGCCGAGTCGCCGACCAGCACCGTGTTACGCCCGTCGAAGGTCGCCCCGTACTTCCGCTTGGCCCGTCCCTGCGCGACCTGCAGGAGGGTCGCCTTGGGATATACCTCCTCACCGTAACCGCCGATCTCGAAGTCGATGTGCCTGTCGAGGCCGAACGCGGTCAGCTTGTGCGCCGCGTTGCTCTTGATCGTGCCGGTGAGCACCGACTGGACCACGCCGTCGAGCCTCGCCACGGCCTTCAGCGCGTCGCGGGCGCCCGACATCATCCTGCCCTCCTTGGCCAGGCGCCTGCGCCGGGCTCCGAAGGAGTCGGCGAGCGCGTCGAGGAACCGGGGGAGGTGGTCGTCCTCGGCGACGATCCCGTTGATGGCGAGCATCTCGAACACGATCTCCGAGTCGGGACGCCCGTTGGCCTGGGTCAGTTTGACCAGGGGCCTTCCGGTGACGGCGCGGAACGCCTCCGCGTATGCCTCACGGGTGACGATCGACACGTCGACCAGCGTGAGGTCGATGTTCCAGAGAACGAGGCGGTTGATCGGGGGCCTCCCGGAATGGGGGTGGATGCCCAGGGTAAGGCCCCGGACGTGCGGTGACCGCCTTCGATACCGAAAGGATCCGTTCGCCGGTTCTCGTGAGGTCGTGTCAGCGCCCTCAGCGTCCGTGTCGGTGCCCTCGGTGCCCGTGTCGGCGCCCTCACTGCCCTCAGGCGTGGTCGAGCGCGTTCTCCAGGGTGTCGACGACCGGGACGCCGAAGGCCATCAGATCGGCCCGGCTGGTCATGCCACCGGTGTAGAGGACCGCGCGTGCCCCGACGTGCTGAGCGGCGTGCGCGTCGTCCAGGCTGTCGCCGATGACGAGGACATCGGCCGGGTCGACGCCGAGGGCGGCGAGGTGGGCCACCATGGATTCGGCCTTGTGCCCGCCGGGGACACCGCGCAGGCCGTCGATCCGGGTGAAGTGGTGGTCGATCCCGAACTCCGCGATCTTGGGAACCAGCCGTTCGTGCGCCCACATGGACAGCAGAGACTGCTTGCCCCCCGCGCGCTCCCAGCTCCGCAGGGTGGAGAGGGCGTCGGCGGCGAGCCCGCACTCCAGCATCAGCCTGTGGTAGTTCTCGTGGAAGCCGAGGTCGAGCCTCTCCCACTCGCCGTCCTCAAGGGCACGGCCGAGCATGCGCTCGTAGGCGGTCCAGATCGGGCGCGTGTAGACCGCGCGGAAGCTGTCGGCATCGTAGGAACGCCCGTAGGGCTCGAACACCGCGTTCGTCGCACCGACGACGGCGTCGATGTCGTGAAACAGCGTGCCGTTCCAATCCCAAACAATGTGTCTCATATTGCCCTCCAGGATAGCGAAATTTCCCGTCGGATCGGCGCCGCGGCAGGGGATACGGCCCTCTCGGCGCCCCGGTCCGAGGCCCGGTCCGAGGTGCTCACGACAGGGCCGGCCGAGGGAATCTCCTCCGCGCTCGGCCCGCGGGAGGAGAGGACACGAGACTCCGGACGCCACGCTGCCGGACCGGTCTCGCGCCACCAGGTCGGGCACGACATCCATCAGTGATCAAGGCCCCTGACCACCGGCGAGGGCACGGTCCGACCTCAGGACTCGAACATCGGTCCAGCCGAAGAGGGTGCTCACCCACCGGCGGCTGTCAGGCACCGAATCCGCCCGATCAGCCGACCCGGTGGCTCCCATCAGCCGACCAGGTCGGGGATCTCCTGGGTGGCGTACCACAGGAGTTCGTTCGCCTCGGCGCCGTCCACGGTGAAGCGGGCGTCGTCGTCGCCGCGATCGGCCGCGGGCAGCGCGGCGAGAGCGGCCTCGACGTCCTTCACCGCGGGCAGGTCGTCCACGTGGACCGCGGCGACCAGCTTCAGCGGGACCACGGCGGCGAGCCGCACCCGGGCGCGCTCCTCCAGGTCGGTGCTCGCGCTCACGTCGCCCTCCGGCACGTCGACGGCGACGACCACCCGCCGCGCGGCGACCTCCACCCCGTCGGCGCGGTCGGCGGCGAGCATCCGCAGGGAATGCCTGGCCGCCTCGGTCAGGGCGACGTACTCGAGTTCCTCGGTGTCACCCGAGGCGTACCACTCGGTCAACGCGGGGGTCACCGCGTAGCCGGTCAGCGGGGCCGGACCCAACTCCCCCACGGTGACCACGCGGGCCAGCGCCGGAAGCGTACACGGCAGATAGACGCGCATCCATGCCTCGATCTGTCTCTCCGACATCGGCACCGTTCGGCGCCGATTCACGCATCGAGTGTGCCAGCATCGGCGCCCCCCGGTGTTACCACCCGCGCGGAGCGGCACGATCCGGGGGCGGCGACCGACGGCCCGGCATCGGGCACGGTGACAGGGTGACAGGGTGAACAGGGTGAGAGGTGAGCGGGACAGGTCAGCGCAGCGAGACCTGGAACAGGGTCTCCAACTCGGCGATGGTCACCTCGGGGTCGCGGTGGTGCACGCCGACGATGCCGAGCCGCCGGGCGGCCTCGATGTTGGCCTTGACGTCGTCGACGAACACACACTCCTCCCCGGCCAGGCCGATCCTGCCGAGCGCGTGCTCGAAGATCCTGGGCTCGGGCTTGCGCATGCCGATCTCCCCCGAGATGACGACCTCGTCGAAGAAGTCGTCCCAGCCCTCGCGGGGATACTCGTTCGCCCAGGAGTTGGAGAGCAGGCAGGTGCGCAGCCCCGCCGCGCGGGCCTCACGGAGCATCTCGTACATCGGCTCGACCCGGTGGAAGCGGGAGAACATCCTGTTCAGCAACCCCTCGGCGGCCGGCGGCACGCCGTCCGTCGTGATCAGTCTGGCCGCCAGGTCACGTTCGAAGTCCAGGCCGGAGATCTCTCCGCGCTCCAGGGCGTGGATGGTGTTCTCGCCGTTCTCCGTGTTCTCGTACGCGTGGACGATGAGTTCACGCATCACCTCGCGGTAGTGGGCCTCGTCGAGTCTCTCCGCGACGATCCACTCGGCGACCGCCTCGGTGAGATCGACGGTGAGCACACCGCCCCAGTCGATCAGCACGCCCTTCAGCATCTTTCCTCCTTGCCGGAACGGTTTCCAGGTTAGGCGCGGACCGGTGGACACGGGCGGCCGCCTCTGTCGAGGTCGTCGCTCCGAGGAGGGCGCGCGAGGCCGTCGACCGCGCCGTCCGGGTCCGTGGTGGCACGGGATCGTCCGACGACGTCTCGCTCTCGGCGGTGTACGGGTGGGTCCACGCGACGCGCGTCTTCGGCGATCCGCCCGTGGTTCACGAACCGTGGCCTGCCGCGAGCCCGGGTCGCATACCTCCCAAAACATCCCTAAACAGACAGGGCGCGACCCGACGGTCCGGAGATTCCTCCCCTAACATCCGATTCAACGACCGTTACGCGTTTCACGGTCTCAATACGAGGAAGATTACGAGAATGGCACTCAGGCCATATAACCGCACGTAGAAGGCATGATCGACCTCCTGCGGGCTCCATTTGCAGCTTCCCTCGGTTCCCATGAGGAGGGATCATGGCAGTAGCTCAGGCGAGCCGGTCGCGCGCCCGTACGGCACAGCGACCGACCACATCCGCGCCGTCCACCACGCATGCCAAGGCAGGCGGGAAACAGGACGGCAAATCGTTAACGCTCAAACTTCCGATGATGACCGTGCAGCTGCGGCCTCCGCATGTTCACTTGCCGCATGTCAGCAGGCAGGAGGCGGGACAGGCCGTGGACACGGCCAAGTCCTTCCTCCCGCCGGCCGAGCGCATCGCCTACTACGGAGGGCTCGGCGCGCTCGCGGTGGCTGGATTGCTCGAATGGCCGGTAGCGGCGGCCATCGGGGTCGGAACGCTGATCGCGCAACGTGCACGCAGGAAGAACGGGGCGCCGAGCCCGGTCTCCAGACCCTCGACATCCGCCGCCTCGCCCGGCGGCGCCACGTCCCCGACGACGAGGGCGACATCCCGGACCCGGACCACCGGTGCCACATCCCGTTCTCGCACGGGAGGCACCACGTCCCGGACACGGGCCGGCACGTCCACCTCACGTTCACGGACCGCGAAGCCCACGGCACGGACCACGCCCTCCCGTACGGCGGCGTCCGCGTCACGCACCGCCTCCAAGACCGCGAGCACCGTCTCCCGAGCCGCGGGCACCGCCGCGTCGCGCACCGCGAGCGCCGCGTCCCGGGCAGCCGGTACCGCGACCCGCGCGGCGGGCACCGCCGCCTCACGCGCGACCCGCACCGCCTCACGGGCGACCGGCGCCGCCTCACGCGCGGCGGGCGCCGCGTCCCGGGCCACGAGCCCCACCTCACGGACCCGCACCACCGCGAGCCGTACAGGGGGCACCGCCTCACGGGCCACGAAACCCACATCCCGTGCGAAAAGCACCACCTCACGCGCGGCGGGCGCCGCGACCCGCGCGACCGGCGCCGCCGCCTCACGGGCGACCGGTGCCGCCTCACGCGCGGCGGGCGCCGCCTCACGCGCGACCGGCGCCGCGTCCCGGGCCACGAGCCCCACCTCACGGACCCGCACCACCGCGAGCCGTGCGGGAAGCACCACCTCACGAACCACGAGCGGCGCTTCCCGGGCCGGCACGTCCACCTCGCGCTCACGGACCGCGAAGCCCGCGTCCCGGGCCGCGAAACCCGCGGCACGGACCACCAAGCCGGCGTCGCGGACCACCAAGCCGGCGTCGCGGACCACGAAGTCCACGTCGCGACGGGCCGCGACGCCCACTTCGCGGGCTCGCGCGTCGGCGTCCACCTCTCGCACCGCGAGCTCCGCGTCCCGGGCGACGCCGTCCGCCTCTCGCTCGAAAGGGTCGACCTCCGGGAAGTCGTCCAAGTAGTCGCAGCGATGGGGCCGATCAGGCCACGCGTCAACAAAGGCCTGATCGGCCCCGTCATCTTGTCTGCTGGAGATCTGAATGTTCGTGCCCCGCCTGCTGTCCGTTCCCGCGGAAACCCTCTGGAGCGTCGTGCCCGGTGCGATCAAGGTCGTACCCGGCGCGGTCAGAAACGCCCTGCCACATTCGCGTGGGAGGCGTGTCTGTTCCGGAGGGCTCCATGTCGATCTGCGTGTGATCGGCGCTCCGGGGAGCGACTCCAAGGCCCGGCGGCTGGAGAAGGCCCTGCTGAAGCTGGAGGGGGTCGAGCGAGCGGAGGTCAACGGTGTCCTCGGCTCCGTCTTCGTGGGGTGTGACACGGGCCTGGTCGACCTGGAGAGGCTGATGGCGATCATCGACGCCCTCGACGACGAGGGTGCGGGCGACGATCTGACCGACGACCTGGAAGAGGAAGCCGAAGAAGCCGAAGAGGAAGAGGAGGAAGCCGAAGAGGAGGAAGAGGACACCGAGTCCGGCGAGACCTCGTCTCCGGCGCTGAAATTCGTCGCCTCCAGGCTGGTGGAGCACCATACCGCCAGGCTGGTGGAGCGGCACACCCGGGCCGGCATCCGGCTCGGCGCGAACCTGATCGGGGCGGGTGTGGCGTTCGCCGGGCAGGCGGTGCGCGCACCGTCGATCCCGCCGATCTTTCCCGCCCTGCTGGGTCTGGCCGAGTCCACCCCGAGAGTCCGCCACGAGGTGGAACGCCGCATCGGCGGTCCGGCCACCGTCAACCTGTTCGCGACGGCGAACATCGTCACCCACACCCTGGCGCTGCGCCGGGTGGAGATGCTCGTCCAGTCGATCACCGCCGCGGGCCGCTACGCCGAGGCGCGCGACACGCGGCGGGCCTGGGAGGCGCGCCAGCACGAACTGGCGTCGAGAAAGGGCTCCTACCGCCACATCCGCACCGCGAGGAGGCGGCGTCCCGCGCCCATGGCCCACAGCCCGGTGGATCGGTTCGAACGCGTCGGAAGCCCGGTGGCGGCCGGCGCCTCCGGGCTGACGTACCTTCTCGGCGACGGCCACGCGCGTGCCGTCGCCATGCTCACCGCGACGACGCCCAAGGCCGCGAAACTGGGCCGCGAGTTCTTCGCGGTCGCGATCGGGCGCGCCCTGGCGAGACGCGGCGCGGTCGTCCTCCACAATCGCGCCCTGCGCCGCATGGACGGCATCGACACGGTCATCCTCGACGCCGACGTGCTCGGCACCGGTTCGTGGGAGATCGACCGCATCATCCCCCTCGGTGACGCGGACTCCGCGAACGGCGAAGGGCTCGACGTGCTGCGTGCGCGGCTGCTCACCCTGATCGACGTCGACGACCCCGGCGCGCGGAGGGAGCGCGACACGTGGAAGGCCGAACCCCTCGAGGGTCCCGCCGGGCTCGTCACGGAGGAGGCCAGGGACTGGGAGGTCCGGGGGATCCGGGCCGTTCACGTGACGAGGAAGGGCGTTCCCGTCGCCCTTGTCGGCATGGCGCCGCGGGTCGACCCGCTCGCCGACGCGATCGTCGCCGCGGCCGGGGGTGCGTGCGCCGTGGCGCTCGCGGGAGACGACACGGAACTCGGCCTGCGGCTCGGCATCGACGAGATCGTGCCGGGCGGTCCCCGGCTCGCCCGGTCGGTCCGCGCCCTCCAGGCGGCGGGTCACGGGGTCGCCGTGGTGTCGGAGCGCCGCATGGCCGCGCTCGCCCAGGCCGACCTGGGGATCGGTGTGCTGCGCCGCTCGGGCCGGGTGCCCTGGGACGCGGACGTGATCGCCGAGCTTGAGGAGGTTCACCTGCTCCTGAGTTGCCTGGGGCCCGCGAGGAGGACGAGCGAACGCTGCGTGTGGCTCACCACCGCGGGAACCGTCGCCGGAGGCGTGCTGACGACCCTCGGACCGGCGGAGAACTCCCAGAGCAAGGCGCAGTTCGCGAGCAGTTGCACGTCAATGGCCGCCCTCGTCGCGGGCGGGTGGGCGGGCTGGCAGGCCGGACGGGAGAAGCCGCCGGTCCTGATCGACACGACCCCCTGGCACGCGATGCCCGCCAAGGAGGTCCTGGCCCTGCTGGGCTCGTCGGCCGAGGGGATCAGTGAGGCCGAGGCCAGGCGGCGCAGGTCGACCACCGGATCGGGAGAGCCGAAGGGCCCCGATTCGCTGCTCCACGTGTCCGCCGAGGAGCTGGCCAACCCGCTCACCCCCGTCCTGGCGGCCGGGGCGGGCCTGTCGGCCATGGTCGGCTCGGTCTCCGACTCGGTGATGATCGGCACGGTCGTGCTCGCCAACGCTCTCATCGGAGGGAGCCAGCGATACAGGGCCGACCGGGCACTGCACCGCCTGACCGAGACGGTGGCGATTCCCGTACGGCTGCGCCGCCCCCAGGATCAGGCGAACGTGACCGCCAAGGACCTCACACCGGGCAAGCGGGCGAGATCGGCTCCACCTTCCGATCCCGGCCCTCAGGAGAAGGCGAGCGCCGCTCGCTCCCACGAGCGGGTGAAGGCGACCGTCGAGGACCTCGTACCCGGCGATGTGGTCGAGCTGCGCGCGGGTGACACCGTGCCGGCCGACTGCCGCGTACTCAAGGCGGTGGGCCTGGAGATCGACGAGGCCGCCCTGACCGGCGAGTCGCAGCTCGTCACCAAGTCACCGGAGCCCGTCAACGCGCCCGCCGTCGCCGACCGGACCTCGATGGTCTACCAGGGGACGACGGTGGCGGCCGGAAGCGGGCTCGCCGTGGTGGTCGCCGCGGGTGAGTCGACCGAGGCGGCGAGGACCGCCAGGCTCGCCGCGGAGCAGCCCCCGGCCTCGGGCGTGCGGTTGCGGCTGCGGGAGCTGAGCCGGCGGGTCCTTCCCGTCGCGGTCGGATCCGGCGTCGTCCTGCTCGCCACCGACCTGTTGCGCGGCAGCCCCATGGCGCAGGCGCTCGCGCCGGCGGTGAGCCTCGCCGTCGCCGCCGTACCCGAAGGGCTGCCGTTCGTCGCCTCGGTCGCGGAGCTCGCCTCCGCGCGGCGGCTGTCGACCCGCAGGACCCTGGTGCCCAATCCCTCCACGATCGAGGCCCTCGGCCGGGTGAACGTCCTGTGTTTCGACAAGACGGGAACCCTCACCGAGGGGCGCATCAGCCTGCGGTGCGTCTCCGACCTGCAGGAGGCACGCACTCTGGAGGACCTGACGCCCGAGCTGAGGTACGTCGTGACCGCGGGGGTACGCGCCTGCCCCAAGCATGGCGAGGGGCGTTCCGTCGCGCATCCCACCGACCGTGCCGTGTTCAAGGGGGCCGAGCAGCTGGGCGTGACCGAGAAGGGGGCCGGGAGCTGGGAGCGGATCGACGAGATCCCCTTCGAGCCGGGGCGCGGCTACCACGCCGTACTCGGCAAGGGTGACTCCGGCCCGCTGCTGAGCGTCAAGGGCGCTCCGGAGATCATGATCACCCGGTGCACCTCCATACTTCGTGACGGCCAGGTGGTCCCCCTCGCGGACCATCTCGTGGCGGAGATCGAAAAAGAGCTCGACCAGCTCGCCCGGCAGGGCTATCGGGTGCTCGCGGTCGCGGAGCGCCCCGCCTCCAGCCGTCGTGATCTCGACGAGTCCCGCATCCAGGAGCTGTGCTTTCTCGGGTTCCTCGGCCTCGCCGACCCCGTGCGGCCCACGGCCGCGGAGAGCGTCGGCCGCCTCACCCGGGCGGGCGTACGCGTTGTCATGATCACGGGCGATCATCCGAGCACGGCCGAGGCGATCGGCGTCGAGCTGAACGTGCTGAACGGCGGGCAGGTGATGACGGGGCCCGAGCTGGACGAGATGGACGACGACGCCCTGGTGGAGGCGCTGCCCGAGGTGACGGTCTTCGCCAGGACCACTCCGGCGCACAAGGCGCGGATCGTCGGCTGCCTGCGCCGGACCGGCAAGGTGGTCGCGGTCACCGGCGACGGCGCCAACGACGCCCCCGCGATCCGGGTCGCGGACGTGGGGATCGCCCTCGGCTCCCGCGCCACCCCGGCGGCGCGGGCGGCGGCCGACATCGTGGTGACCGACGACCGCATCGAGACGATCGTCGACGCGATCATCGAGGGCAGGGCGATGTGGAGCTCGGTCCGCGACGCCCTGAGCATCCTGCTCGGCGGCAACATCGGCGAGATCGTCTTCGCGGTCGGGTCCAGCCTGGTCAGCGGCGGAAACGTGCTGAACGCCCGGCAGCTGCTGCTGGTCAACCTGCTCACCGACATGCTGCCCGCGATGGCGGTGGCCTCCAGGCCGCCGACGGCCACCAGCCCGGAGAAGCTGCTCGACGAGGGGCCCGAGGCCTCGCTGGGGGCCTCCCTGACCCGCGACATCTACCTGCGTGCCGCCACCACGGCGAGCGCGGCGGGTCTGGCCTGGGCGATCGGCAGGGTGACCGGTACGCGCGGGCGGGCGAACTCGATGGGGCTGGTCGCGCTCGTGGCGTCGCAGCTGCTGCAGACCCTGGCGATGGGCAGCCGGGATCGCATGGTCGTTCTCGCCTCGCTGCTCTCCCTCGGCGTTCTGGGGGCGTCGGTCTCGCTCCCGTGGCTCTGCCGGTTCTTCGACTGCCGCTACCTGGGGCCGGTGGGGTGGACGGTCGCCCTGGGGAGCGCGGCCGCCACGACGGCGGCCGGGGTGGCCTTCCAGGCGTCGAGGCGGGGTTCGTCACCGAACGTTCACCAAACGGTAACCTCGTGACTGGTGACTTAGACTCCTTTGGTATGAATTATCGCCTTAAGACCCCTTTCTCCCTGTGAGGTTACTATGTCCGGATTCATCTCCACCGTGATCGCGAAGGCCGCCGTCATGCTGATCGAGGCCCTGCTCACGCGCATCATCCAGTCGCTCGTCGTCTCGCTGGCCAGGACCGGCAACCTTCAGGTCGCCTGATCCACCCCTGACGGCACGGAGCCCCGGGGTCCCGCTCAGCGGCCCCGTGAGGCGATGAGCCGGGCGACCTTGAGATGCTCGGCCGAGCGAAGCACCCGCTCGGCCTTGGCGGGGTCGGCGACCGGCGCCTTGTTCAGCAGGCCGCGAGCGGCCTTCAGCTTCAGCAGTCGCCGGACGGACTGGTCGAGCCGCGCCTCGGAGATCTTTCCGGACGCCACGGCCGCGAGCAGCGCCCGATGGGCCTCGCGGTAGTCCGGCGGCATGAGCAGCAGGTCCACCCCCGCCTGGATCGCCCGTACCGCGACATCCCCGTCGCGGTACTTCTTGCGTACCCCCGCCATGTCCAGCGCGTCGGTCGAGACGACCCCGTCGAAGCCGAGCTTCTCGCGGAGCAGCCCGGTCAGGATCGGCTTGGAGAGGGTGGCGGGGTCCCCCGAGGGGTCGAGCTTCGGCATCACGACGTGCGCGCTCATGATCGCGTCGACGTCCTTGCCGATCGCCGCGGCGAACGGCGGAGCGTCCAGTCTGTTCCACTGGGACCGGGAGTGCTTGATCACCGGCAGCCCGGTGTGGCTGTCGACGGCGGTGTCACCGTGACCGGGAAAGTGCTTCGCCGTCGCCCCGATTCCCGCGTCGTGGAAGCCCTGTACGGCGGCGGCGACCATCGGCGCCACCTTCTTCGGGTCGGAGCCGTACGCGCGCGGGCCGATCACCGGGTTGCGCGGGTTGAGGTTGACGTCGGCGACGGGCGCGAAGTCGAGGTTCACGCCCAGGGCGCGCAGTTCGGTGCCCGTCACCTTGGCGGCCCGGCGGGCCAGCGAGACGTCGCCGGTCGCGCCGATGACCGAGGCCCCGGGCAGGGGGGTGACCAGGGGGGCGAGGCGGGATACCTTGCCGTTCTCCTGGTCGATGCCGATCAGGAGCGGGATCTCGGGGGACGCCTTCTGCAGCCCGTTGGTCAACGCCACGACCTGCCGCACATTCTTCACGTTGCCCGCCCAGGGAAAGAGGATCACCCCGCCGGGGCGATAGCGGGCGACCATCTTCGCCGGGGTGTCCACGCCGAACCTCGCCTGGTTCTCCCCCGACGCCGTGTCGGCCGACGGGCCGTAGAGCACGGGCATGAACAGCTGGCCGACCTTCTCCTCCACGCTCATCGCGGCGAGCACGCCCTCCACGCCCGGCGCCTCCGCCGTCGCGGAGGCCGCGGGGGGAGCGGAGGGATCTGGGGTACCGGGGGTCTCAGGGGTCACAGCGGCCCCGGGGGTCACAGCGGTCGTGCCGGTGGGTGCCGCCGCGTCGGCGTTCGCGGGGGTCTCGTCCGCCCGGGTGGCACCCGAGGTGGGCGGAGCGGCCATCCCCGCCTCGGCGCATCCCGCCATCATCGTCGCGATCACTGCGATACCCGCCACACGTGTCCACCGAGCCATGCCGCTTACGCTATCCGGGCTCGCGCACCACTGCCTCCGCATCCACCCGGTCACCACCGGCCCCACGCCCCTCACCCGCCGGGTCCTCGCCACCTGTGAAGGGGATCCACCCACGTCAGAGGCCGAGATCGGCGAGGCCGGGCAGGTGCGAGCGCGCCTCGGCGCGCGCCTCGCCCGCGGAGGAGGCGGCCCGCGCCGCGACGGCGGCGAGGTGGCACTGTTGCCGCGTGTGGCGCGCCAGAGCGGCCCGCACGGCGGGCAGCGACGGGGCGGACATCGACAGCGAGGTCACCCCGAGCCCGACGAAGACACAGGCGAGGGCGGGATCGGCCGCGGCCTCACCGCAGACCCCGCACGGCCTCCCGCGCTCGGCGGCACCCGCCGCGGCGAGGGCGACCAGGTCGAGCAGCGCGGGCTGCCATGCCTCCTGGAGCCCGGCCAGCGCGCCCAGCTGCCGATCGGCGGCGAGGGCGTACTGGGCGAGGTCGTTGGTGCCGATGGAGAAGAAAGCAGCACGGACCGCCAGGTCGGCGGCGCGCAGGGCCGCCGACGGGATCTCGATCATCACGCCCGCCGACGGCAGCCCCGCCGCGTCGCAGGCGTCGGCGAACCAGGCGGCCTCCTCGGCGGTGGCCACCATCGGCGCCATCACCTGGAGCCTCGCCGACGAACGGGAGGCCGCCGCGGCCAGCGCGGCGAGCTGGGTGTCCATGATCTCCGGGTGCGTCCTGAACAGCCGCACCCCGCGCTCCCCCAGCGCCGGGTTGGGCTCGTGCGCTCCCGGTGGCAGGAAGGCGAGAGGCTTGTCGGCTCCCGCGTCGAGGGTCCGCACGACCACCCCGCCGCCGGGGAAGGCGTCCAGCACCTCCAGGTAGGCGGCCTCCTGCTCCTGCTCTGAGGGCGCCTCGGCCCGGTCGAGGAAGAGGAACTCGGTCCGGTACAGTCCGACCCCCTCGGCCCCGTGCTCCAGCGCGGCGGCCACGTCGCGCGGCCCGCCGATGTTGGCGAGCAGCGGCACGGCGTGCCCGTCGGCGGTCCTGCCCGGCCCCTTGGCGGACGCCTGTCCCGCCTTCCGCGCGGCGGCGGCCTCGCGCGCCCGGAGGACCTCGTCGTCGGAGGGCTCGGGCCGTACGAGGCCCGAGGCACCGTCGACCAGCAGCGGCGTCCCCGGAACGATCGAGGTCACCCCCTGGCAGGCCACCACGGCCGGCACCCCCAGGGCGCGGGCGAGGATCGCGGTGTGGCCGGTGGGTCCGCCCTGCTCGGTGACGAAGGCCGCCACCACGTCGGGAGACAGCAGCGCCGTGTCGGCGGGCGCCAGGTCACGGGCGACGAGGACGTACGGCTGCCCGGTGCCGGTGGGCACGCCGGGCATCGACCTGCCCTCGATCACCGCGACGACACGGTCCCTGATGTCGTCCAGGTCCGCGACGCGCGCGCCGAGGTATCCCCCGGCCGCGGCGAGCAGGTCGCGGTAGTGGCCGAACGCCTCGTAGACCGCGCGGGCCGCGGAGGTACCCGCCTCGACCAGCCTCGCCACCCCGTCGGCCAGGCCGGGGTCGCGCGCCATCATGGCCTGCGCCTGGAGGATCTCCCTCGCCTCGCCTCCGACGCGGACCCCCCGCTCCTCCAGGTCGGCGGCGACCCGCTCCAGCGCCCGCCCGGCCCTGGCCAGCTCCGCCTCGGCGTCCCCGGCGTCCCCGCCGTGCCGGGAGTCAGGGGCGGGGACGGTCGCCTCGTACGCGAGCACGTGGGCGGGGCCGACACCGACCCCGGGGCTGACCCCCACCCCGGTGAGTGTGCTCACGGCGCCGACGCGATGTCGGCCAGCCGGTCGACGAGCTCGTCGGCCCCCTCACCCTCCGCCCTGATCACCACGGTGTCGCCCTCCCTCACATCGAGCGAGAGGACCCCCAGGATGCTCTTCGCGTTCACCGGCTCGCCGCCCCCCTTGGCGACGGTGACGTCCAGGGACGCCTTGGCGGCCGTCTGGACGAACGTCGCGGCGGGTCTGGCGTGCAGGCCGACCTCCGACTTGACGATGACTTGGCGCTCGGCCACGTGTTCCTCCCGAGAGTCCTCTCGCGGTCTAGACCGCGAGATCGTTGGGCGACAGGGGCCAGGCGACCCCCGTCAGGTCGGTGACCACGAGATCGGCCCCGGCCAGCTCGGTGCCCGCGTGCGTGGTCGCTATGCCCACGCACGCCATGCCCGCCGCCTTCGCCGCCGTGATCCCGGCAATGGAATCCTCGAACGCCACACAGTGTGCCGGATCGACCGACAGGCGTGCGGCGGCCAGGAGGAATCCCTCGGGGTCGGGCTTGCCCACGATCACGTCGTGGGCGGACACGATCGTCTCCAGCAGGTCGCGGACACCGACCTGCGCGAGCCGTTCCTCCGCCCAGTCACGGTCGGCGGAGGTGACGACCGCGACCGGCGAACCGTGCGCCGCGACCCTGCGGACCAGTTCGGCGGCGCCGGGCACCGGCACGATGCCGGGCAGGCCGGGATGGTCCTGGAAGGAGAAGACCTCCTCGATCAGGTCGTCGATCCGCTTACCGGGGAAGAGATGGGCGCGCTCCGTCAGGACGTCGCGCCCACGCCGTCCCATGAATCCGCGCAGCACGATCTCGTCGTGGACCACCCCGTGGCTGTCGAGCAGCATCGACCACATCGCCATGCTCCGCCGCTCGGTGTTGATCAGCGTTCCGTCGAGATCGAAGAGTGCCGCCTTCACGGGCGGTCTCGCTGTCGTCGCCACTTCTCGTCCCCACTCTCGGCTTCGCCCGGTGTCGCACGGCCAGTGTCTCGTGGTCGCTTCCGCGAGCTCTCAGACCGGATCGTCCCACTCGAAAAGGTCGTCCCCGGCGTCGACGGCCCCCGTGACGAGGCCGGTGACGGCACTCGCGGCGGCGTCGAGCGCCACGACCGGGCAGATCGGGCAGCGCCCGCCGGCCTCGATCCCGGCCGGATCCCACGCCACCACCGGCTGCCCCGCGCTCACCCGGTCACCCTCGGCGGCCAGTGTCTCGAAGCCCTCGCCCCTGAGTTCGACCGTGTCGATGCCGAGGTGGACGAGGACCCCCCGGCCGTCGTCGCCGACGACCACGAACGCGTGCGGGTGCAGCTTGACGATGGTGCCCGCGATGGGAGAGAGCACCCTGCCGGGCACCCTGTCCGGCTCGATCGCCACACCGGGCCCGACCAGTCCTTCGGAGAAAACCGGGTCGGGCACCGAGCCGAGCCGCACGGCCACCCCCGCGACCGGTGCCAGAACTGTGGTCACCGTTCCCCCCTCGGCCTGCCGCCGCCCGCGAGGGCGGCCCATCCCTGACCCTGCCGCCCCTGCCACCCGCGTCGCCCGTACCACTCGGGCCGTTCGGGCCGTTCGGGCACACCCCCGCCGTGAGAGCGTCCTCCCCTGCCCTGATCGGCTCGTGCCCATGTCCATGTCGGTCGTGTTCAGCCGATGATGTCCTCGATGTCGCTGGCGATCGTGTCGGCCTCGGGGCCCACCACCACCTGGACGACGTTGCCCGCCGCCATCACACCGTGCACGCCGGCCGCCCGCAGGGCGGCCTGGTCGACCCTGGAGGCGTCGCGCACCTCGGTGCGGAGCCGGGTGATGCACGGTTCGATCTCGATGATGTTGTCCGCCCCACCGAGTCCAGCGATGATCGCGTCGGCGTCGGCCGCCATGTCGCCTCCAGATGTGATCACCCTGTCCCCAAGGCTATGACCAGGCTAAAGGACATGTCACGATCAGTCGGTCTGGGTCACCTTGTTGAGACCTCGGGGGGAGTCGGGGTCGATCCCCAGCCTGCGCGCGAGCGCCTCGGTGAGCAGCTGACCTGGGACGATGAGGCCCAGCGGCGCGACCCACTCGGGAAGGTCGGGGCCGTTCAGCGCGGCGGTGGCGACCGAGGAGAGCGCATTGCCGCCGCCGACCGTGTACGCCGAGGCGCCCGCGCCGGTCACCCTCTCCGCGAGCGCCACGGTGCCCGCCAGGGTCGGGCCCTCGCCCGCCGCGACCAGGATGGCCGGGGTGTCGGAGTCGACCACGGCGATCGGGCCGTGCAGAAGGTCGGCGTACGACAGGCCCATCGCGTGCAGGTAGCAGGCCTCCTTGAGCTTGAGCGCCACCTCCAGCGCGGTGGAGAAGGCCAGACCCCGGCCGGAGACCACGACACCCGGCTTGTCTGCCAGGCCCTCGACGATCGCCTCCAGGTCGCCCGGGTCACCGATCAGCTTCTCGACCGCGTCCGGAACCCGCCGCAGATCGGCGGCGTCGACGTCCGCGCCGAGCCCGAGGGCGAGCACGGCGAGCGCGGCGAGCGCGGTGGTGTAGGTCTTGGTGGCGGGGACGGCCTTCTCCTCGCCCGCGACCGTGCACAGGGCGAGGTCGGCGGCCTGCGCGAGGGGGGTCTGCTCGCCACCATTGGTGATGGCCACGGTCCTGGCACCGCAGTCCTTCGCCCAGGCGAGGGTCTCGACGATCTCCTCGGTCCTGCCCGACTGGGAGAGGGCGACGGCCAGCACACCGTCGAGGTCCAGCCTGCGCCGGTAGGTCGTGGCGATCGAGGGAGCGGCGAGCGTGGAGAGCCTGCCCGTGTGCGTCTCGGCGAGATAGCGGCCGTAGACCGCGGCGTTGTCGGAGGTGCCGCGGGCGATGAACAGCAGCTGGCGGGTCTGCCCGGCGAGCCGCTCCACCTCCCCGACCCTGGGGAGAAGTGCGTCGAGCGTGGCTCGCAGCGCGGCGGGCTGCTCGGCGATCTCGCTGCGCATCTTGGTCGTCATCTCGCGCTCATCCTTCGGTTCGGACGGACGAGACCGGGCCGTTACCGATCCGTCTCCGGTCCGTACGTTGACACCCTTTTCCGGCCTGTGGTCTAGTCCGGACTAGACCAGTACGAACCATAACTCATGAGGCATCTCAGATCGAGGGGGGAGGATCCTGTGGCCCGGATCGATCCGGACAGCCCGGTGCCCAAATACTTCCAGCTCCGGGAGATCCTGCTCGATCTCATCGAGAACAACGAGCTGGCGATCGGCACGGCGATCCCGTCGGAACGCGAGCTCTGCCAGCGCTTCGGACTGTCCCGCATGACCGTGCGGCAGGCCGTGGACCACCTCGTCTCCGAGGGCAGGCTGCAGCGGGTGGCGGGCAAGGGCACCTTCGTGGCCCGCCCCAAGATCGAGATGTCCCTGCGGCTCACCTCCTTCAGCGACGAGATGCGCGCCAGGGGCATGGAACCCGGCTCCCGCGACCTGGACCGGCGGGTGGTCAGGGCGAGCGCGCACCTGGCGCGGGAACTCGGCATCCAGCCGGGCGACGAGGTTCACTTCATCGAACGGCTGCGGACCGCGGCCGACGAGCCCATGTGCATCGAGCGGGCCCACATTCCCGTCTCCCTCGCGCCCGACCTCGACACCCACGACCTGACGGGCCGCTCCCTCTACGCCCTTCTGGAGACCCGCTACGGCCTGGTGCTCGACGCCGGAGAGCTCACCATCGACGGCGGCATCGCCGATCCCGGTGACGCCGACCTGCTGAAGCTGCCGCGCGGCGGGGCCGTGCTGCTACTCCAGCGACGCTCCTTCGCGGGAGGTGTCTGCGCGGAACTCGGGGTGTCCACCTATCGCGCCGACCGCTACCAGCTCCGTACGATCCTGGAGATACCGACCCGCCGCAGCTGACCACGCTTCTCGGCCACAGCCGAGACCCGCCACCGATCCCGCTTCTCGGCCACATCCGAGACCGGTTACCGGCCTCGACTTCCCGCGCACGTCCCGTCCACCGCCGACCTCGCCCTCCGACAACGTCCCATCCGCCGTGCCCGTACCGCCACCGTCACCCCCCGCCCACCGCCCCTTCGCCGCCCTCCTCCCTTCCAGCCTCTGGAGGAAAGCCCGATGAGCCCTCTCCCGGCGGACGCGGGTCCGCCCGCCGCCCACCCGCGCGGGTCCGCGGCGATGAGCGTGCTCCAGCGCCTGGGACGGTCCCTGATGCTGCCGATCGCGGTCCTGCCGGCCGCGGGTCTGCTGTTCAGGCTCGGGCAGGACGACCTCCTCGGCCGGACCGACAGCGCGCTGCTCGACGACGTGGCCCGGGTCGTCGGCACCGCGGGCGGCGCCCTGTTCGACAACCTGCCCATCCTGTTCGCGATCGGCGTCGCCATCGGGTTCGCCCGCAAGGCCGACGGCTCCACCGCCCTGGCGGCACTCGTCGGCTACCTGGTCTTCCACGCCGTGAGCATGAACATGTTCTTCATCCTCTTCGACGCCGATCTGCGGGGGCCCATCACCACGGAGGTGTTCGACAGGAGCGACCCCGGCGTCCCCGACACGGTGCTGAACCTCGGCGCGCAGAACCCGACCCGGGTGCTCGGGGGGATCGTGATGGGCCTGGTCTCGGCCCTGCTCTGGCAGCGCTACTACCGCACCAAGCTGCCGACCTGGCTCGCCTTCTTCGGCGGGCGTCGCCTGGTGCCGATCCTCACCGCCTTCGCCGGGCTCGTGATCGGCGTGCTCTTCGGCTTCGTCTGGCCGTTGCTGGGCGGCTGGGTCCGCGCCTCGGGGGCCTGGCTCGCCTCCAACAGCGAGCTCGGCGCCGGGATCTACGGCATGATCAACCGCGCCCTGCTCCCCCTCGGCATGCACCACATCGTCAACAACGTGATCTGGACCCAGGTGCCCGAGTGCGTGGTCGACGGCAAGAAGCTCGCCGGGGACCTGATCTGCTTCAACAACGGCGCCGTCGGCTACGGCGGCTTCGAGGCCGGCTTCTACCCGGTCCTCATGTTCGGCCTGCCCGCCGCCGCGATCGCCATCTGGCGGGCCGCGCCACCGCACCGCCGCACCGCGGTCGGCTCGATCATGATCTCCGCGGCGCTCACCGCGTTCCTCACCGGGATCACCGAACCGATCGAGTTCGCCTTCATCTTCGTGGCGCCGGTCCTGTTCGTGATCCATATCGTGCTCACCGGCATCTCCATGGCCGTCGCCTCCGCCCTGGGCGCCAAACTCGCCTTCAGCTTCTCCTCCGGATTGATCGACCTCGGTCTGTACGGGACCGCGCCCAACGCCCGGGGGATACCGATCATCATCGTGATGGGGCTGTTCTACGCGGTGATCTACTACACCGTTTTCACCTTCCTGATCAGAAGACTGAACATCATGACCCCCGGCCGCGAGCCCGAACCCGACGTCGACTCCGGGGAGTCCTCCGCCCCGGTGCGGGGAGGCGCGGACGGTGGCCGGACACTGGGAGACACGAACACCGGCCGGGCGCGAAGCCGGGCGGATGACGATCCGGCACGGGAAAACGCGGACACCGACCGGGCTCAGGAAAACACGAACACCGGCCGGGCCCGGGGAGACGCGGAGAGCGGACCGCCCCTCTCCTGAGAGGTGCGCCGAGTGGTTTCGGCCGTCCGTCAGCGATCACGGCTCTGGCCACAACCCGCCTCAACCGGAAACGACCGCTCCAACCTGAGGCGACCTTCTCCGCCCAACAGGACGAAGCGACCGCGATTTCCGGGAAGTTGGCGGGCCGCGTATCTGCACAGCGGGCCGAAAACTCCCTGATGTGTTGATTTCCCCGCCCCCGGACCAGCACATCGGAGCCCTCATGCCGCCCCCACGACGCCCGGCAGCACTCCCCAGAATCGCCCCCTCCCCCGCCGCGGAACCGCCCTACGACGACGACCGCCCCACCGGGAACGCCCCGGCCGTACCGCCGTACGTGCAGGGCACTCTCGCTCTCGCCCTCGATCCCCGAGAGCCTGGCTCCTCGGCCGGGAAACCGCTGGTCTGGGGCCCGCCCGGCGCGGTCCCCGACGAGCGGAGACTGCGGGCCCTCGCGCAGGCCGTCGCCGAGATCCTGTCCGGAAGGCGCCCTCCGGCGAGCGTCTCCTGTCACCTGACCGGCAGGGTCCAGGCCGAGCTGGCCAGGAGTGGGAAGGTCATCGACAGTGCGCGCCCGCCCCGGGTCGGCAGGGTCCACGTCTCCCAGCCCGAGGACGGGATCGTGGAGATGTGCGTCGTGGTCGACTGCGGCGACCGCTCGCGCGTCCTGGCGTTGCGGCTGGAACGCAGGGGCGTGCGCTGGCTGTGCACCGAGTTCGAGACGGCCCCCGACCGCGTCCCGCGCCGAGGGCCCGCGACGCCCAGGCCCACCGCCGCGTCCGCAGCTCGTCCCCAAAGGCCGTGAAGACCGTGAAGCCGACGACCCCCTGACCGGCCCGCTCGCGACAGAGTCCGCCGCACGCGTCGCTCGTTCCAGGAAATCGTGGCCGGCCGCTCCCACGCGGAGCCCGCCACGCCCGTGACCGCTCGTTGCCGGAATCCGTGCGGCCACCGCCCCCGGCCCGCCGCGCTCCGCCCAGAGCGCCGGAACGGAGGAGATCCGGACGCGCCGGAGGGCCCGCACCGTGGTGGTGCGGGCCCTCCGGCGACGGTCAGACCTCGACGTTCTTGGGGTCTCCGTGACAGCGCTTGTACTTCTTGCCGGAGCCGCAGGGGCACGGGGCGTTGCGCTCCACGTTGCCGTACGCGTCGCGCTGTGCCTTGGTGCTGACCCGGGTGTGCTCCACCTCGCCGCTCTCGCCGGGAGCCGTGTACTCCAGCTCGGCGGGACGCTGCGGGCCGCGCAGGCCACGGGCGATGATCGAGCGGGTCTCCGCGAGCGCGGCGTCCTCGGAGTGGTCGTGCTCCTCGACGATCGGGTTGCTCTGGACCTCGACCTCAAGGTTGAACAGGTAGCCGACCGACTCCTCCTTGATGCCCTCAAGCATCTGGGAGAACATCTCGAAGCCCTCACGCTGATACTCGATCAGCGGGTCGCGCTGGGCCATCGCCCGCAGGCCGATGCCCTCCTGGAGATAGTCCATCTCGTAGAGGTGCTCGCGCCACTTGCGGTCGAGGACCGACAGGATGACGCGGCGCTCCAGCACCCGCATCGCCTCCGGGTCCATGGCCTGGGCGTTGATCTCCTCTTCGCGACGGTCGTAGGCGGCCATCGCGTCGGCCTTGATCCGCTCGTCGAGGAACTGGGCGGTCAGCTCCTCGCGTCCCCCGGCCTCCTCGATGAGCTGCTCGGCGGTGATGCTGATGGGGTACAGCTGGCCGAGGGCCTTCCACAGCTTGTCGAGGTCCCACTCCTCGGCGAAGCCCTCGGCGGTGGCGCCCGCGATGTACTCGTCGATCACGTCGTTGACGAAGCCGCGGATCTGCTCGTGCAGGTCCGCGCCCTCCAGCACCCGGTGACGCTCGGCGTAGATCACCTTGCGCTGCCGGTTCATGACCTCGTCGTACTTCAGAACGTTCTTACGGATCTCGAAGTTCTGCTGCTCGACCTGGTGCTGGGCGGAGGCGATGGCCTTGGAGACGATGCCGGACTCGATCGGGACGTCGTCGGGGATGTTGAGACGCGTCATGATCATCTCGACCCTCGCCGAGTTGAACAGGCGCATGAGGTCGTCTTCGAGCGAGAGGTAGAAACGCGACTCGCCCGGGTCGCCCTGACGGCCGGAACGGCCGCGGAGCTGGTTGTCGATGCGCCGCGACTCGTGCCGCTCGGTGCCCAGGACGTAGAGGCCGCCGAGCTCGGTGACCTCGTCGTGCTCGGCCTGCACGGCCGCCTTGGCCTTCTCCAGCGCCTCGCCCCAGGCCTTGTCGTACTCCTCCGGGGTCTCGACCGGGTCGAGACCCCGGCTGCGCAGCTCCAGGTCGGCGCGGAAGTCGGGGTTGCCGCCGAGCATGATGTCGGTGCCTCGACCGGCCATGTTGGTCGCCACGGTGACGGCGTGCTTGCGGCCCGCCTCGGCGATGATGGCCGCCTCACGGGCGTGGTTCTTGGCGTTGAGGACCTCGTGCTTGACGCCCTTGCGCTTGAGCTCCTTGGCGAGGCGCTCGGACTTGGCGACGCTCGTGGTGCCGACCAGCACCGGCTGGCCCCGCTCGTAGCGCTCCTTGATGTCCTCGACGCTCGCCAGGAACTTGGCGTCCTCGGTCTTGTAGACCACGTCGGCCTGGTCCTTGCGGATCATCGGCCGGTTCGTCGGGATCGGGACGACGCCGAGCTTGTAGGTCTGGTGGAACTCGTTGGCCTCGGTCGCCGCGGTGCCGGTCATGCCGGAGAGGGTCTCGTAGAGGCGGAAGTAGTTCTGCAGCGTGATCGTGGCGAGAGTCTGGTTCTCGTCCTTGATCTTGACGCCTTCCTTCGCCTCGATGGCCTGGTGCATGCCCTCGTTGTAGCGGCGTCCGTGCAGGACTCGACCGGTGAACTCGTCGACGATCAGGACCTCGCCGTCGACGACGATGTAGTCCTTGTCCTTCTTGTAGAGCTCCTTGGCCTTCAACGCGTTGTTGAGGAAGCCGACCAGGTGGGTGTGCTCGGGCTTGTAGAGGTTTTCGATGCCGAGCCAGTCTTCGACCTTCTCCACGCCGGACTCGAAGATGCCGACCGTGCGCTTCTTCTCGTCGACGGCGTAGTCGCCGGTGTTCTCCTCGCCGTCCTTGCCCTCGGTGCCCCTGCGGAGCCGGGGGACGATCTTGGCGAACTCGGCGTACCACTTGCCGGACTGCTCGCCGGGGCCGGAGATGATCAGCGGCGTCCTGGCCTCGTCGATGAGGATGGAGTCGACCTCGTCGACGACGGCGAAGTGGTGGCCGCGCTGGACGCACTCCTCGAGCGACCACGCCATGTTGTCGCGCAGGTAGTCGAAGCCGAACTCGTTGTTCGTGCCGTACGTGATGTCGGCGTTGTACTGCTTGCGACGCTCGTCGGCCGGCATGTTGGCCAGGATCACGCCGACTTCGAGGCCGAGGAAGCGGTGGATACGGCCCATCTCGTCGCCGTCACGCTTGGCCAGGTAGTCGTTGACCGTGATGACGTGGACGCCCTTGCCCGAGATGGCGTTGAGGTAGGTGGGCAGCGTACAGGTGAGGGTCTTGCCCTCACCGGTGCGCATCTCCGAGATGTTGCCCATGTGCAGGTTGGCCCCGCCCATGATCTGCACGTCGAAGTGACGCTTGCCCAGAACCCGCCTGGACGCCTCACGAACGGTGGCGAACGCCTCGGGAAGCAGGTCGTCAAGGGATTCACCCTCGGCGTAACGCTGCTTGTAGTCGTCGGTGAGCGCGCGCAATTCGGCGTCGGTCAAGCTCGTGAAGTCGTCTTCGATGGAGTTGACCTGGTCGGCGATCCGCTTGAGCTTACGCAGAAGCTTGCCTTCGCCGGCGCGAAGAATTCTATCGAGAAAGGCTGGCACTTTAGGTAAAGCTCCTCGCAGGTCTTCCGCGGCCGGACCGGCCCGGCTGAGGACGAGACATGGTTCTCCGCTGCCATCGTAGGCGGTTCCGCCACCAGACACAGCCACCCTCAAAGACGCTCTTGTGGCCCTGGGAGTTCCTTGCCCGCTTCTTTGAGAGAGTACGACCAGCTTCATAGGGTATGTCGCTCTTTGCCGCGTCCGCGAGGGATTCGCGCGGGCGCGTCGCCATGCCTGGTCACTGCCTGGGAGGAGGAGTCGTGATGGCGGAGGACACACGTCCGGCAGGTGGCGGGACCCACGAGGGTCAGGGGGGCGACGGCGGTCCCGCGCTCCACAAGGGCTCGGGGGGCCACGGGGGAAGGGCGTCGTCCTGGCTCGCGGTGACCGTGATCCTGCTGGGCTTCACCGTCGCGGGGGTCGCTCTCTGTCTGGGCCCCAACTGGTTCGTCTTCTGGATGGGTGCGGCGGTCTGCGCCATGGGCGGCGTTCTCATTTTGGTCTTCCGCGTCTTCCAGGACATCGTCGTCGAGGCTCCTCGCAGGATGAGCGGAACCGGCCGGAGCGTCCTGGACTGACCGCCCGGCGCGGCGGGGTTCGCCCCGGTTCATCCCCGGACGCGGCGGGCGCGCGCTCATCCCCGCCCGCCCCGGGGTTCACCCCGCCCGCTCCGGACGCGCCCCCTGACACCGGCGTGGCCGCGTTGTCGGTGTCAGGCGCTAGCCTCGGCCCACGACGTGTTGTCTCCCCCTGGGGCGGTCATGCAGCTCTCCCTTTCCTCCGACGAGGCCCGCCGCGTCATCCTGCGCGCCCAGGGGTTCCTGGGCGCCGAGTCCCGGCGAGGCGGCGCCCCCGCGACCCTGCGCCGTCTGGGCGCCGTCCAGCTCGACACGATCTCCGTGCTGGCCCGCTCCCACGAGCTGGTCGCGTACGCCCGCCTCGGCGCCGTCGGCAGGCAGGAGGTCGAGCGGGCCTACTGGGACGAGCCCGCGCGGGCCTTCGAATACTGGTGCCACGCCGCCTGCATCCTGCCGATCGGCGACTGGGCGCTGTACGCCTTCAGACGGAGATACTTCCGTGCGAGGAAGTTCCGCTGGCACGAGGTCCCCGACAGCGTCGACAAGGTGCTGAACCTGGTCCGTGAGAGCGGCTCGGTCACCACCGCCGACATCGGCGGCGCCAAGAAGGGCGGACCGTGGTGGGACTGGTCGGACTCCAAGATCGCCATTGAGTGGCTGCTCGACACCGGCGAGGTCGTCTGCACGCGCAGGGTGGGCTGGCGCCGCGTCTACGACCTGGCGGAGCGCGCGGTCCCCGCGGACCTGCTGGCCGAGGAGTTGTCCGACGCCGAGTGCGTCACCCGCCTCGCCGGGATGGCCGGGGCCGCGCTCGGCGTGGCCACCCGTGCCGACCTCGTCGACTTCCTGCGGCTGAAGGCCCCGGAGGCACGGCTGCTCGACGCGTGCCTGCTCGACGGCTCCACCGGGCTGGTCCCCGTCCGCGTCGCCGGGTGGCCCGAGCGGTCCGCCGACGCCTGGGCCGACCCGGCCGCGCTGGAGACCGAGCCCAGGGGCCGTCACCGCACGACCCCGCTCTCCCCGTTCGACTCCCTGGTCTGGGATCGCGCCCGCACCGCCCGCGTGTTCGGCTTCAACCACCGCCTTGAGGCGTACGTGCCCAAGGAGAAGCGCGTCCACGGTTACTTCACGATGCCGGTCCTCGCCGGGGGCCGGCTGATCGGGCGGATCGACCCGGCCCGGGAGGGGTCCACGCTGGTGGCCCGTCAGGTGAGCCTCGAAGGCGATGTCACACCGGCCAGGGGCGCCGCCTCGCTGGCCGGAGCGCTCTGGGAGGCCGCGAGCTGGGTCGGCTGCGAGGCCGTCCGGGTCGAGCGCGTCGATCCTCTCCTGGCCGGCCCCCTGCAGGACGCCCTGAAGGACGGCGCCCAGGGCTGAGCGCGGTGACCTCGCGGCCCGGCCCGCGAACGTGACGCCCGGGGCCGGGCGCGGTGACCGCCGGGCGGTCACCGCACCGGGCACGCGTCAGGTGATCTCAAGCATCCGCTCGCGGACCGCGTAGACCACCGCCTCCATCCTGGAGTGGAGCTGAAGCTTGTCCAGGATGTTTCTGACGTGGTTCTTCACGGTGTTCTCCGAGATGAACAGCTGCTTGGCGATCTCGCGGTTGTTCATGCCCTTCGCGACGAGACGGAGCACCTCCATCTCCCGGTCGGTCAGGCGCGGAACGGGGAGTTGCGGGGGGCGCTCGGCCTCCTTACGGCTCATGTTGGCGAACTCGCTGATGAGTTTGGCGGCCATCGCCGGATTGATCAGCGACTGTCCCTCGTGGACGCCGCGGACGGCCTCCGGGACCTCGTCGAGTTGGACGTTCTTCAGCAGATAGCCGGTGGCACCCGCCTTGATCGCCTCGAAGAGATCCTCCTCCTCGTCACTCACCGTCAACATGATGATCCGTGTGCTCGGCACCGAGGCCTTGATCTCACGAGTGGCCTCGATACCGCTCCTCCGTGGCATCCGGACGTCCATGAGCATGACATCCGGGGTGAGGCGGTCGGCGAGTTCGACCGCCTCCTGCCCGTCGCTCGCCTCGCCGACAACCTCGATGTCCGTCTCCGCGGCCAGCGCCATCTCCAGACTGCGGCGGATCAACGCGTGATCGTCAACGATCAGCACGCGGATCGGTTCGCCGTGTCCGGACGGGCCGGTTGCGTCGTCGGGTTCCGTCACGCCTCCTCCTCGGGGGGCCAGAGCCGGTGGACCGCCATGATTACACGGGTTTCATGGTCCTCGGTTGGTCGGAGAGGATCTTCGAACGCGTTCTTCAGGGCTCAACGAGCCGCAGCACGCCGTAGTTGTACCCCTGTCGGAGGTATACGACGCTTGGCTGCCCGCTCTCCTTGTCACGGAAGAGGTAGAAATCGTGTCCCACGAGTTCCATCTCAAGAAGGGCCTGATCGACGGTCATCGGATCGGCCTCGTGGAACTTCTCCCTGACCATCAGCGGACCGTCCCCGTCCATCTGGATCGGGATGATGCTCTTGTCCTCCGTGACGTCGGCGTCGGCCTCGCTCTTGGACGCGGCCGGCGACTGCTCGGTGAACAGATGAGCCGGGGCGGTGTCGAAGGATTCGGCGAGCGCGGTGGCCGTCAGTTCGGCGACCGAGGGCGGGCAGTGGTTGCCGTGATGGATCTTCCTGCGGTCGGCGAGCCGCCGCAGCCGTCCTTCGAGCTTGCCGAGTGCGATGTCAAGGGCGGCGAATCGGTCGTCGGCCGAAGCCTCCGCCCGGATCGCGGGACCACGTGAATGAATGGTGAGCTCGACGCGCTCTCGCTGGTCGACGATACGCGGATTACTTTCCTTGGACACCTCCACGTCAACGCGGATGAGCTTGTGGTCCAAACGCTCGATCCTGGCCAGCTTGGTATTCACCTGGTCTCGGAATCGGTCACTCACTCCGGTGTGCCGACCCTTGACGATGATCTCCATGCACAGCCCCCCTTCGAACCTCGACGGTGGTATTGCGACACCCGCTCGGCCGACCTGGTCTTCGTCCCCACATCCGCCTGCTGAGGGTTTCGCAGCTCTTTGCCACTACATGCCCTTCTCTTCTGGCAAGGAACATCTGGCTCCCTGGGAAGGCAGGACTTACCTCTAAGCCGCACCGTGATCGATCGACGAGAAGTCGTCTTACGTGGACCGTTTCGCCTGCGGCTGGCATCGGCTAGCCGGGCCGGCCTCCTCGCGGAGGTCGGTCCGGTGCAACCACGGACCCGAGCGGGTGCCATGGCTCAGACGCTATCCGCATCCCGGCCGAATGTCAGCCTGACCGTGGGCCAAAGGATCACTTTGCGTAATCCAGGACCGGGCGACCGGCTCCGGGGCTCCCGCTCCTGGAAGGCGACGGCGGGAGCGGCGAGGGCTTCTCACGTTCTTGAGCAGCCATGAGGGCATCGTCGAGACGGTCAGGACAGTGAGGTGTGGCGTCGAGGTGACCCCACAATCGGGTCACCACCTCACCCTGCGTCACGATCCGTCGCGATCACCGGTTTTCGATCTCCGGCGTGTCGCGGCGACCGTGGCGGCGAGGGAGGGCGTGAGCCCCGCCTCGCGCATCGCCCTCGCCGCCTCCGCGAGCGTCGCACCGGTGGTGACGACGTCGTCGACCAGCACAATCGCCTCCGTACCGCCCCAGGAGCGCGGCACAGGCTCGTTGCGGCCGATCGTGACCGTAAAGGCGGAGGAGAGATTGGCGGCCCGCTGGAGGGAACTCAGCCCCGCCTGGTCGGCGACGCGGCGGCGCTGGGCGAGCACCCGTGCCACGCTCGCGGGCCAGCCAGCCTCGCGGAGGTAACCGGCCGCCAGCGTCGCGAGCCGGGTCACCGGGTCGTGCCCGCGGCGCCTCAGGGCCGGGCGGGCGCTGGGCACCGGCACCAGCAGCACCGGCCGCTCGCCGGCCGCCGTCGCCACCGCGAGGGCGAGGGCCCCGGCCAGCGGAGGGGCGAGGGCCGTGCGACCGCGCTCCTTGTAGGCGATGATCGCTCGCCGCACGGCGGGGGTGTATTCGGCCGCCGACCAGCACTCGGGCAGGCCTGGCGGAACGGGGTCCGGCATCCGGAGGGCGGGTGCCCCGTGCAGCTCCTTCGCGCAACGGGGGCAGACGAGGGCGCCCAGCGCGTCGCATCCGGCGCAGCGGGGCGGCAGGATCAGGTCGAGCATGGCGGTCGTCACGGATCCAAGGTTGCATACGGCACCGACAAAAAAGCCCAGCCCAGGGTACCGGAGGGGGGTTCGGTCCCCCGCCGGAGGCGATGGAAGGAGTCGCTCGACTCAGCTCAGGGGGAAGGCCGGGAAGGCGGGACCGTCCTCCGTGAAGTCCGTGGTCCCGGTCTCGTTCTTGACCAGCGACTCCCACCTGGTGGAGTTCCAGAACAGGACCTGCCGGGCCCCCTGCTCGTCCCTGGCTCCGGCGAGCAGGGTGCCGTCCAGGGCGGTGATGCTCTCGATCCGGGAGTCGAAGGGCAGCGACTTGGGCTCGGCGGAGACCGAGGCCTCGAGCAGTTCCGACTTGCCGGTGAGCGCGTACAGGGTCTTGCCGTCCTTCCAGGCGATGTCCTTGATCGTCCGGTTGCCGTCGGCGTTGACCACGGTCTGGAGGTTGGTGACGCGGGTGTTCTCCCGCTCTCCGATGACGGTGCCGACCTGGACCTGCTCGCCCAGCCCGTCCTTGACGATCACGGCGACGTGCACGCCGTCCCGCGCGACCTTGAGCGACTTGACGTACAACGTCTCCAGGTCCGGGGCCGACACCCGGTACCGGTGTTTGTTGTCGCCGTCGTGCCGGGTGATGACCGAGGCGTGGTCGTTGGGCCGGTCGACCGTCCAGAGCGTGTGATAGCGGTCCCAGGCGGGCGGGGCGAGGGAGACCCCCGTGCTCCAGTCGCGCCACTCACCGCCCGCGGCGAGCGGCGCGACGGAGACGCTCCTGCCGTCTCCCGAGAGCACCGCCACCTGCTGTACGGGCTGGCCACTGATCGCGGGGTGGGTCCCCACCCCCTTCTGACCGGCCCTTCCGGGCACGGGCCGCCCGACGTTCTCCTTGTCCAGCAGCCGCAGCGCGCCACCCGCGAGATAGAACGGGTAGACGGCGTCGGGGGTCGTCCAGGGGTCGAAGTTCGAATGCTCCTGAGCGTCGATCTGGAGGGACGCGTCGGGATAGTACGACTCGCCGTTCACGGTGACCTCGAAGCCCCAGCCGCCCTTGGTGAGCGCGGCGAGCGTCGCGGCGAGCTGGGCCGACATCGGGTCGATCAGGTCGGAGTCCACCCGCCTGGTGAGGTCGACGACGACCCGGTTGTTCTCGATGGTGACGTCGATGAGCTCGGTGCCGGTGAAGGCGGTGCGCACCGCGTCCTTGAGGGAACTGCTCGGCCCCCTGATCAGCCGCTCGACCGTCGTCTTGGCGAAGTTGGCGGCCGGGTCGATCGGCACCCGCACCTGGTCGACGACCAGGCCCTTCCACTGGGAGTCGAGGAAGTACAGGTCGACGGGCAGGTAGCCGCGGGCGACGTCGGCCTCGGACAACAGGAGCCCGTCGGGGGCCGCGCTGATGCGCCACTCGCCGTTCGCGTCCTTGGCGAGGGTGAACGCCTGGTTCAGCGTGCCGCCGCTCGGGCGATATCGGCCGTCCTGGTCGATGATCGCGGTTTTGCTGCCCTTGAGCGTCACCTGGGCTTGCTTGTCCTCGTCGCGGAGGGGCGCGAACTTCTCGTACGTGCCCTGCCGGTAGACCGTGACGCCGCTGCGCGGGTTCCACTTGGTGGCGAAGTCGCCGGTGAGGTATTCGCGGGCGACCTGGAAGGCGGGGTCGTCGAGGCTCGCCATCGCCGCGCGGAAGCCGGTGACGACATCCTCCGGCGACCAGCCGACCTTCGGCGGCATCGCGATGACCCGGGCGTACGGGTCGCCCAGCGGGTTGCCCTTGCGCTCGTTGTCGACGGCGACGACGGACTTGCCTCCGGTGGGGATGACCGAACAGGCGCTCACCGCGTAGACGAGGGCGATCGCGAGGATCACCGTCCCCGCGTTCCGCGCGCCTCCCCTCAGCGCCGCGTACCGCCCCCCGCGGACACCGGTCCGCGCGGCGCCACCGACCGGCTCGGGCCGTCGCCGCGCCCTTCCGCCGACGGCCCGCGTCGCGCTCCCCACAGGCTCCGGCCGGCGTCGCGCGCCTCCCGTCCTGCCCGTCCTAGTCCGCATCGCGCCCCCCGTCGGCCGCCGCCGGCGACAGCACCGGCGTCATGTGCCCTCGCCAGGTGCGCCGCATCTCCACCTCCGGGGGTACGAGCGGCAACGGCGAGCCCCGCAGCACCGCCCCCGCCACCCTGGGCAGCGAGAGCCGGAACTGCGAGCCCTCCCCGTGCGAGCCCCACGCCTGCAGCCAGCCGCCGTGCAGGATGGCGTCCTCGCGGGAGATGGCGAGCCCCAGGCCCGTACCGCCGATCGTGCGCGCCCGGGACGGGTCCGCCCGCCAGAAACGGTCGAAGACCAGGTTCTCCTCGCCGGCTCTCAGTCCCACCCCGTGGTCGCGTACGGCCACCGCCACCGCGTCCCTGTCGGCGGCGACCGAGACGACGATGTCGCGGCCCTCTCCGTGCTCGATCGCGTTGAACAGCAGGTTGCGCAGGATGCGCTCGACCCTGCGGCTGTCCATCTCCGCCATGCACGGCTCGCCGGGAAGGCGCAGGTCGAAGCGGGTGGAGTGGCGCTCGGCCAGCGCCTCGGAGTCGGCGACGGCGCGCAGCACCACGTCCCTGACGTCCACGGAGTCGACGTCGAGGTCGGCCGCGCCCGCGTCGTAGCGGCTGATCTCCAAAAGGTCGGCGAGCATCGCCTCGAACCGGTTGAGCTGGTTCTGCATCAGCTCCGCCGACCTGGCGGCCATCGGATCGAAGTCCTCGCGGGCGTCGAAGAGCAGGTCGGCGGCCATCCGCACGGTGGTGAGCGGGGTGCGCAGCTCGTGCGAGACGTCCGAGACGAACTGGCGCTGGACCTGGGAGAGCTCCTCCAGCTGGTGGATCTTCAGCGCCAGGTTGGCGGCCATCTCGTTGAAGGAGGCGGCCAGCCGGGCGAGGTCGTCCTCGCCGCGCACCTTCAGCCGCTCGTCCAGGCGCCCGGCGGCCAGCCGCTCGGCGGCCTGCCTGGCCAGCCGCACCGGCGTGACGACCTGGCGGGTGACCAGGGAGGAGATCACGGCCAGCAGCAGCACGAGGCCGGCGCCGACAAGGATGATCATCTGCTGCACCGAGGCGAGGGTCTGCTCCTCCTTGTCCAGCGGGATGAGGTGGTAGATCTCGTACGACGAGTCGAGGCGGGTGCCGATGATCATGCCGGGCACGGGCTGCTCCGGCTGTCCCTTGTAGTACAGCGGGGTGTACCAGGTGCTGTCCTCGCCGGCCTCCTTCTTGAACAGCTCCTCACGCTGCCTGGGCGGGATGCTGACGGGGTCGATGTCCGTGGTTCCGTAGAACGCCCCCGGCAGCGTCTCGTTACGGATGATCACCGAGTAGCGGCTGGCCGAGCCCGCGCGCCGCGCGAGCGCCTCCGTGGCCTGGCTGAGCGGGCTGCTTCCCGGCGGCTGCAGCGCCTGGCCCGGCTCCGCGGCCTGCTTGGCGGCCTCGGCCGCCGGCTGGCTGAGATAGCCGAGCACCGCGTTCCTGTCGGCCTGCGCCTCGCTCTTGGCCGCGCTCTCCCTGGTCTCCAGGGTGGTCCTGATGATCTGCTGCATCAGGAAGACGCCGAGCACGGCGACGACCACGATGGAGATGACCATCGTGCTGGTGACCACGCGCAGCTGGAGCGAGCGCCAGAAGACGCGTCGCGCCCGGCCGGCGACGCGCCGGACACGACGCCGGACACCCCGCAGCAGCTGGCGCGGGGTGCGACGGCGTTTTTTCGGTGCGGGAGGCATCTCGGGGGTCCGGGGAAGAGGTCGGCTAGGCCGGTCCGGCCTTGTACCCGACCCCGCGGACCGTCACGACGATCTCGGGGTGCTCGGGATCCTTCTCGATCTTCGCCCGGAGCCGCTGGACGTGTACGTTGACCAGACGGGTGTCGGCCGCGTGGCGGTAGCCCCAGACCTGTTCGAGCAGGACCTCGCGGGTGAAGACCTGGCGAGGCTTCCTGGCGAGGGCGACCAGCAGGTCGAACTCCAGCGGGGTGAGGTTGATGGTCTCCTCCTCCCGCTTCACCGAGTGCCCGGCGACGTCGATCGTGATGTCGCCGATCTGCAGGATCTCCGGCGTCGGCTCGTCGGTGCGGCGCAGCCGGGCGCGGACCCTGGCGACGAGCTCCTTGGGCTTGAAGGGCTTGACGATGTAGTCGTCGGCCCCCGACTCCAGCCCGAGCACCACGTCGATGGTGTCGCTCTTGGCGGTCAGCATGACGATCGGCACCCCGGACTCGGCCCTGATGCGGCGGCAGACGTCGATCCCGTCGGCCCCCGGCAGCATCAGGTCGAGCAGGACCAGGTCCGGCCGGGTGTCGCGGAACGCGTCGAGTGCCTTGTCGCCGTCGGAGACGAAGGAGGGTTCGAAGCCCTCTCCGCGCAGCACGATACCGAGCATCTCGGCGAGAGCCGCGTCGTCGTCGACGACCAGCACGCGTCCTTTCATGGCCCCTCATTCGGTTTACGCAGTTCGGGAGTTATCGTGATAAATCGGTCGATCATCGAAGATTACCCTCGTCCGCCTACTGGATGACACCGGCCAACGACGGGGCGTCCAACTGACGAATTTTAGGCGTACTCAACGTAAAACGCGCAGTTACGCCCCCCACGGCCGCCGCCGACCCGGTGACTGCGGGCACCGGGCGGTGATGACCACGTTCACAGTCTGCGGTAAACCACGGTGTCTCGGCCATCCCTCCGGCATCTCCACCCTTCCTTCAGGGGGACGAAACGTTCGTGTGATCACCCGATCACCACGGATGGTGTGTCCACATGCCAGGATTGGGATATGTCAGACGGTCACGGCTCCAGTCCCGGCGATCCCGGCACGCCCACGGGCTGGGCGTCCAACCAACCCCCGCCGTACGGCAACGCCCAGGGATCCCCGTGGACCGCCCCCGGCCCCGCGCCCGATCCTCCCGCGCCGCCGCAGGGGCCCCCTCAGGGACCCTGGCAGCCCCACGGCCAGGCACCATACGGGCAGCCGCCGCACCAGCAGCCGTACCAGCAGGGCCCCTACGGGCCGCCGCCGTACGGCGCGCACATGCCGCCTCCCGCGATGCGCCCCGGCATCATCCCGCTGCGGCCGCTCGGCGTGGGCGACATCCTCGACGGGGCGATCAAGCTGATGCGCTCCAACCCCAAGAGCGTCCTGGGCCTGTCGGCGATCGCCGCCGCGCTGGGCGCGATCCCCCTCGCGATCGGGCAGGTGATCGCGCTCGAATCCATCACCCCGCTCCTGGAGAACCCGAACGCGGCCCCCGACGAGGGGAGTTTCCTCTCCCAGTACGGCGGCAGCCTGCTCTCCTACGCGATCCAGTTCGTCGCCGTGACGCTGCTCACCGGCGTGATCACCCGCATCCTGGGCCGCGCGGTCTTCGGCGGCAAGATGACGGCCGGCGAGGCATGGACGCTGACCCGGAGCCGGGTGCCCACGCTGTTCGGGCTCGTCGTCGTCAACCTCGTGATCCTGCTCGTCCCGATGGCCATGATCATCGGTGTGTTCTTCGCGCTCGGCTCGGCGGGGGCCGGTGTCGGGGTGATCGCGATCGTGGGCGTGGTGGCGATATTGGCCTACGTGGCCTACGCCTTCTTCGTCAGCACCCGGCTGGTGCTCGCCCCCGCGGCCGCGGTGCTGGAGCGGCGCGGCGTCGTCGACTCGTTGCTCAGGTCCTGGCACCTCGTCTCCGGCGGCTTCTGGCGAACGCTCGGCATCGTGATCCTCACCCAGATCATCGCGTTCCTCGTCGGCCAGCTGCTCTCCTTCCCCTTCGTCCTGGGCGGGAGTTTCCTCGTCCTCCTCGGCGAGAGCTCGGACGGCGCGCGGATCGCCGCGGCGATCCTCATCGCGGTGGGCGTCACCCTCGGCTCGATGATCACCTATCCCCTCCAGGCAGGGGTGAACGGCCTGCTCTACGCCGACCGGCGGATGCGCTCCGAGGCGTTCGACCTGGTGCTCCAGACCGCGGCGATCGAGCAGCGGCGACAGGGCTGGGTCCACGCGTCGGCCGACGATCTGTGGGACCCCTCCATCACACCCGCGGGCCCCGCGCGGCACGAGCCCCCCGGCCAGGGAGCCCCGTGGCCCCATTCCTGACGTCCCCCGTCGACATCGGGCGCGAAGAGGCGCGGCGCCAGGCGATCCAGGAGCTGCTCAGATCCGAGTACGCCAAGGAGTCCCTGCTCGACCGCGTCTGGCGCAACATCAACCAGTTTCTCGGCGACCTGCTCGACCAGGAGTCCATGGGCACCGTCGGCAGCCTGGCGGCACGGGCGGCCCTGCTCGTGATCGTGATCGGGATCGTCGTCGCGCTGCTCCTGGTCGCCCGCAGGACCGCCGGGGGCGGCGGCACCCGCGAGGGCGGGATCTTCGGCGACCGCCGCCTCAGCGCCGCCGAGCACCGCGAGGCCGCCGAGCGGCTGGCGGCGGAGGCCCGATGGGCCGAGGCGGTCCGCGAACGGCTCCGTGCCGTCGCCCGTGATCTGGAGGACCGCGTGATCATCGACCACACCCCCGGTCGCACCGCCGACGAGCTCGCCGTGGAGGCGGGCCGAGCCCTGCCCGCGCTCGCCTCCGAACTCGCCGCGGCGGCGCGGGTGTTCGACGACGTGACCTACGGCGAGGTGCCCGGCACGCCCGAGGCGTACGGGATCATGCGCGACCTCGACGAGCACCTGCGCACGGCCCGCCCCGCGCCCGTCGTACGGGCGGACGCGCCATGAGCCTCGCCCCGCCGGGAAGGACGGGATCGGCCTCCGCCGAGGACGCTGGGAACCCTGGGAACCCAGGGAACTCAGGGAACGCTGGGAACCCAGGGAACGCGACGCGGGCCTCCGCGACGACCTCCACCTCGCCGACCGCGGGCGGCCTCTGGCGCGGCGGCAGGGGCATCCTGCTGGTGGCGCTCCTCGTGGTCGCCGTCGCCGTCGCCGGCGTGCTGCTCGGAGGCTCCGGCGGACCGGAAAGACCCCTCGACCCCGCCGACACCTCGCTCTCGGGAGGCAAGGGCCTGGCCCGGCTGCTGCAGGCGAACGGGGTGCGGGTCACCCGGGTCACCTCGGCCGAGGAGGCCGCGTCGCTGGCCGAGCAGGCGGGCCCCGAGGGCAGCACCCTTCTGGTGGGCCGGACCTTCCCGCTCGACGAGGACGAGGCGGAGCTGCTCGCCGCCGCCCCCTCGGACCTGCTGGTGGTGGGCGTACCCGAGCACCTGGACCTGCTCGCGCCCGGGGTGGCCCCGGTGGGTGAGGCGCGGGCGCGCTCCCGCGAGCCCCGGTGCGCGCTGCCGGCCGCGACGAGGGCGGGCAGCGCCTACAGCGGCGGCGTGACCCTCACCCTGCCCGCCGGGGCGATCGGCTGCTACCCGGCGGGCGGGAAGCCCACCCTGGTCTCCCACAGCGTGGGGGACCGGACGGTCACCGTCGCGGGCGACGCGCAGTTCATGACCAACCTGCGGCTCGCCGAGGACGGCAACGCCGCGCTGGCGACGAACCTCGCCGGCGGGCGGCCCACCCTGCTCTGGCTCACGCCTCCCGAGGCCACCCCCCAGGCGGGCGACCGCAGGGAGGGTTTCTACGACCTGGTCCCCCCAGGGGTCAAGTGGGCCGTGGTCCAGGTGTTCCTCGCGGTGCTGCTGCTCGCGCTCTGGCGGGGCCGCAGGCTCGGTCCCGTGGTGGCCGAGCGGCTGCCCGTCGTCGTGCGGGCGGCCGAGACCGTCGAGGGACGTGCCAGGCTCTACCGGGCACGGCGGGCCCGCGACCGGGCCGCCGCGGCCCTGCGCGCGGGCTTCACCGACCGGGTCACCCCCCGCCTCGGGCTGCCACCGGGGACCGGCCCCGACGCGCTGGTGAACGCGATCGCCGAGCGGACCGGCCAGGCGGCGTCGCACGTCGGCGCCGCCCTGTACGGACCTCCGCCGGTCGACGAGGCGGGGCTGGTAGCCCTTGCCGAATACATGGACATCTTGGAAAGGCAGGTCGGAAAGTCGTGACCACACCACCGGGGAACGACGGTCTCACCGAGGCGGCCTCCGTCGCGAGGACCGCGCCCGGCGCATCCGCCGTACCCGCCGCGCAGAGCGCGGACCAGGCCAGGGAGGCGCTGGGAGCCCTGCGCGCCGAGGTCTCCAAGGCGGTCGTCGGCCAGGACGCCGTGGTCACCGGGCTGGTGATCGCGCTGCTCTGCCGGGGCCACGTGCTGCTCGAAGGCGTGCCCGGCGTCGCCAAGACCCTGCTCGTCAGGACACTGTCGGCGGCGCTCTCACTCGACTTCAAGCGGGTGCAGTTCACCCCCGACCTCATGCCGGGCGACATCACCGGCTCGCTGATCTACGACGCGAAGACGTCGGAGTTCGAGTTCCGAGAGGGGCCGGTCTTCACGAACCTCCTGCTCGCCGACGAGGTGAACCGCACGCCGCCGAAGACGCAGGCCGCGCTGCTCGAGGCGATGGAGGAGCGTCAGATCAGCGTGGAGGGGGCGGCGCGCGCGCTGCCCGACCCGTTCATCGTGGCCGCCACCCAGAACCCCGTCGAGTACGAGGGCACCTACCAGCTGCCCGAGGCGCAGCTCGACCGGTTCCTGCTCAAGCTGACCGTCCCGCTGCCGCCTCGCGACCAGGAGATCGCGGTGCTGGAGCGGCACGCGCTCGGCTTCGACCCGCGCGACCTCTCGCACGTCAAGGCCGTGGCAGGCGCCGCCGACCTCGCCGCGGGACGCGCGGCGGTCGGCAAGGTCCACGTGGGCCCCGAGGTGCTCGGCTACATCGTGGACATCGCGCGGGCGACCCGCCAGTCGCCCTCGCTCCAGCTCGGTGTCTCCCCGCGCGGCGCCACCGCGCTGCTCGCCGGGGCGCGGGCCTGGGCGTGGCTGTCCGGCCGCACCTACGTGACGCCCGACGACGTCAAGGCGCTGGCCAGGCCCGCGATGCGGCACCGGATCCAGATACGTCCCGAGGCCGAGCTGGAGGGCGCGACCGCCGACGGCCTCATCGACGCCATCCTCGCCTCCGTCCCCGTCCCCCGCTGACCATGGCGCTGACAGGACGGGCCGCGCTGCTGGCGCTGCTGGGCACCCTGGCCGTGCTGTTCGCCCCCCGGCCCGGGCTCGCCGTGGCCGGGGTGGCGCTGCTGATCGTGGCGCTGGTCGCGGTCGACCTGCTGCTGGCCGGGAGCGTGCGCCCGCTGCGCTTCACCCGCTCGGGCGAGCGGCTGGTACGGCTCGGCGAGTCGGTCACGGTCGAGCTGATCGTGGAGAACCCCGGCCCACGCAGGGTGCGCGGCGTGCTCAGGGACGCCTGGCCGCCCTCCGCGGGCGCCACGCCCCGGCACCTGCCGCTGGACGTTCCCCCCGGCGAGCGCCGCCGGCTGGTCACGACGCTCACCCCCACCCGCAGGGGCGACCGCGAGGCGGTCACGGTGACGGTGCGGACGCTGGGCCCGCTGGGTGTGGCGGCCCGCCAGGGCTCACACCGGGTGCCCTGGTCGGTCAGGGTGCTGCCGCCGTTCCTCAGCCGCAAGCACCTGCCCGCCAAGCTGTCCAGGCTCAGGGAGCTGGAGGGCCGGCACCCGTCGATGATCCGGGGGCAGGGCACCGAGTTCGACTCGCTGCGGGAGTACGTGGTCGGCGACGACGTCCGCTCGATCGACTGGCGGGCCACCGCGCGCCGCGACGACGTCGTGGTCCGCACCTGGCGGCCCGAGCGCGACCGCCGGGTGCTGATCGTGCTCGACACCGGCCGTACCTCGGCCGGACGGGTGGGCACCGCCCCGATCCCGTTGGCCGGGGAGGTGCCGAGGACCGGCGCCGGGAGCGGGTCGCGGGTCGTGCCCGGCTGGCCCCGCCTCGACTGGTCGATGGACGCGGCGCTGCTGCTGGCCGCCCTCGCCTCCCGGGCGGGCGACCGGGTCGACTTCATGGCCCACGACCGGGGGGTGCGCGCCTGGGTGTCCGGCACCGGCCGTACGGAGCTGCTGTCGTCCCTGGTCAACACCATGGCCCCGATCGAGGCCGAACTGGTCGAGGCCGACTCCGCGGGGATGGTCGCGGCCGTCATGGCGCGGGCCAGGCGACGTTGCCTGGTCGTCGTGCTGACCGACCTCAACCCGGCGGCGCTGGAGGAGGGGCTGCTGCCCGTCCTTCCCCGCCTCTCCTCGCGGCACCTGGTGCTCCTGGCCGCCGTCTCCGACCCCCAGGTGGCCGAGATGGCCGCCGGGCGCGGCACCTCCGAGCTGGTCTACGGCGCGGCGGCGGCCGAGCATCTGCGCGCGGGACGGCGCAGGATCACCACCCTGCTGCGCCGTCAGGGGGTGGAGGTCGTGGACACCGCCCCCGACCAGATCGCCCCGGCCCTCGCCGACGCCTACCTGGCGCTGAAGGCGGCCGGGCGGCTCTGAGCCGCCCCGGCACGCACCGGTGCCCAGTCGGCCGCCCGGAGCCTCGGGGGTTCGACGCCCGGGGCCGCGTGGCGCTCACGCGGCACTCCGAGCCACCGGAGTCCGGCCTGGGCCGGGCACTCCGCCGGGGCCGAACGCTCAGCCGGCGCGCTCAGCCGGGGCCGCGGAACGCTCAGCCGGCGCTCGGAGCCAGGTCGGGGGCACGTTCGATGTCCCCGCTCTCGCCCGCGGCCACGGCGCGGCGGCCGAAGAAGATCACGTAGGCGAGGAACGCGACCTCCGCGACCACCCCGATGCCGATCCGCGCCCAGGTGGGCAACCCCGAGGGCGTGACCAGGCCCTCGATCAGCCCGGAGACGAACAGCACCACGACCAGGCCGAGGGCCACGCTCATCACGGCTCTGCCCTGCTCGGCCAGAGCCTCCGTGCGCCTGCGCGGACCGGGGTCGACGACCGTCCAGCCGAGGCGCATGCCGACGGCAGCGGCGAGGAACACCGCGGTCAGCTCCAGCAGGCCGTGCGGGGTGATCAGCCCGAAGAAGATGTCGAGCTTGCCGCGCGAGGCCATCAGCCCGGCGGAGACGGCCACGTTGAGCGCGTTCTCCCACAGGACGTACGGGATCGGCAGGCCGAGCAGGACGGACATCATGATGACCTGCATCGAGACCCAGGCGTTGTTGACCCAGACCTGTCCGGCGAACGAGGTCGCCGGGTTCTCCGAGTAGTAGTCGGCGAAGTCGTGCTCGACGAGTTGGGTGATCTCCTCGGGGGTGGCGATCGCCGCCTGGACCCCGGGGTTCTCCCCCACCCAGACCGCGACGACCGTGGAGACCAGCAGGAACGCGACGCCCGTGGCCAGCCACCAGCGACGGGCCCGGTAGGCGACCACCGGGAAGGAGACGGTGAAGAAGCGGACGAACTCCCGCCAGGCCGGGGTGTGCGCCCCGGTCACCGCGGAGCGGGCTCGGGCGACGAGCGCCGACAGGCGGCCCACCAGGATGGGATCGGCGGAGGCCGAGCGGACGAGGGACAGGTGCGTGGCCACCCGCTGGTAGAGGTCGACCAGCTCGTCGACCTCGGCGCCGTCCAGCGAGCCGCGACGCCGGACCAGATCCTCGAGACGATCCCAGGCGGGCCGGTGCGCGGTGACAAAGGCGTCGATGTCCACGCGATCAGCCTATCCAGTCGAAGGTAGGGTGCTGGTTGTGTCCGATGTCGTAACCGGCGAGGCCGTGGTCGTCGAGGTCCGCGTGGCCCAGCTCCCGAGCAGGGCCGCGGCACTGCTGATCGACATGGCGATCCAGATCGTGACCCTGCTGGGGGCCTCCCTCCTCGTCGGCAACCTGGGATTCCTGGACGATCCGGCGCTGACGACGATGGTCTACATCGTGCTCACCGTGCTCGTGGTCGTCGGCTACCCGGTGACCTTCGAGACGCTCACGCGTGGGCGCAGCCTGGGCAAGCTCGCGCTGGGGCTGCGGGTCGTCAGCGACGACGGCGGTCCCGAGCGGTTCCGGCAGGCCCTGTTCCGCGGGCTGGCGGGGGTCCTGGAGTTCTGGATGCTCAGCGGTGCCCCCGCGCTGATCAGCTCGCTGATCTCGGAGAAGGGCAAGCGGCTCGGCGACGTCTTCTCCGGCACCATCGTGATCTCCGAGCGCGTCCCGCGGCAGTACGGGCCGCCGCTGGACATGCCGCCGATGCTCGCCTCGTGGGCGGCGACGCTGGAGCTGTCGCGGCTGCCCGAGCAGGTGGCGGCCACCGCACGGCAGTACCTCATGCGCTGGCACGACCTCGCCCCGGCCGTCCAGCACGAGATGGGCGTGCGCATCGCCACCGAGATGTCGGCCTTCGTCTCCCCGCCCGCCCCGCCGGGTGTGCCGCCGTTCGCCTACCTGACCGCCGTCCTGGCCGAACGCCGTCGCCGCGAGCAGGCGCGCCTGGCTCGGCGAACCGGCGGGCACCGGCCGGAGCGGCAGTGGACAGGTCAGCCGCACCCTCCCGCCCCGTACGCCGCTCCGTACGTCCCTGCTCCTTACGCGCCTCCCGGATCGGCGCCTCAGCCCGATCACCGGCCGTCGCAGCCGCGGATCCCCCTGCCGCCTCCGGCGGGGTCGCCCCACCCGGCCCCTCCCCCGCCCACGTCCCCGCCTCCCGCGCGGCGGCCCGACTCCACGCCCGGCGGCTTCGTCCCCCCCGCCTGACCTGACGGCTTCCGCACCCCCGCCTCCCCGCAGGCGGGCACTCACGCCGGTGAAGAGCGTCGTGCCGGATCACAGGATCCGGAGCACGGAAAAGGGGCGGCGGGAAGGCCCACCGCCCCTCACGTACGCCTCGCGGGCGACCGCGTCCCCTCGGGGGCGGCCGCTCGGACGGTCAGTGGTGGCCGTGCTCTCCGTAGGAGGCCTGGGTCTGCACGTTCAGCCGGTCCATCCGGACGTTCTTGGCCGGGTCGGTGCGACGGTCGTCGATCCTGAGGACGTCCAGCCCTCGGTAGAAGTCGCTGGCGTAGACATAGCCGTTGTAGTAGTACGCCGACCAGATGCCGCCGCCTCCGCCGTCGGGCTCGGGGCCGCGCTCGAAGTAGCCGATCTCCTTCGGACGGGCCGGGTCGCTGAGGTCCACGAAGGAGACGCCGCCCTGGTACCAGGCCTGGACCATGATGTCCTTGCCCTTGACCGGGATGAGCGAGCCGTTGTGCGCGACGCAGTTCTCGCTGTCGGCCTGGTGGCGAGCGATCTTGAAGTAGCTCTTGAAGACCAGCTTGCCGCGCTTGATCTCGTAGATGGCGTCGGCGCCGCGGTTCGGGCCGATCGCCTCGTTGCAGGTCGCCGCGCCGCCACCGCCGAGCTCGTCGGTGAAGATGACCTTGTCGCCCCTGTTGTTGAACGTCGCCGAGTGCCAGAACGCGAAGTTCGGGTCGGTGGTCCGCGCGGTGATCACCGGGTTCTCCCGGTCGGAGATGTCGAACAGGACGCCGTCACCCATGCAGGCCCCGGCCGCGATGTTCTTCTCCGCGTAGACGGTGATGTCGTGGCAGCCGCTGGTCGGCAACAGCAGGCCCGGCTGCGTCTCGTTGCCCCCGTCGGGGAAGATGACCGGCGTCTTGACCACGGCGGCGGCGGTCGGGTTGCGCAGCGGCACCTTGATGATCGAGATCTTGTCGTGCGGCGGCAGGCAGTCGGGGAACGTGTCGCTCGGGTTGTAGGAGGAGACGTAGAGGTAGACGTTCTTGCGGTCCCCGGTTTTACCGGGAACAAGGGTCAGGGTGTGGGAGCCGCAATTGGTCTCGACCGACTTGATGTACTTGGGGTTTTTCTTGTCCTTGATGTCGAAGATCCGGACACCCTCCCACGACTCCTTGACGCTGGCCGGTTGGCCGACGCTGTTACAGGAGTCGTCGCTGCGGGAGTTGTCGACCGCGGCGAACAGCAGGTCGTCGTAGACCGACACGTCCATCTGGGAGCCGGGGCACAGGACGCCGCTGACCAGCTTGGCGCGCTTCGGGTTGCTGATGTCGTAGATCGAGAAACCGCCGTAGTTGCCGACGTAGGCGTAGTTGCCCTGGAAGGCGATGTCGCTGTTGACGGTGGTCTCAAGGCCGGGAAGCTTGGGCAGGGTGCCGACGTGTGTCACGTTGGGGCTGGTGACGACCTCGCCGGGTGGAGGGATGTCGGCGGCCTGGGCCGAGACCGTGGACGTCAGCATCGCGGCGGCCGTGGCCACCACCGCCAACGTCCGGGCGACCCTTCGGGGAGCGAACACTGCGGGTGCCTCCTTGAAGCGGACATAAGGCATGCATAAATTAGCAAACCGTCCACCTTGACGCCCGAGTCAACATCACGTGACTTTGTCACAATAAAATTTAATTCAACCTCTTTACTTACGCTCCAGAAAAGTTTATGGTCTTACCCCTTTTGTGGCCCACCGCCGGGTTCCGGCGCGAGCGACGGTCGCCGGGCGCCCGTCCGGCGCCCGGCGACCGTCACATCAGAGGTCAGTGCCCCTTGTTGTCGGGCTGGTAGGAGTCCTGAGTCTGCGGGTTCAGGTCCTTGAACTTGACCTTGTCCGCCTTGTCGAGGCGAGCGTCATTGATCTTCAGAACGTCAAGACCAAGGTTGAAGTCGCTGCCGTAGACGTGGCCGTTGTAGTAGTACGCCGACCAGAAGCCACCGCTGAGCCGGTGGGCACTGTCGGGGCCGCGCTCGAAGAAGGCGATCTCCTGCGCGTTGGCCGAGTCGGTGAAGTCGACGACCGAGATGCCACCCTGGTACCAGGCCTGGACCATGATGTCCTTGCCCTTGACCGGGATGAGCGAGCCGTTGTGCGCGACACAGTTCTCGGTGTCGTCCTGGTGGCGGGGGATCTTGAAGTAACCCTTGAAGGCGAACTGGCCGTCCTCGATGTCGTAGTAGGCGTTGGCGCCGCGGTTCGGGCCGATCGCCTCGTTGCAGGTGGCCGCGCTGCCGCCGCCGAGCTCGTCGGTGAAGACGACCTTGGTGCCCTTGTTGTTGAACGTCGCCGAGTGCCAGAACGCGAAGTTCTCGTCGTCACGGACCGTGGCGGTGACCTTCGGGTCGACCGGGTTGGAGATGTCCATCAGGATGCCCTCGCCCATGCAGGCGCCGGCCGCGATGTTCTTCTCCGCGTAGACGGTGATGTCGTGGCAGCCGCTCGTCGCCGAGGTGCGGTAGGGGTACGGCAGGCTCTCGCCCGGGTTACCGCCGTCCGGGAACAGAACCGGCGTGGCGACGACCTCGGCGGCCGTCGGGTTCTTCACCGGCACCTTGATGATCGAGATCTTGTCGTGCGGCGGCTGGCAGTCGGGGAACGACGCGTTCGGGCTGTAGGAGGAGACGTAGACGTAGACGTTCTTCTTGTCACTGCCCTTGCCGGGGACGAGAGTCAGGGTGTGCGAGCCACAGTTGGTCTCGACCGCCTTGACGTACTTGGGGTTCTTCTTGTCGCTGACGTCGAAGATCCGGACGCCCTCCCACGACTCCTTGATCGCGGCGCTCTGGCCGACGCTGTTACAGGAGTCGTTGTTGCGCGAGGAGTCGACCGCGGCGAAGAGCAGGTCACCATGGACGGACAGGTCCATCTGGCCGCCGGGGCAGACCACCGAGCTGACCACCGAGGTCTTCTTCGGGTTCTTGATGTCGTAGATCGAGAAGCCGCTGTAGTTGCCGACGAAGGCGTAGTCGCCCTGGAACGCCATGTCGGTGTTGATGTCTGTCAGGTTGGCCGGCTTGGGCACGTTGGTGACGTGCTCGACGTTCTCGCTCTTGGCGATCTCGCCCGGCGCCGGAATGTCAGCGGCCTGCGCGGGTACCGCGGCCAGAACCGTGGCGACGGCGACCCCGGCCACGAACAGGAAACGGCTGGTCAAGCCCTTCCCAGGGGGGGTGGACACTATGTACCTCCTTGATCCATGCACTGATAAAGCGTGCATAAATGTCTGAATCGTCCATCCTGTACGGCCAGTCACGCAAGCTGTCACAGTGTCAGCAACTGTTTTCGACATGCGGCCTTTACGGACAGCACCCGGAGGGGTTACGGTCTTGCGGCACTGGACATACGGCCCGAAACATCCCGTATCTCCCGCATGGGCCCCTCTCCTCGCGTCGGCCGACCCGTTAGGGTTGGGGTGTTCCGCGGCGGCCACGGTGGACGTGGCGTTCCAGACGGGACGGGGCATGCCGTGTGTGCGTGGAGCTGCGGAGCTTTGGACGTGCCCGACCCGCGGATCGACAGATCCCACCGGGGCCGGAAGCCGATATCCCCGGCTCTCGGGCCGCGGAAGGACGTAATGGACATTCACGAAGGAGGCCGGGTGCGCGTCGCGCTCATCGCCGTAGTCGCCGCCCTGTCTCTCAGCGCGTGCACCTCGGAGCCCGAGGCCCCCGCGACCCCCGAGGCCGCCCAGGCCTCGGCGCCGGTGATCGTCCCGGGCAGGCCCGGTGAGGCCGCCAGGACCGTCGACCCGAGCGAGGCCGCCACGCTCGTGCCCTCGCCCACCATGAACGCGGCCGACGTGAAGTACCTCCAGGACATGATCGTTCACCACCGCCAGGCCCTCGACATGGCCACCCTCGCCCCGACCAGGGCCGAGCACACCAGGCTCAAGGGCCTCGCCTCCCGCATCAAGGACGCGCAGGGGCCGGAGATCCAGTTCATGACCACCTGGCTCCAGCAGCAGGGGCAGCGGGTTCCCGAACACCATGCCGGACACGGCGACATGCCCGGCATGGCCACGCCGGAGCAGATGGAGGCGCTCAAGGCCGCCTCGGGCAAGGACTTCGACCGGCTCTTCCTCCAGCTCATGATCGCGCATCACCAGGGCGCCCTCGCGATGTCCGAGCAGGTCCTGACCTCCGGCTCACACGTGCGGGTCGAGGAGCTGGCCAACGACATCTCGGTCACCCAGACCGCCGAGATCCGCAGGATGCGGGAGATGCAGGCCGAGCTCTGACTCGCCCCCTTCGTGGACGGCTCGCGAGGATCGCACCGCGCTTCGCCTCCGCCGGACGCTCATCCCTGAGCACGCACCCGGCGCGGACCGCCGTCGCCTTGACCGTACGTCGTAGCCCCACGGCAGGGCGTCCAGCGCCTCGACCGGATCGACTCCGGCCATAGAACGGCCATAGAACGAACACGGAATGGACACGGAACAGGCACGAATCGGCGAATCAGCGAGTCGTCCGCCCCGACAATTCGGCCGACAAATCATGACTTTGCCGGAACAAAATTTGATTCACCCCTTTACTTGATCCTCAGAAAAATTTACAGGCCACCTTCTTTCCTGTTCGCCCCCTCTTGGGCGACGGCCAATATCAAAGATCGGTGACCATTGTCCTCGTCGCCGGAACAGCCGCCCGCCCGCGCCTTTCCCGCCCCCTCCCCGGGCGAACGCGCCCCGGCCGGGAGGGGGAACGACGATCAGCCTGAAGCGGGACCGCCCAGCTGGGCGAGGAGCTTCTGCATGCGGTCGATCTCGATGCGCTGGTCGGCGTCGACGTGGGAGGCGTAGGTGAAGATCTCCGTTTCCTGGCCGCCACCGTCGGCGAACAGCTTCTCGACCATCTGGAGCGCGCCCGTGTGGTGGATGATCATGTATTGCACGAAGAGCCGGTCGAAGTCCTTGCCCGTGGCCTTCTTCAGCTCGGCGAACTGCTCCTCGTTCAGCATCCCGGGCATGAGCTCCCCACCTGCGCCGGAGTGATCGTGGTTCGCGTCCGGCACCTTCTGGTCGCGGTCCTGGAGCCAGCGTCGCATCAGCGCGACCTCGTCCTCCTGGGACGCCTGCATCCGCTGGGCGATCAAAGTGATGTCCCGGTTCTTGCTGCGGGAGGGCACCAGGTCGGTCATCCGCAGCGCCTGGGCGTGGTGCGGGATCATCCCCTGCATGAAGAGCACGTCGGCGGCGGTGAACAGGGTGTCCGCGACCGTTGGCATCGAGGAGGCGGCGAGCGTCTGTCCGCGATCTCCCGGGGCTCCCGGCTGAACGATCACCGGAGCGGCCGACGCCTTGGGCGACTCCGTGGTGCATCCGGCGAGCATGCCGACCGCGATCACGAACATACTTACATTTCGCCATTTGGGCAGTGAAGTCATTATGTGAACCTCTTGCACCCTTCTAGGTAGCGGCCATCCGGAACAGTAGATATGTCAGGGTATAGAACATCAAGGCCGCTTCCGTTACAGTTCGGCGTGTAACACCAAAGTGGATCTCCCCCCCAGCTGGCGTCACAAAGAGGCACCGGCAGATCCCGGGTCGCCCTTCGCGATAGATCACCTAGGGAGGGGATGCCCGAAAGAAAGGGAAGCGGCCCGTGAGAGGTAGCCGTTCGGCGCGTGGGGGACGTGCCAGACTACAAAAGCTCGGGATGATCGCGATAGGTGCGGTGTTGGCAGGACTCCTGCCGGCCACGGCCTCCGCGGCGGCCGACGTCGACCCCCGCATCGGTCTTGGTGCCGGATGGTTGGACGCCCAGGAAGCCATCAGCAACCTGGAGAAGACCGCGCACCTGGACAGGCCGGAGGGCTTCTACAACCCCTCCAGCCCAGGTAGCGGCTCGTACCTCAACTCCGACCTGGCGTTCAGTGGGAACTACGCGTTCTCCGGTAACTACAACGGTTTCAACATCTACGACATCTCCACGGGCAGCACGCCCGTTCTGAAGACGTCGGTGGTCTGCCCCGGTGGGCAGGGCGACCTGTCGGTGCAGGGGAACCTGCTCTTCATGTCGGTCGAGGAGACCCGCGGTCGGATCGACTGCGGCACCCAGGGGGCCACCGGAACCGTCAACCCCGACCGGTTCCGCGGCGTCCGTATCTTCGACATCAGCGACATCGAGCACCCGACGCAGGTGGCGGCGGTGCAGACCTGCCGTGGTTCGCACACGCACTCGCTGGTGACGAGCAAGAACGAGCCGGAGAACCTGTACGTCTACGTCTCCGGAACCTCCAGCGTGCGCTCCGGCCAGGAGCTCGCGGGCTGCGCCAACACGGCGGCGACCGACCCGGCCACCTCGCTGTGGCGGATCGACGTCATCCGGGTTCCGCTCGCCGCTCCGCAGAACGCCGCGGTCGTGAGCAACCCCCGGCTCTTCACCAACGAGGAGACCGGCGCGATCAACGGGCTGCAGAACACGCCGCCCACCCCGCAGCACCCGGCCGGCACCAACTGGTCGCCGTCACCGGTCACCAACCAGTGCCACGACATCACGTCGTACCCGGAGATCGGTCTCGCCGCCGGCGCCTGTGCGGGTAACGGCATCCTGATCGACATCTCGGACCCGACGAACCCGAAGCGGATCGACGCGGTCTCCGACCCCAACTACGCGTACTGGCACTCGGCCACCTTCAACAACGACGGCACGAAGGTCGTCTTCACCGACGAGTGGGGCGGCGGCTCCGGTGCGCGCTGCCGGACCACCGACCTGCCGTCGTGGGGTGCGAACTCGATCTACGACATCGTCGACGGCAAGCTCGTCTTCAGGAGCTACTACAAGCTCCCGGTGCCGCAGACGACGGCGGAGAACTGTGTCGCGCACAACGGGTCGCTCATCCCGGTCCCCGGTCGTGACGTCATGGTCCAGGCCTGGTACCAGGGTGGCCTGTCGGTGTTCGACTTCACCGACTCCGCCAACCCCAAGGAGATCGCGTTCTTCGACCGCGGCCCGGTCAACGCGTCCTCGCTGGTCACCGGCGGCTTCTGGTCCGCCTACTGGTACAACGGCCACATCTACGGTAACGAGATCGTGCGCGGTTTCGACACCTTCAAGCTGAAGCCGAGCGAGTCCCTCACCCAGGCCGAGATCAACGCCGCGGCGGCCGTGAAGACCGACAGGATCAACCCGCAGAACCAGACGAAGTTCACCTCCGGTCTCTCGGTGGCCCTCACCGCGCAGGCTCGTTGCGTGGGTACCACGGCGCACCTGGCGGTCACGGCCGTCAACAACGGCACCGTGCCCGCCGACATCGCCCTGTCCACCCCCTACGGTTCCAAGACGTTCGCCAACGTGGCCCCGGGCAAGCAGGCCTACCAGTCCTTCAACACCCGGACCGCGCAGCTCGCCGCCGGCACCGCGACCGCCACGGGCGCCGCGACCATCGGCGGCCAGGCGGTAACCGCCGACCACAACGCCGCCTACAACACGCTCAGCTGCTGACCCGACCTCAACGGCGACACAGCACACACCCTTGAACGTCGCCACTTTCAACCGGGGCCGGCCGACAGACCGGCCGGCCCCGCCCCCCATAAACGGAGCAAGCCCATGAAAACCACCCGCACCACCCGGGTCATCGCCGCGT
>NZ_JBEZEZ010000039.1:37727-72975 GCF_040649155.1 Streptosporangium sp. NPDC049046 | reverse complement strand
ACCTGCTTCTCCTCGTATCTGGGCGGGCGAGATGGATCCAATCCGATCCGATCCGATCCGCTCCGGTTGGGTTAGCATTCCTCGGCCCGGCCCGCCCGTCAAGCCTTTGCCGCCATTCCGTCCGCGTCCTGGGCCTCGTCGAACAATCGCCGGAACCGTTCGCCGGACAGCAGGATGTGCCGACGCATGGCGTAGGCGGCGGCGTCGGGATCACGCGCGGCGATCGCGGCCAGAACCTCTTCGTGCTCGGCCATGGCCAGGTGAGTGACCTGGGTGTCGTGCAGAAGCCGGAACAGGTGCACGTGTGTGTGCAGGCGGGCGAGCGCTTCGCGGATGACCTGGTTCTCCGCGCTCAGGGCGATGAGATCGTGAAAAGCGGCGTCGCGTAGCCCGAAGGCGCCATAGGCCATGGCCCCGTCGCCCCCCTCCAACTCCGCCATCTCCTCCAGCATTCGTCGCATACCGTCCACCTGCTTCGAGGATGCGCGTTCGGCGGACCTGCGCGCCGCCGCCGGCTCGAGGAGCAGGCGGACCTCAACCATGTCCTCGAATCGGTCACGGGTGATCTGGGGGGGAATGCGATAGCCGGCGTGGGGCACACGCACGACCAGGCCCTCGGCCTCCATGCGGTTCAGAGCGTCTCGGATCGGCGTCTGCGAGACCCCGAGCTCTCGGGCCAGGGCATCGATCGTGACGCGGGAGCCAGGCTCGATCCGTAGCGACATCAGCTGTCCGAGCAGCGTGTCGTACACCTCGTCGGCAAGCCGGCCGCGAGATCTTCCCGGCGGCGTTCCGCCTCTCGTGGCCCCACGGCGCCGCGCGATCACCGCTTCGTCGTCCATCGTGACGTGAGGTCCTTTCTTGCGCCTTCGGGAACCTGTTGACATCGGTCGCAACGCTACGGGATATTGACGCCCCCACCCGGATCGTATAGGAAAGGTGACGGATGCCAGCCATCCTTCACCAATCGGGGAACCGCCCGCCATCGCTCCGCTTCGATCAGTTGGAGCTCCCATGAGCATGCTCGACGTCCTACTCGATTCGCCATCGGGCCCACAAGGACCGAAGGACCTCTCGACTGCCTGAAGCCCATCACGTCGCGGCGTACTCGTGACGCCGGTCCGCGGGTCAGCCCCTGCGACAGCCGGCAACAGGCCCGAACAACCCAGCAACTGCTCGGCGAAGCACACAGCAGGGCTCCAGAAGTTCCCACCCCCCAGAAAGCAGGCAAGAGGATGCGGTATCCCAAGCGGATAGGACGACTGTCCGTTCCCACTCGAAAGGTGCAGCTGGCGACGATGGCCATGGTGATGGCCGCGACCATGGCGGCTTGCGGTGGCCAGGACGACGGCGCGGCGAGCGCCCCCAAGGCGCCGGCGGACATCCCGGAGCTCACCAAGGACCCGCTGACCCTCAGCTTCATCTGGTTCGAGTGGCCCCCCGCCAAAGCTCTGGAAGACTTCGCGAACGCGGAGTACACCAAGGAGCGGTCGAACGTGACCATCAAGGTCAACACCGTGCCGAACGCGAACTGGCACGACGCGATGTTCACCCAGTTCGCAGCGAACAAGACCGACTTCGACATCCCGATCCTGGACTCGCAGCACATCGGTGAGGCCGTGACGAACGGCAACATCCTCGACATCACCGACTTCGTCAAGAAGAACATCGACGTCAGCGCCTACAACCCGTACCTCCTGGCGGCCTACGGCCAGTACCCCCAGGCGGAGACCGGGCAGCGCGACGAGAACGCCAGCCTGTACGGCCTGCCGCTGCTCGGCGACACCTGGACGATGATCTACCGCAAGGACCTGATCGGCGACAAGCCGCCGCAGACCTGGGACGAGATGATCGCAGCCGCCGAGAAGTGCCAGACGGACAACCCCGGCGTCAGCGGGCTGGCCTTCCACCAGGCCAACGGCTCCGACGCCGCGGCCGTGACCTACAACACGGTCAACGGCGTCTACGGCGGCAAACTCTGGGACTCCAAGGCGCGCAAGATCGAGGGCGTCATCAACGACGCCGCAGGCCAGGAGGCGATGGACGTCCTGGTCAACAAGATGAAGCCGCTGACCGCCGCGGGCTCCGGCAACTGGTTCATCGACGAGGTGAACGCGGCGGTCGCCCAGGGCAAGGCATGCATCGCGTTCAACTGGATCGCCGCGAGCGGCGGCCTGCTCGACCCGAAGGAGTCGACGCTCGGCACCACGCGGGAGGAGATCCTCGAGAAGCTGGGCTTTGCCACCCTGCCGAAGCAGAAGACGGACCTGGTGCCGCTCGGCGGCATGGGGATGCACGTGTCGGCCTACTCCTCCGCGGAGAAGCAGGCGGAGGCCCTGAACTTCATGAAGTGGTTCGAGCAGGCTGACATCCAGAAGAAGTGGGCGGCCGCCGGTGGTGTGCCCGCGCGTACGGACGCCCTGGCCTCGCCCGAGTTCCTCAATGCCGGGCCGTTCAACCAGGTGTACGCCGACTCGGTCACCCGGATGCGGGACATGTGGAACGTACCCGAGTACGCGCGCCTCATCGACATCGAGAACACCAACGTGAACGCGGCTCTCAACGGCGCGAAGAACCCGAAGGACGCGCTCAACGACATCGCCAAGGAACAGCAGGGCGTGCTCGACTCCGCCGGCCGCAAGGGTGGCGGCGGACTGTGAGTGACCCCGTCTCTCTGACGACGGACCACCCGGTGCAGGAGGCGTCCGTGACGCCTCCTGCACCGGGGCGGTCCCGCCACCTGAGCGACCGCTGGCTCACGGTGGCCTTCATCTCCCCCGCGTTGCTGTTGTTGCTCGCGATGTCGGTTTTCCCGCTGCTGTGGGCGTTGTACCTGTCGTTCACCGACTACTCGGCCACCCGCGGGGGGGCCGCCACCTTCGTCTGGTTCGAGAACTTCACCGCCATCCTGACTTCGGCGCAGGTCCACCTGAGGGCCTTCACGACGTTGATCTACGTGGTCGGCGCGGTCACCCTGCAGACCGTGCTCGGTTTCTCCATCGCCTACCTGATCTCACGGCGCACGCACGGGCGAGGAGTGCTGACCACGCTGTTCCTGGTTCCGATGATGCTGTCGCCGGTCGTGGTCGGGCTGTTCTGGCGATTCATGCTCGACGCGCAGTTCGGCGTGATCAACAGCATGCTCGGCTCGCTCGGCCTGGGGCAGGTGGAGTGGCTCACCCGGCAGAACACGGCGTTGATCTCCCTGATCGTGGTCGACACCTGGCAGTGGACGCCGTTCATCATGCTCATCGCACTCGCGGGCCTCACCGCGGTCCCCAAGTACCTGTACGAGGCCGCCTCGATCGACCGGGCGTCCGAGTGGTTCCGGTTCCGCACCATCACTCTTCCGCTGGTGTGGCCGCTGCTCCTCATCGCCGTGCTGTTCAGGGCCATCGAGGCCTTCCGGCTGTTCGACCTCGTCTACATCCTCACCAGCGGAGGTCCGGGAGTCTCCACCGAGACGTTGTCGTTCCACGTCTACAAGGTCGCGTTCCTGGGCTTCAACACCGGAACCGCCTCGGCGTACGGAATCCTCATGGTCCTCGTCGTCATCGTCCTCGCGCAGCTCTACATGCGCTACCTGAACAAGCTCAAGGAGGACTGATGGCCGTCTCCGTCGACGAGGCCGTGTCCCCAGGTCCTGTGCAGGATCACCGGCCCCCAGGGCGCCGCTTCGGCGGCCGGGGACGCGCCGTGCTGGAGGTCGCGCTGCTGGCCGTGCTGGCCACCGTGATGCTCTTCCCGGTGCTGTGGATGATCGAGACGTCCATCAAGGAGAACCGGGACGTCTACGCCATCCCGGCCAAGTTCTTCAACTTCACGGTCACGTTGGACCATTTCAAGGACGTGTTCGTCGCCTCCGGTGGCGGTCCCTCGACCTTGTCCGGCGCGTTCCTCAACTCCGTCGTGGTCGCCGGGGTCTCCACGGTGCTGGCCACCGTGCTGGGGGTCCCGGCGGCCTGGGCCTACTCACGCTTCGCCGTGAAGGCCAAGAAGGACCAGCTGTTCTTCATCCTGTCCACCCGGTTCATGCCGCCCGTGGTGGTCGTGATCCCGATCTTCCTCATGTACCGCCAAGTCGGACTCTTCGACACCAAGCTCGGCCTGATCCTCATCTACACCGCGTTCAACGTCCCGTTCACGATCTGGATGATGAAGGGGTTCGTCGACGAGGTGCCCGCGGAGTACGAGGATGCCGCCATGCTCGACGGTTACACCCGCCTGCAGGCGTTCTGGAAATTCACCCTTCCCCTGCTCCTGCCCGGCATCGCCGCGACGGCGGTCTTCGCCCTCATCTTCTCGTGGAACGAGTTCGTGTTCGCCATCTTCCTCACCTCCAGCGACGCCGTGCGGACGGCCCCGCCCGCCATCGCCGGCCTCATCGGCGGAACCACTGTGGACTGGGGTCTCGTGGCCGCCGCCTCCATAGTGTTCGCCCTACCGGTGCTCGTCTTCGCCTACCTGGTGCGCAAGCACCTCGTCGCCGGTGTGACGCTCGGGGCGGTGCGACGCTGATGGCGGGCATCGAGGTGACCGCGCTGCACAAGCGCTACCCGGACGGGACGGTCGCGGTCGAGCATGTGGACCTGTCCATCGCCGACGGCGAGCTGTTCGTGATGCTCGGCCCTTCGGGCTGCGGCAAGACGACCACGCTGCGGGCCATAGCCGGCCTGGAGAGGCAGACGACGGGCGACATCCGCATCGGCGACACGCTGGTCAACGACCTGCCGCCCGCCGAGCGCGACATCGCCATGGTGTTCCAGTTCTACGCTCTCTACCCGCATCTGAGAACCCGCGACAACCTGGCGTTCCCCCTGCGGGCCGAGGGACTGCCCAAGCAGGAGGTGCAGGAGCGGGTCGACGAGGCCGCCCGGCTGATGCGGCTCGGTTCGCTCATGGACCGGCGACCGCACCGGCTGTCGGGCGGGGAGCAGCAGCGCGTCGCGCTCGCTCGCGCCCTGGTGCGACGACCGCGCGCGTTCCTCATGGACGAACCCCTCACCAACCTGGACGCGGAGCTGAGGGCGGACATGCGCACGGAGATCAAGCATCTCCAAGGGGAGTTGGGGACGACGATGGTCTACGTCACCCACGACCAGGTCGAGGCGATGTCGCTCGGTCACAGAATCGCCATCCTCAACAAGGGCCGCGTCGAGCAGGTCGGCACGCCGCTGGAGGTCTACGACCGTCCGGCGAGTCTCTTCTGCGCCGCGTTCATCGGCTCCCCGCCGATGAACCTGATCGAGGTGGAGCTGGCCGACGGGCAACTGCGCAGTAAGAGCGGACTGGCCCTCACGCCACCGCCGAACCTGCCGCGCGACCGTTCCCTGATCGCGGGCGTCCGGCCGGAGGCGCTGGAAGTCACGGAACCGGGGGCGGAACGTTCGGTCCCGGCCCGCGTGGTCTCGGCGGAGTGGCTGGGCGACGAGATCATCTACGTGGTCGACCACGGCGACCGGCGCGACGCACGGGTTCGAATGCCACTGACCGTCCGTTTCGCCGCCGACGCGCCGGTCGGGCTGCGGCACACCGGCGGGCCCCCGCCCGTCTACGACGCGAGCACGGAAGAGCTGGTGGCCTGATGGGAACCGTGGCAGTGCACGGGCTGTCCAAGTCCTTCGGTAAAGTCCAGGCCCTCGACGGGGTGACGCTGGACGTGCCGGACGGCTCGTTCTTCGTCGTGCTGGGGCCCTCCGGGGCAGGCAAGACGACGACCCTGCGAGCGATCGCCGGCCTTGAGAAGCTCGACGCCGGGTCGGTGCACCTGGACGGGAGGGACGCGACCGGTGACACCCCGGCCGCACGCGACCTGGCCATGGTCTTCCAGAGCTACGCCCTCTACCCGCGACTCACGGCGTACGAGAACATCGCCTCACCACTGCGGGCACGCCGCTGCTCTTCCAGCGAGATCGCCGCCGCCGTCGAGAAGATGTCGAGTCTGCTGCACATCGAACGCCTGCTGCAGCGTCGTCCCGCGCAGATGTCGGGCGGTGAGATGCAGCGTGTCGCCCTGGCCCGGGCACTGGTCCGTCGCCCGCGCGCGTTCCTCATGGACGAGCCGCTGACCAACCTCGACCTCAAGCTCCGCGTCGAGATGCGCACCGAGCTCACCCGTATCCACCGGAGCCTCGGGGGAACCTTCGTCTACGTGACCAACGACCAGGTCGAGGCCCTGTCCATGGCCGACCAGGTCGCGGTCCTCAAGGAGGGGAAGGTGCAACAGGTCGGAACGCCGGCCGAGGTGTACGAGCGTCCGGCCAACCAGTGGGTCGCGGGCTTCGTCGGGAGCCCGGCGATCAGCCTGCTCGCCTGCCACGCCGAGGGAGATCGTCTGGTCGGGGCGGAAGGCTGGACGCTGCCGCGGCCCCGCTGGACCACGGCCGAGGACGGTCGTCCGCTGCTGCTGGGCCTGCGCGCGGAGGACCTGTCCGTCGAGCAGCGTGGGAGCGCGTCGTTGCCGGGTGAGCTCTACGGCCTTGAGCCGCTCGGTGACCGGACGGTGGTCGACGTCCGGGTGGGGACGGAGATGCTCAAGATCAAGGCACGACCCACCGTCACCGGTACGCCGGGCGAGCGGCTGCTTGTCACGGTCGACCTGGACCGTGCGCACCTGTTCGACGCGGACACCGGGCTGGCGCTGTCCGAGGCCGGGAGGTAACCGCGCGGGGCGACGACGTCGACATGCGCCCCTACGAGGCGATCAAGCCTCGGCGGACCGTCACCGGTGAGCACGGCCTGACGACGCCGAAGCAGCCATGGCCCGAGAAGGCGATCGGCGGCGCGGGGTGTCGCCCCGCGGCCAGGGCCGAGGCCACGTTCGACCCGCTCGGCGACCTCGACCCCGACGAGGTCGTGTGACCCGTTCGTCAACGCGCGTGGCGCGACCGCGGAGGTCACGCCGGACATCACCAAGCACATCACAGGAGGCGACGCGATGAGTGACCCGATGAACGTCCTGGCCCCCGAGCACCGGCGGCTCCGGATCGGCGACGCCTGGCGCGACGCCGCCGGCGGAGCCACCTTCGCCGTCGAGGACCCGGCCACCGGCAAGACCATCGCCGAGGTGGCGGACGCCGACGTCGTGGACGGGCTCGCCGCTCTGGACGCGGCGAGCAAGGCGATGGCGGAGTGGGCGGCGACCCCGCCGCGAAAACGGTCGGAGTTGCTGACCGCGACGTACCGGGCACTGACCGAGCGATCCGAGGAGGTCGCCCGGCTGATAACGCTCGAGATGGGCAAGCCGCTCGCCGAGGCTCGCGGAGAGGTGGCCTACGGCGCCGAGTTCTTCCGTTGGTTCGCCGAGGAGGCGGTGCGCGTCGAGGGACGCTACAACACCGCTCCCGCCGGTGGATATCGCATCCTCACCGTACCGAAGCCGGTCGGACCGTGCGTCTTCGTGACGCCCTGGAACTTTCCGCTGGCCATGGGTGCCCGCAAGATCGCTCCTGCGCTGGCGGCGGGCTGCACGACGATCACCAAGCCGGCAGCCCAGACGCCACTCACCATGCTGTTCCTGGCCCGCATCATGGAGGAGGTCGGCGTTCCCCCGGGCGTCGTCAACGTCGTGACGACAAAGCGTTCCGGCAAGGTGGTCTCGGCACTGCTGGCCGACCGCCGGACCCGCAAGCTTTCGTTCACCGGGTCGACCGAGGTCGGGCGCGTGCTGCTCCGACAGGCGGCGGACAACGTGCTGCGCACCTCCATGGAACTGGGCGGCAACGCGGCCTTGATCGTGTGTGCCGACGCGGACCTGGACGTCGCGCTCGACGGTGCCATGGTGGCCAAGATGCGCAACATCGGGGAGTCCTGCATCGCGGCCAACCGGATCTACGTCGAGGAGCCGGTGCGCGAGGAGTTCACGGCGCGCTTCGCCGAGCGGATGGCCGCGCTCTCGGTGGGCCACGGTCTCGACGACGGCGTGAACGTCGGGGCGCTGATCGACGAGCCCTCGGTCACCAAGATCGACGAGCTCGTCGCCGACGCGGTCGATCGCGGCGCCCGTGTCCTGGTGGGCGGCGAGCGTCCGGAGGGGCCGGGCCACTTCTACCCGCCTACGGTCCTCGTCGACGTGCCCGAAGACGCGCAGATACTGGAGGCGGAAATCTTCGGCCCGGTGGCGCCGATCATCTCGTTCACGTCCGACGACGAGGTGATGGCGAAGGCCAACGACACCGAGCACGGCCTGGCCGGATACGTCTTCACCCGTGACCTCCAGCGGGCGCTCCGGTTCGCCGAAGGGCTGGAGACGGGGATGATCGGCATCAACCGTGGCCTGATCTCGGACCCGTCGGCTCCGTTCGGAGGCGTGAAGCAGTCCGGGATCGGCAAGGAGGGGTCGCACGAGGGCATCTTCGAGTACCTCGACGTCACCTACGCCGCGATCGACCTACCGTGACCGGCCTGCGGCTCCGGGTGCCCACCGAGGATCACCGCATCGCGATGGACCCGAGGGCGCCCGGGCACGACCGGATCCGGGAGTCCGGCACGCGCCTGCGCCACCCGGCAGCCAACCCTGCCGACGCCGTCCCGGTCTCGCAGGTGACCTGGACGTCCGCCCAGCAAATCACCGCCGACGTTCCAGAGAGGCACTGACATGCTTGAGACCGTCCGCGGACCACGCCAGCTGATAGTGGGCGAAGGGGTCGCGCAGAACATCCCACGAGTGGTGGCCGAGTGCGGCTCGCGACTCCTCATCGTGACCGACCGGGTTCTTCTGGGGCAGCCGGGCGTGGCCGAGATCGTGGCCGCCGTGCGGGAGAAGGTCGAAGTCGTCGGGGTGTTCGCCGACGCGACTCCGGACGTGCCACTCACCGATGTCGCCCTGGCCGTCTCGGTCGCCGCAGAGGTGGACGCCGACGTGATCCTCGCCATCGGGGGTGGCACGGTGATCGACCTCGCCAAAATCGTCGGCGTCATCCGGCGCCACGGTGGGACGCCGCGCGACTTCTACGGCGAGTCGAGGGTGCCGGGGCCGACGATTCCTCTCGTCGCGGTCCCGACGACGTCAGGCACCGGCTCCGAGCTCACGCCCGTCTCGGTGCTGACCGACCCGGACCGCGAGCTGAAGGTGGGGGTCTCCAGTGTCCACATCGTGCCGGACTTCGCCATCGTCGACCCCGAGCTCACCTACACCTGCCCCGCGACCGTCACCGCCTACTCCGGCATCGACGCGTTTTGCCACGCGGTGGAGAGCTACACCGCGCGGCCCCGGGCCCACGCACCTCGCGACCCGGTGGAGCAGGTCTTCCTCGGCCGCAACCCGATCACCGATCACTACGCGCTCCTGGCCGCGGAGCGGATCGCCCGCAGCTTGCCCCGTGCCGTCAGGGACGGAGGCGACAAGGACGCGCGCGCGGACATGTCCTATGGGTCCATGCTGGCCGGGCTCGCGTTCTCCCACGCGGGCAACGGGGCTCCGCACGCCCTCCAGTACCCCATCGGCGCAGCCACCCACACACCGCACGGCCTGGGTGTCGGGCTGCTGCTGCCCTACGCGCTGGACGCGGCCAAGGATGCCATCGGCGACCGGTTGGCCGTCCTCGCCGGGGTGTGCGGGCTCGACGTGAGCGACGCCTCCGATGCCGAGGCCGCGGATATGTTCCTCACCTGGCTCGACGGGCTCCTTGCCGACATCGGCATCCCTGCCACCTTGGCGGACATCGGCGTGGCACGCGCTGACCTCCCGCGCTTCGCGGAGATGGCCAGTGGCGTCACCCGCTTGATCCAGAACCATCCGGGCCCGACCGACACCGCCAGCCTGACCGCGATCCTCGAAGCGGCCTGGACCGGGGACCGGACCCGACGCGTCCTGACTCCGGAGCAGAGACGGTGACGGGCCTTTCACCTGACGACGAGTTCCCTGCCCCACCCCGGGTATCGGAATTGTCGGCTACGCCGTAACGGAAGCCGCCCATTCCCCGGCCTGGCGCACGGCTGCGCGCCCACCAGGCCGGCCACGGCCACAACGGTATGGCCCCGGTTGCCGGCGTTGGCCGGTTGCCGGAGGCGAACTCCCCGATGTCGGTCTCCTCCAGGTGAGCGAGGACCAGTGGATGCCGTCGGTGCCGCTCATGACGTCCGCGTCGAGGTGATGTCTTCGCCCAAGTGATGAATCAGCGGCACGTCAGGTTGACGGCCAGGGCTGCCACCGCCATGCAGAAGAAGAGGCTCCAGGGGGCGAAGTGGTGGTCGTTGGCCCGTAGGTGTGCCGCGAATGCGCCGAGGAAGTACAGCACGAGCCCGCCGGCGGCGAGCGTGCCCAGGATCGGTACGGCGATTCCGGCCAGCAGCCCCAGCGCCCCGGCGGCCAGCAGCACCCCCAACAGGCGCATCCAGGACCGGGGAACGCCCAACATGTCCGCCTGGCTCTTGGGGTAGTCATGGCCGATGAGGTTGGCGATGGCTGCCATACCGTAGAGCGCCGCAGCGAGAAGTGTGACCGTGAGATAGACCGCGAACATCAAGCTATTCCCTCTTCCGTGACAACGATCGGCTGGTTGATCGCCTCACGGACGAGACGGCGGCCCGAGGAGTGACGCGTCGCCGTGTGATCTGTGTTACAACGCGACGCCGGTCAGCTTCTCCGGGTTGCTGACCACGTGGATCACCTCAATTTTCCCCTTCGCCAGGTGGAAGGTGGCCGCCAGCACCGGTGTGCGCCCCGAGTGGATGATGATTCCCGGGCCGTCGTTGACCTGGAAGATCTGCGCCAGCGAGTCGTACGGCCGACGTGCCGACAGGACGACGGCGGCGCGGGCCACACGCTCGCGGCCGTGGATGGCCCTGCGAGGGGCGCCGGTGAATCCGCCACCGTCGCTCACCATGGTCACATCCGGCGCCAATACCTCCATCAGGGCATTCAGGTCACCGCCAAGACAGGCCGCCAGAAACCGCTCGGTGGCCTGCCGCCTGGTCGCTTGATCGGTGTCATAGCGTCGGTGCCGCGTCTCCACCGCCTTCCTGGCGCGGAGCGCTATCTGGCGCACTGTCGCGTGTTTGCGCCCGATGAGGTGCGCTATCTCGTGGTGGCCGTACCCGAAGGCCTCGCTGAGCACGAACACCGCGCGTTCCACCGGGGAGAGCATCTCGAGCACCAGCAGCATCGCGGTCGACACCGACTCCTTGAGCAGCACGTTCTGCGCGGCATCCGGATCGGTCAGAAGCGGCTCGGGCAGCCACGATCCCACATAGGACTCCCGCCGCACGCGTGCACTGCGCAGCCGGTCGATCGCCAGCCGGGTGGCCACCCTGACCAGATAGCCTTCGGCGTCCGCGACGGTCGCCACATCGACGCGGCTCCAGCGTAACCACGCGTCCTGCACCACATCTTCGGCTTCGGCGACGCTGCCGAGCACCCGGTAGGCCACAGCGTGCAGCAGACCGCGGTGCTCGGCGAATGTCTGCTCGATTGCCAGGGGAAACATCTTGACCCGCTCCGATACGGCTCGCGTGAACCTCGGGTACGCCGTCCGATCGATCGGCACCACCTGAACCTTCGAAACCTTTACCAATATCGGCGATCAAGCTCGCTGACCCGTTTCTACGGTATTCCGGTGGCGCCCGAAGCACGCCACCCGCGGAGCCGCCCGAGTATCTCGTGAACCCCACCGCTCTATGTAAAGGTGGAGGAATTACTCCTTTTCGAGCCGGCTGGTGAGCGGAAGCAGCACCAGCGGGATCACGACGGCCACCGTGAGTGCGGCCAGCAACGGCACGCGTTCGCCGGGCGTGAGATGGTGCAGCAGCTGGATGTGGATCACCAGGTGCGGCGTGGCGAACACCAGGTACACGGCGAGCGCCGTACGGGCCATGCTCCGCCGTACGATGAAAAAACTCACGCCCAGCACCACCGACGTGGCCAGGCTCATCGCGCCGTAGTCCATCATCAGATGCGCGTTGTACGGCATGCGCATCCCCACCCACGGAATGTCGAAGAACGAGCGGGGCGACAACAGCGCCCAACCCCCCACGACGAACTGCGCCACGGCGAGAAAGGCCAGACCCGCCCGCAGCCGGGTGAGGGCACTCATGCGGCGAGGAACTGCTCGAAGGTGATGCGACCGTCGGCGTGCTCAGGGGTGAGATGTCCCCCTTCGCGGTAGCCGCGGATACCGGCCCCGGGCATCGGCACCGACACCACCGGCCGACGGCTGGGGCGCGAGCGCGTGTAGGCGCGGGCCAGATCGGCGGCGAGGCGCACCTCGGGCCCGCCCATGTCCGGCGAACGGCCGGCCGGTGGCGCGCCGGCCAGCGTGACCAGGCGGGCGGCCACCTCGCCGGCGTCAACGGGCTGGAAGCTGACCCCGCTGGGCATCACGATCATGGGCAGCCAGCGCTGGCTCGTGCACATCCAGACGATGAGCTCGTGGAACTGGGTCGTACGCTGGATCGTCCACGGCAGGGCAGAGCGTTCCACGAGCTGCTCACAGGCCAGCTTCGCCCGGTAGTAGGCCATGTCCACCTGGCCGACGCCGACGATGGACACGTACATCAGATGCGGGCGCCCGGCTCGCACCGCCGTCCGGATGAGGTTGCGCGTGCCGGCGATGTCCGCACGGCCGTTACCGGTCGCGCAGTGGACAATCACCCCGACGCCGTCGACCGCCTCCTTCAGGCCCTCACCGGTGAGCAGGTCACCGCGCCACGTCCGCTCATCCGACGGCGCCTTGCGGCTCAGCACGCGGACGGCATGACCGTCCGACAGAAGCCGTGGCACGAGTACGCGGCCGAGCCGGCCGGTACCGCCCGTCACCAGGATCAGGTTCGTCACGAGCAGGAATCCTCCGCGGAGAGCGCGATGCCGGTGTTCCGGCCTCGCGCGGCTGTCAGGTCACCGCCTCACACCGGGTCCGGTGTGAGGCGGTCACCTGTTAAGAACCGGACAGGCCTCCGGAATGTGACAACCGCAGCTTGTCGGGGTTGGCGATGATGCGAATCCCGCTGATCCGGCCGTTCGACGTCTCCGGCACCAGCACGCCGACCGGCTTCCCACCGGCCCGGGCCAGCAGTCCCAGTGCGCCGTTCACCTCCGTAGCCGACAGCCGCACCCCCTCACCGGCTATGCTCAACGACCCCACCAGGTAGCGCGCCACCTTGGAGACACCGGAGATGGGCCGCCGAGCGGCGCCGACCCTGCCGCCACCGTCCACCCACACGGTCACGTCCTCGGCCAGCACCTTCTCCAACCCCGGCAGGTCTCCTTGTTCCGCGGCTTTCAGGAAGCTTTCCACCAGGTCGCGGCGGTGGTCCTGGTCCAACCGGCGATCGGAGCGACCACGCGCCTCGGTCAGACGCCGGCGAGCTCGGGTGTACAGCTGCCGGGAGTTCGCCTCGGAGGAGTTGATGACCTCGGCCACCTCCCGATGGCTGTAGTCGAAGGCTTCGCGCAGGACGAACACCGCGCGCTCCACCGGGTTGAGCCTTTCCAGCAGCACCAGGAAGGCCAGCGAGACGAACTCCCGCTGCTCGGCGCTGTCCAGCGGGCCCAAAGCGCCGCCCGCGGTCAACACCGGCTCCGGCAGCCAAGAACCGACATAGCTCTCCCGGCGCGCACGCGCGGACGTCAACCGGTTCACACACAGGTTGGTGGCGACCTTGGCCAGCCACGCCCACGGCGACGCGACAGCGCTCGCCTGATGCCACCGCAGGAAGGCGTCCTGGACGACGTCCTCGGCCTCCTCAGCCGAACCCAGCATCCGATAGGCCAACCCGAACAGCTTCGAACGATGCCGCTCGAACTCCTCAACCGCATCAACTGTCACGCGCACCAGACTCTCAGCCCCCTTACGGGCCCGGTCGCCTGGAGGCCACGACGGGTGCCGCTCGCCCTGCCGCAGCGATCAGGGATGCGTGGAGCGAGTCGTGCGGTTCACCGAGCCGGAGGATGAAACCCGTCCCGGAAAGGCTGAGGAGCATCTGCGATCGTGACGATCAGTCGACCCTGACCACGTACTTGCCCCGTACCCCGCCCGCCTCCAGCGCCCGGTGTGCCGCCGCCGTCTCCTCCAGCGGGAAGCACCTGTCCACCGCGGGGCGCAGTCCCCCGTCCGCCGCCTGGCGGGCGAGGTCGTCGAAGAGCGCCCGCGTGGGGTTGCCGCTGAAGAAGCGCACCCGGCCGCGTCCGTGTACGGCGCTGGCGGCGATGTAGCCGAGTGAGGCGGCGAGCCGTGTCAGGTCGAAAGAGATGGTGACCATGCGTCCGCCGGGCGTCAGCAGGCGCCGGAAGGACCGCAGGTCGGTGCCCACGGTGTCGAGGACCACGTCGAACAGGCCCAGTTCCCCCGGCGGGACGGTCCGGTGGTCGATGGCGTGGTGGGCGCCGAGCGTGCGGACGAAGTCGAGGTTGGCGGCGCGGGCCAGGGCCGTGACTTCGGCACCGTATGCCCGTCCGAGCTGGACGGCGGCGTTGCCGACGCCACCCGCTGCGCCCCGTACGAGCAGTCGTTCACCGGGGCGCAGCCTGGCCTTGTCGCGCAGCGCCGTGATGGCCGTGGTCGCGACCGGCAGCGCGGCGGCTGCCACCAGATCCAGTCCGTCCGGGACCCGGCCGAGCCGCTCGGCCCGGACCGCCACGTACTCGGCGGCGCTGCCGAATCCGGTACGGCCCACGACGCCCCACACCCGGTCGCCGACCGCGACGCCCGTGGCATCGGCGCCGAGCGCGGCGACCTCGCCGGTGAAGTCCAGCCCGACGCGTTGCGGGAACTTCTGTCCGGTGAAGAGACGGAGGCGGCCGGAACGGGCCGCCAGTTCGCCGCCGTTGACGCTGAACGCGCGCACCCGCACGAGTACCTCGCCGGGTGCCGGTTCGGGACGTGGAACCCGGCCCACGTACAACACCTCGGGGCCGCCGAAGCGGTCGAAAAGCACTGCTCTCATCGTGCGGTCGTCCATCGTTCTCACCTTCGTCACCAGCGGCCGTGCGGGGGGCTGGCCCCGAGCGTAGGCTCTTAACCGGACGACACCGTCCGTTTAGGCCGGAGGTGAGAGACAGTGGTGGAGGAATCCTCTCGGATCGCGGGCCCAGGGCTGCGGGCCGACGCCCGACGCAACCGGGGGCGCATCCTCGTCGCCGCCCGTGCGGTCTTCGCCGAGCACGGGATCGACGCGCCCATGGCGGCCGTGGCGCGACGGGCCGGGGTCGGCGTCGCGACGCTGTACCGGCGTTTTCCGACCCGGGACGACCTGGTGCGGGCCGCGTTCGCGCAGCAGATGGAGACCTGCGCCCGAGCGCTCACCGAGGCGCTGGCCGACCCCGACCCCTGGCGGGGCTTCCAGCGGCTGGTCGAGACGGCCTGCGAGCTTCAGCGGGAGGAACAGGGGTTCTCGGCCGCGTTCGTGGCGGCCTTCCCGGACAGCACGGTGGAACACGCGCAGGCCCGGGAACGGGCCGAGCGGGACCTGATGACCCTGGTCCGCAGAGCCCAGGCAGCGGGCGCGCTGCGGGCCGATTTCCACCCCTCCGACCTCGCCGTGGCCCTGTTGTCCCATTGCGGGCTGGTCACCGCGCTGCCGCGTGACGGTGCCGCGTCTCGGCGCCTGGTGGCGTACCTGCTCCAGTCGTTCCGCGCCGAGGCGGCTCACGGGGCCCTGCCTCCGCCGAGTGCCCTGTCGCTGCGCGGTCTCCCGCTCGCGGCCGACGGCTCCCGGAGACAGCGGCCCTCCAAGAACTGACGCGAGGCGCCTGCGGCTTCGGGGCGAAGTGATCAGCGAGCCGGTGGGGCGGACGCGCGCAGTGCCGCGGCGAGCCATTCGTACGGGAACTGCTCCGTTGGCGCGTTGTTCACGCCGGTGACCAGCGCCATGTACCGGTCGAGCGGTCCCTCCGGCTCCGGCGGCGTGCGGTCCCACTCCGCGGCCATCAGCATGTGGTCGGCCGTCTGGATCCGGAACTCGGGCGTGTCCGGCATCCCGGGGCTGTCCGGTGTCGCGAAAATGCCGGTCAGCCACCCGATCCATCGGTCGGCGATCTCCCGCCCTCGTGGTGAGTCCGGTGGCACCTGCTCCCGTGCCGCGTCCATCGCCGCCTGGCCGATCGGCGTGGCCGCCTCCAGGCTGTCCAGCATCGGCGACGAGGTCATCAGCGGTCCGGCCCCGGTGGTGCACACCTCGTGCAGCTCACGGCGCACGGCCTGCCGGGCCTCGGTGTCCCGGACCATCTCGGCCAGCTCGATCCACGCCTCCAGCTGGGCCGCGCTGGGATGTTCGGGCAGCTCAGGCCGGACCGCCCGCCACCACTCGACCATCCGCTCCGGCGGCTCCCAGCCGGTGGAGACCTCCGTCCAGAACTCGTCGATCAGCCGGTCGCGCTCCTCGTCCGGCATGCCGACGAGCTTGTGCATCAGCGTGACCTGCTCGGCCGTGGAGTCCTGTCGCAGGATGGTCGACAACACCGCGCGACGGCTGCGCAGCCGTGCCTCCTGCCGTGCCAGCAGGGCCAGGTGGGTGGCGGCCAGCTCGCGCAGCGTCGCCTCGCCGGCCAGCACCCGCCGGATCTCGTCCAGGCCCGCGTCGAGTTCCCGTAGCGTCCGGACCAGTTCCAGCCGGGCGATGGCCGACACGTCGTACAGGCGGTGGCCGGCCGACGTGCCGGCGGTCGGCGTGACGACGCCGGCGTCCGCGTAGTACCGGACGGCGCTGACGCTCAGGCCGGTCCGCCGGGCGACATCCCCGATGGCATACAGCTCGTTCGTGTCCACGACGCCCACTATGCGACCTCAAGCGGCTTGAGATGCAAGCTCCTGAGAAGACTTCGACGTGGAGCCCAGACACCTCCACCACATCGGAGGTCTTCGCTATTGATCAAGCCCGACTGTCAACTACGTTCGTGGTCAATACAAATGTCGCCAAGCACCCGAGCCGCCCGAGGAAGGCCGCGATGACGGCTGACCGTCCAGCGGTCGCGGCCCGCTCAGCGTGGGCGGCTGAGGGCGGCCTCGGCCAGATCCGTCCATCTCTCGGCCAAGGAGTGAGGCACGACCACCCAGTCCTTCATCACCCTGCCCCGTCCCGAGGGGTCGAACAGGGACGTCCCAGCCAACTGAAGCGCGGCCGTGTGTTCAACGGTTTCCCTGACCAGCCGGAACACCATGGAACCGTCGCGCTGCAGGCTCGCGAACACCTTCCCCGCCTGATCTTTCAGCGCGGGATTCCCCATCATTGTGGAGATCCATACGCCCAGGTCGGCCAGCTCGGCGCCGACCTGCTTGAAATCCTCTTCCGCGCTCATCGTCAGTCGGCCCCAAACTCCATGGCGTCATGGTCGGACAGCTCATCCGTCCCGCATGACGCGATCACCTCGGCTCCGCCTCCTCGCAGCACGGCGATCACCCTAGCCGTTTCGATGGCGACCTGAGCCCGCCGGGGCCATGGGGCGAGCTCGCGGATCGCCTTCGCCTACCTCGCTTCGGCGCATGCCTTCGCCTCGGCCAGATACCGCGACACCGGGCCCAGGGTCAGCATTCCGCTGGCGGCGCCGGCCTGTTCGGCGCGGGCACCGCTCAGAGCCGCTGCGGCGTGCGCGGCGATTTCGCGCTCGCCGAGGTGTACGGCGGCGCGGGTGGTCAGGCACCACATGGCCTCCTGCATGTGGTCACGCGGCGGTTCGGGCACCGCGGCGAGGGCGGTACGGGCCTGCTCGCCCCGGTCCTGGGCCAGCAGCACGAGGGGGCGTGCCCAGGGCCGGTACGGACCCCAGTCGAGGTGCGGGTCAACGGGCGCGGGCCGGTCGTGCAGCAGGCGCAGCCCCAGCAGGGCGAGCGGGAACAGGCCGCGGTGCAGCCCCGGCATTCCGGCCGCAAGGAGGGCGTCCTCGCAGGCGCGGTAGTGCGCTGCGGCCGTGGCGGCGCTCGGCCCACCGGGTTCGGTGCTGCGGGCGGCCGTGGCCCGGGCCCTGAACCACCGGGTGAGGACGGCGACGAGGGGCGCCTCCGTGGTGGCGGCGAGCTGTTCGGCGGCCTCGGCGTGCGCGGTCGCGGCGTCGAGATCACCGAGGGCCGAGGCGGATTGCAGGCGGATGAGCCGGCCGAGTACGGCGAAGTTCGGCAGCTCGTGCCGGGTGGCCAGGTCGAGGATCTCGGCGCCGATCCCGTCTCGTACCGTCGCGAGCCCGGGGCGGGTAAAGGACTGCAGGAAGACCCCGTTGAGCGCGAACGCCAGCAGGGCCGGATCGGCCAGGTCCCGTGCCAGCGCCTCGGCCCGCAGCGCCGCCTGGTGCGCGCGTCTCAGCTCGGCCCCGGACAGATCGGCGCTGCGGCTCTCGACGGCGATCGTGGCCAGCAGGCGGCCCGACAGGTCGGGGGGACCGTCGGGGCCGAGTGCGGTGAGGGTGCGCTCGGCGGCCGCGACGACGGCGCGGGACTGTTCGGGGTCGTCGGCCCGGCTCCAGATGGCGGGCACGTCGTAGGCGCCGATGATCCGGGCGGTCAGAAAGAGGTCTCCCGTGCGTTCCGCCGCCTGGATGGCGGCGAGGCGGTCGCGCCGCGAGTGGATGAGGGCGTCGCCGCCCGCCAGTGCGAGGGTGCGGGCCAGATTCACGGTGGTGCGCGGGCCGAGCCGGGCACCGGGACCGGTCCACGCGGTGCGCGCGCCTTCGAGGAGCACGGATCCGCGGAGGATGTCCGTCTCCAGGCGCTGAAGATCGGCACCGGGGTCCAGTCCGAGTTGATCGACGAGCATCGTGCGGGCGCGGCGGAGTGCGGCCAGTGCGTCGGCCTGGCGGCCCGCGCGGTACAGCGCGCGGGCGAGAAGTCCCCAGGCCGGCTCGCGCCACGGATGTTCGGCGACGTGAGCACCCAGTTCGGCGACGAGATCGGCCCCTTCCCCGGAGTCGAGGAGGATACGGGCGCGCAGTTCCACCCCCTCCAACCTCAGTTCCTCCAGCCGGGTCCGCTCGCGCCGCACCCATGGGGAGCCGGGCACATCGGCGTAGGCGGGTCCGCGCCAGACCGCGAGTGCCACGTCGAGGTCGGCCACCGCGTCGGGGGTGCGGCGGGCGCGGGCCAGGGCGTCCTGGAACCGGTGGACGTCCACCTCCTCGCGTGACAGGCGCAGCGCGTAGCCGGGACCTTCGGTGACGATCACGCGCGGCGGGCTGCGCGGCGGCCGGTCGGGTTCGAGGGCGCGGCGCAACGCGGCGACGAACGTCCGCAAAGCGCCCACGGCGCGGGCCGGTGGATCGGTCCACAGGTCGTCGACGAGGGTGTCGGTGGTCACCATCCGCCCCTCGGCGGCGACGAGCCTGGCGAGTACCTCACGATGACGAGGCCCGCCCAGGTCGGCCGGGCTGCCGTCGTCGCGGAGCGCCCGCACGGCGCCGAGCACGTCGATTCGCATACTCCCATCCTCCCTGCCTGGGGTCGGCCGAGCCCAACCGCACTGATCGGCTGCTGATCGCCGTCGCCCAGGCTGATCGGGTCAGTCCCCCAATCGAAAAGGACGGCCCCTCATGACGCTCACCATTCCCGGCTTCGATCACATTCGCCTGCCCGGTGCGGGCGGTGTTGAGCTGGCCACCGCTGTCGGCGGCAGTGGCAGCCCGGTCGTGCTGTTGCACGGTTTTCCGCAGACCCACCTGATGTGGCGACACGTCGCCGAGCGGCTCGCCGACGAGCACACGGTGATCTGTCCTGACCTTCGAGGCTACGGCGCCAGCGACAAGCCGGCGGCCACCGACCCCGACGTGTACGCCAAGCGCGCCATGGCCGCCGACGTCGTGACCCTGGCGGCGGCGCTCGGGCACGAGCGTTTCGCCCTCGTCGGCCACGACCGGGGCGCCCTGGTCGCCTTCCGGGCGGGGTTGGACCATCCTGAGACCATCACGCACCTGGGCATCCTCGACATCGTGCCGACGCTCGACATGTGGAACGTCCTGCACGGCGTCTCGGCGGCGGTCGGCTACCACCTTTTCCTGATGGCGCAGCCGCCGGGCCTGCCGGAGACGATGATCGCAGGCAGCGCGGACGCGTTCTTCGGTTCCTTCCTCGACGCCTGGGCCAACGACCCGGCCGCCATGCCGGAGGATGTGCGTGCCGAATACCTGCGGGCGAGCGCCGCGGCGGTGCCGTCGATCGTCGCGGACTACCGGGCCTCGGCGGGCATCGACGTCCTGCACGACCAGGCGGACCTGGACGCCGGGTCGCAGCTGGCCATGCCCGTGACGGTCGTCCAGCAGGACTGGGGTGCGCGGCTGGGCTACGACGCCGCCGGCGTGTGGAAGGCGTGGGCGCCGGACCTGGACCACCGGCTGACCCGGGCGGGGCACTTCATGGCCGAGGAGGCACCCGACGAGATCGCGGCGACGATCCGGGGCCTGCTGGCCCGCTGACCCTCCTGTTCTCGGCTCGTCCACACGGGTAGATCCGATCGGGGTGCCTGAGCGGCGACCGCCCTGTGACCGATTCAATGTCCCAAATGGTTGATGTCAGAAGAAGGAACCACGCGATGAGCACCCAGGACGTCTTCCCGCTGAAGCCCTTTGCGATCCACGTGTCCGACGAGGCCCTCGATGACCTGCGCGCCCGTCTCGCATTGACCCGTCCGCCGCTGGACGAGGGGAACGAGGACTGGTCCTACGGCGTCCCCGACGGCTATCTCCGTGACTTGGTCGCCTACTGGCGGGACGGCTACGACTGGCGCAAGGCCGAGGCCGCCATCAACGTCTACGACCACTACCGGGTGAGCGTCGACGGTGTCCCGGTGCACTTCATGCGCAAGGCCGGCCGCGGCCCCCGTCCGATCCCGCTGATCCTCACCCACGGCTGGCCGTGGACGTTCTGGCACTGGTCGAAGGTGATCGATCCGCTCGCAGACCCGGCCGCGTTCGGCGGTGACCCCGCCGACGCCTTCGACGTCATCGTGCCGTCTCTGCCCGGCTTCGGTTTCCCCGGCCCGCTCACCGGCTTTCCCGACGTCAACTTCTGGAAGGTCTCCGACCTCTGGCACACCCTGATGACCGAGACCCTGGGGTATGAGAAGTACGCCGCCGGGGGCTGCGACATCGGCGGAATCGTCACCAGCCAGCTCGGCCACAAGTACGCCGACGAGCTGTACGGCATCCACATCGGCTCCGGGCTGCCGCTCAGCTTCTTCACCGGCCCCCGGGCCTGGAACTTCGCCCGGAACCAGCCTCTCACCGACGACCAGCCCGCGGACATCCGCGCACGCATCATCGAGCTGGACCATCGCTGGGCGTCCCACCTCGCCGTGCACATGCTCGACGGCGCCACCCTGGCCCATGGGCTGAGCGACTCCCCCGCCGGACTGCTCGCCTGGCTGCTGGAGCGCTGGAACGCCTGGAGCGACAACGGCGGCGACATCGAAACCGTCTTCACCAAGGACGATCTGCTCACCCACGCCACGATCTACTGGGTGAACAACTCCATCGCCACGTCGATGCGCTACTACGCCAACGCCAACCGCTACCCCTGGGCCCCCGCCCACGACCGCACCCCGGTCGTGCAGGCCCCGGTCGGCCTCACCTTCGTCACGTACGAGAACCCTCCCGGCATCCACACCGCCGCCGAGCGCGTCCAGGCGTTCAAGAGCGGCCCGCAGGGCGACTGGTTCAACCACGTCAACGTCAACGCCCACGACCACGGCGGCCACTTCATCCCCTGGGAGAACCCCGACGCCTGGGTGAACGACCTGCGCCGTACCTTCCACGGCCGCAGACCCTGAACGACCTTCGCGGGCTCCTGTGGCGACGGGCCGCCGGCCGGCACAGTCCACGGGAGCCGCTCCCGCCTCGACCGGCGTCGGCTTCGTAGGCATGTCCGGCGCTCCGCGCCGGACATGCAACGGGTGAACCGCCGGACCGCCCATCCGCGTATCTCCGGACATGAGGTGTGCGCCCCAGGCAGCGACGGCCGATGACATGATCCACGGTCCCGGTCTTCTCGGCGGGCTACCTGCCTGACAAGATGTCGTTCGTGACCCCTCCGGCGTCGGCGCTGCGCGTGCCGCGAGCGATCGTCTTCGCGACGATGTGCCTCGTGGTCTCCGCGGGCGGCCACGCCCTGGCCGGGGGTAGCCTGATCCCCCCGCACCTGGCCGTTCTCGGCGCGTTGATCGCTTTTTGCGTGGCGTACGCGCTGAACGGGCGTGAACGCGGGGTGGAGGTCGTGCTCGGCGCGACCATCGGCGCGCAGATCCTGCTGCACGAGCTGTTCGGCCGTGCCGCGCCCGCCTCGCACGTGATGTCGCCCGCCGAGCACGGCCATTCCGGGCTGGGCATGACGGTGGTCCATCTGGTGGTGGCGCTGGGCACCGGCTGGTGGCTGCACCGGGGTGAGAGCGCGCTGTGGCTGATGATCCGCCTGTACGGCGGGCCCAGGCCGCTGATCCGGCTGCTGTTCGCCGTCCCCGTCGAGGTGGCGGCGCCGGTGTGGCGGGCCGTCCCGGCCGCGGAGGTTCGGCCGTACGGCGGCTGGGAGATCTCACCGGTGCTGCGGCGGCGCGGCCCGCCCGTGCCGCGACACGCCGGCTGAGGGACCTCGGAAGAAAGGGTCCGGCGGGCGGCGTGCCCCCGTGACCATGATGTCCTCCTCTCTTCTTTCGCCGGAGGCATCTCTTCCGTTCTCGTCGGCCCGTACCGAGGCACGGCGAAAGGTCCTTTTCGGAGCCCACCATGGCATCCCTGCCACGATCCGTCCGCACGACCGTTGTCACCACACTGTGCTGCGCCCTGTTCGTCCTGCTCAGCACCCCCTTCGCCCCCGCCGCACTCGCCCACGACCGCCTCAAGAGCAGCTCCCCGGCCAAGGGCGCCAAGGTCTCGGCGGTCGAGCGGATCAAGTTGGAGTTCAGCTCCCGGATGCGCTTCCCTACGGTCGCGTTGCGCACGGCGGGCGATGTGGTCATCGACATCGGCAAGGCGAAAGGCGCGGGCGACACGGTCACCTCCGACGTTCCCGAGCCGCTGCCCGCAGGCAAATATGTGATCGCCTGGCGGGTGGTCTCCTCCGACGGTCACCCGATCGAAGGGGAGATCCCCTTCACCGTGACCGCCCCGGCAACCCCGTCTGCCATCCCCTCCCGCACACCGACATCGGAGTCGGACACCTCCGCCGTTCCTTCGGCGGACGCGCAGCCCTCCTCGCCCGCCCCGACATCTCCTACCTCCGCCGTGGCCGACGCCCCCGTTTCCGCGACCGACGACCGGCAGGCTTCCGAGGGACTGCCGGGCTGGACCTGGATCGCGCTGGTCGCGCTCGTGGTGATCGGCGCGGGCACCTGGTCGCTGATCTCGCGCCGGGGCCGTCCCGGCGGCGGCGCAGAGTGATCCGCTGAGCATGCCCGCGCACCCGACGCTCCGCCTGGCCCGCGCCGCGGTCTTCGCCGTGGTGTGCCTGGGACTGGGCGCGCTCGCCCATATCGTGGGCGGCGGCGTCGTCTCCGCGCCGGCGGCGGCGGGCGCCCTGGCGCTGGCGTTCCTGACGGCGCTGCCCGCGACCGGCACCGAGCGCGGCATGGCGGTGATCTGGCCGCTGCTGGCGGCCACGCAGGTGGCGCTGCACCTGCTCTTCTCCGCCGTTCACCTCATCGCGCCACTGGCCGAGACCGGCGGACACGCGCATTCCGGTTCTGGGCTGGTGCCCGGCCTGGGCATGGTGGCGACACACGCCTGGGCCGCAGCGCTGGCCGCTTGGTGGCTGGCGCGCGGCGAGGCCGCGCTCTGGGCGGTGCTGCGCCGCCTCGCCGTCCGGGTTTTACGGTTGCTGACAGTCCGGTGCGACCGGACGGCCAAACCCGCCCGCCCCTGGCTCACCGCCTCCCCCGCACCGCCGCTGCTGCGCTCGGCGCTGTTGCGGTACGCGCTCAGCGGACGCGCCCCGCCGCTGTCGATCCGTAGCTGAACCGCTCCCCCATCACGGACCGACCTTCGTTCGAAGGCGGTTCCGTCTCCTCACGATGCCCTCCCGGGCGGACCTGTGTCCGTTCGGCCGCCGTCGTGCCCGAATTCACAGGCCGTACCCCTCACCACAGGCCGGAGCAGGCCCATGCCCATCCTCCTTCTCGCCGCGAACACGAAACCCGATCGGTCCGGCCACGCGCCCCGATCCCGCTTCCGCGTTCCGCCTCGGCATTCGCGCTGTCCGGCCGCCCTCTTCCCGATCCCTGTCGTGGCCGGCCCCTCCGGGGCCGCGCCTTCGACCCGTGTATCCGTTCTGCACCGTGACCCGAGGAACGATCACCATGATTTCCGCCACGTGCGATCACCCCGCTGCCGACCACGACGTCACCACGTGTCCCGATGACGATTTGACGCTGCTCGCGCTGACCGCGCGCTCGGGAGCGCCCGCGGACGTCGAGGCCTTCACCCGCGCGGTCTACGCCGAGGTCCGCAGGTTCGTCGCCCATCTGGCCGGGAGCGCGCCGGCCGAAGACCTGACCCAGGAGACGTTCGTACGCGTCCTGCGCAGCCTGCCCCGCTTCGCGGGCCGCTCCTCGGCCAGGACCTGGTTGCTGTCCATCGCCCGGCGGGTCGTCGTCGACCGGTTCCGGTCCGCGTCCCGCCGCCCCGTAGTCGCCGATCTCGCAGACTGGCAGGGCGTCGCCGAACGGCGTCAACCCGTCGGGCTGCCGGGATGCGAGGATCAGGTGGCTCTGGCCGACCTGCTGGCCAAGGTGCCCCGCGAGCGGCGGGAGGCGTTCGTGCTCACCCAGGTCGTCGGCGTGCCCTACGCCGAGGCCGCCCAGCTGATCGGCTGCCCGATCGGCACGGTGCGCTCCCGGGTGGCGCGAGCCCGAACCCAGCTCATCGAGTCCTTGGAAGCCGCCGACCGAGCCGCCTGAGTCCCGCTTCACAGAGCTTCGAAGGCCGGCAGGAGGGTGTGAAGGTTCAGCTGCGCCGGCGCGGCGGCGACGAGGCGGCCGGGCCCGCGGCGGTGACCAGGTCGACCTCGACGTTGACGGGTGACGAAGGCAACGCCGCGGATCGTTTTCGGCTCGTCTAGAGGTTGTTCGCGGTGAGCCAGGCCAGACAGGCGTCGGCCACCTCACGCCAGCCGTGGTCGATGGTCAGGGAGTGGCCGCGGTCGGGGAAATCCTGGAAGTCGGTGATCGCGGTGGAGTCCCGGTACTGCTTGAGGGTCGCTTTGGTGACGGTCTCGGGGACGGTGTGGTCCTTGCCACCGGCGATCAGGAGCAGCGGTCCCCGGGAGTTGTTGCCGGTGTCGACCTTGGCGGGCGAATGAGGGGAGAAGTTGGCGGCGGCGGCCTCGAACAGCGGCTTGCCCGGGGCAGGGATGGTCCAGCGTTCGTACAGTTCGGCGGCTTCCTGAGGCGGGATGGCGTTGCCGAACGCGTAGGTGAACTGGTCGAGGGTGAGGGAGACCGCCCGGTGCTTGTTGGCCGGGTTCTTGAACACCGGCAGGGTCGAGCGCAGCGCCGACAGCGGCAGCGGCAGCACCCCCTTGATCTGCGCGGCGTCGATCGCGATCGCGGCTCTGGCCAGGTTCTGCCCGAGCAGCTTCTCGGCGATCATGCCGCCGAAGGAGTGGCCGATCAGGATCGGCTTGACGCCCAGAGTGTTGATGATCTCTGTGTAGTGGGCGACGACGTCGTCGATGCCATGGTCGGCGATGCTCTCGGGGTTCTTGCGGGACAGTTCGACGCTTTCGCCGTCGCCCGGCCAGCCAGGGGCCGTCGCGTCGTAGCCGGCGGTCGTGAACAGCTCGATCCAGGAGGACCAGGAGGTGGCGTGCAGCCAGAGGCCGTGGATGAAGATGACGGGAACGGTCGGTGCGGTCATGGGGTGTGGCTCCTTGGGAACAGGGCTTTTATGCCGGATGGGTGTGCTTGACCGCCCCGGTCGTGGTCGCGGCGGTGCGGATGTGGTCGGCCACGGCTGCCGGTCGCGACAGCGCGATCGCGTGTGACGCGTCGACCTCGATGGTGTCGGCCCCGGCGCGCCGGGCCATGAAACGCTGGGCGGCGGGATGGATCGCCTGATCGGCGGTCGCCACGACGTACCAGGACGGGAGGGTCTTCCAGCTCGCGTCGGGAGAGCTGTCCTCGAACGCCGTAGCCGCGATGGGGCGTTGCGCGGCGGCCGCCACCGAGGTGAAGGGCCCGGGCAGGTCGGCGGCGAACACCGCAGGAAACCGCTCGTCCTTGAGGAACAACTCCACGGTCTCCTCCCCGTCGGCTGCGCGTAAGACGGCCGGCCGCAGCGCCGGGCCCAGCAGGCTGCCGGGGAAGTGGCCCGTGACGTCCAGCAGGCTCTCCCCCGCCTCCAGCGCGAAAGCGGTCACGTAGACCAGCCCGACCACGTTGCCCGGTCGTGCTCCGGCCCAGGTGATGACCGCACCGCCGTAGGAGTGGCCCACCAGCAGGACCGGACCGTCGATCGCGGCGACGACGCCGGTGAGGTAGGCGGCGTCGGTGGCCAGGCCGCGCAGCGGGTTGGCCACCGCGGTCACGGGTATCCCGGAATCCTGAAGTTCGGCGATCACGCCCGACCAGCTCGACCCGTCCGCGAAGGCGCCGTGGACCAGGACGACGGTCGGTGTGCTGCCGTTCTTGAAGGATCTCTCTGCTGTCATGGCCTCACCGTAGGAAGTCCCGTGCGCGCCTCGCGAGCGTCACATGACTGCGTCACCGAGCGTCACCCGAGCAGGCGGTGAGGTGAGGCCGATACGCGTAGCGCTGTGCTCAGAGCCGATCGTGAGGTGACCCCCAGCTTGGGGAAGATCCTGTAGAGGTGGGAGCTGACGGTTCGGTGAGACAGGTAGAGCTTCTCGCCGATCTCCCGGTTCGTCAGGCCGTCGGCCGCCATCTGGGCGATCTGGAGTTCCTGCGGGGTCAGCACGTCGCGCGCTTCGCTGCTGCGACTGTGGCTGCTCTCGCCCGAGGCCCTCAGCTCCTGGCGCGCTCGTTCGCTCCAGGGGATCACTCCCAAGGCGTCGAACGTCTCGCGAGCCATCCGCAAGGGCGCCCGCGACTCGGCCGTACGCCGCCGGCGTCGCAGCCATTCCCCGTACGCCAGCTGCACCCGGGCCCGCACGAAGGGCCATCGCCGCAGGTCGGCGCCGAGCGCGGCATCGAAGAAGGGTCCTGCCACCGCCTCGTCGGCCAGCACGGCCCGCGCGTAGCGCAGGTCGGCGTGCAGGGACGGCGACGGTGTGGTGAGCGCCACCGTCTCCATTTCCCGGAGGATGCCGGCGACCGCGTGGTTTTGGCCGCTGTGCGCCGCGGCGTCTGCGAGTTCGGCGATGGAAAAGCAGCGTAGCGCCAGGTGGAAGGCCGGATCGGCGGGGTCGTGCATTCTTCGCAGCTGGTCGAAGGCGTCGGCGTAACGTCCTTCGCCCAGCGCGGCGAGCCCGCGCGCGAGCTGTACCGTGGCCAGTACGGGGCGGGCTCCGATGGGCAGGGCCACCTGCTCGGCCGCCGCCGCGAGGCTCCCCACCCGATCCTGCTCGCCGCGTAGTGCGGCGAGCACCGCGCCCGAGGCCTGAGCGATGGCGTGCATCAGCGGCTGGGATGTCTCGTGCGCCAGACGGGCGGCCTCCTCGGCAGCGGGAATGGCCACGCTCAGGTCGGCCAGCCGGGCCGCGCTCCACGCCTGTGCCCCGAGGTCTCGTGCCAGGAGGCTGAGCCGGCCCTGTGCGCGCAGGGCCGGTAGCGACGCGGCGCAAAACTTCTCTGACAGGTCGAATGCCCCCACCATCAACGCCGAACTGCCGAGCAGTCCTGCCACCGGCCTGCCGTCGGCCGGGTGGGCGGCCAGGTGGCGTAATCGCTCGATCACGACCTTGCCACGCTCGATGGGAGCCGCGAACGCCAAGACCGTCAGCAACCGCCCGTCCAGATCGTCGACGGGCAGGCCCTCGGCCACGGTGACGACGCGTTGCCGTGACTCCTCGTCGGCATGAGCCCAGAAACATCGCAAGGCCGCACTGGACAGGAGTTTCAGCGCGAGATCGACGTCCCCCTGCGCCGCCATGCTCTCGGCGAGGTCGGCCAGTGAGTGCGCTGCCTCGCTGTCGTCACGGATGCCGTCCTCGAAGTTCTCACGGATCCACACGATACGGGCCCGCTGCCGGGCCGAAGGCCGCAGCCGCTCGCCTTCGCCCAGCAGCCGCACGACGATGTCGCGCCGTCCCATCTCAGCCGCGTACTCGGCGGCCCGCACGAGCCGTTCACACCGGTGAGCGGGATTCTCGCTGAGCCTGACCGCGTGCTCCAGCGCCGCGACGGCCGACAACAGGTCGCCTCGGCGTCGCACGCCTTTGGCCGTGGTCTCCAACTCGGCGGCGATGCTCTCATCCGGTCTGGGGGTGGATGCCGCGCGGTGCCAGAGGCGACGGTCGGGCCGGCCGATGAGGACGTCGGCCAGGGCGGCGTGCACCGCGTGCCTCTGGGAGATGCTCGCCCCCTGATAGATCGCCGAGCGCATGAGCGGGTGCCGGAAGGACACCCCGGCTTCGTGCACGTCGATCAGCCGTACGCTGACAGCGGGAGCCAGATCGTCTGCCGTGACCGCTACAGCGGTGATCAGCGCAGTGGCGTCGAGGGTCTCGGAAAGAGCGGTGCTGTCGTTGAGCGCGGCCACCAGCAGCATGGTCCGAAGGGTCGGCGACAATCCCGACATGCGGGCGGTGAAAGCCTGCTCCAGCCGGGTGGTCAGCGGGAGCCATCCCGGCGGCAGGGGCCCCTTCCCGTCCCGCGTGTCCGAGGCGATCGGCAGTTCGACGAGGGCCAACGGGTTTCCCGCCGCCTCCCGCAGCAACCGTGCGCGCACCGTCGGCGCCAGGGCGGGGCTGTGGGCGTCCAGCAGGGCGGTCGCGGCGGTGTCGTCGAGCCGATCGAGGAGCAACTCCTGCAGCCCCACCCTGTCGAGGGGACTCTGGAAACCGTCGCGTATCGCGGCCAACAGCACGATCGGTTCGGAGTCCAGTCGCCGCGCGACGAACGCGAGCACGTCGGCGCTGGCACGGTCCAGCCAGTGAGCGTCCTCGACGAGGAACAGGACGGGCGAGCGGACGGCGGCCTCGCCCAGGAGATTCAGCGCAGCCAGGGCGATGAGGAACGGGTCCGGCACCCGGGCGTCGGTCAAGCCGAACGCCGCTCCCAGCGCGTCGCGCTGCGGAGCGGGCAGTTTTCCGATCTCGGCACGAAGCGGAAGCAGTACCTGATGCAGGCCGGCGAAGGGCATGTGTGTCTCTGATTCCACACCGGCCGTCCGCAAGACGCGCATGCCACGCGCGGCCGCGATCTCCGCCGTGTCCAGCAACAGGGCCGACTTTCCGATCCCCGCCTCGCCACGCACCAGCAACGCCCCGCCGCTGGTGTGGACGCCGTCCACGAACTCGCGGAGACGCCGCTGTTCGGACTCTCGCCCGAAAAGTGATCTTCCTGGCGGGTTCGCTGGCATATATGGCCATGATTGCCTGCGCCAGAGGTCCCGTCCAGCGAGCCCACTGTCAGGCCCGTTGACAGATCGCTTCTGACCGGGCCGGTCTTGCGTAGCGGCGAAATCCGCCGGGGCGACGTTCCTGCAGTCGGATATCGCGCTTTCTTCGGAAACGCGGGTCATGAGGATTCCGGCCTTTCACTGATGCGTTCAGTGCTGCGGGTGTCCGTGTTCTGGGCGGCTCGCATGCGGCGGCCGCGATCTGTGCTGCGGCGAGGGCTCCCAGGTCAGCGGGAAGAACATGGCCTGGCCTCCCGCGCGAGAGCGGACGTCGTCAGGCGGCGGCCTCGCGGATGAGGTCGGCGACCACGGCGGGCTGGGAGACGTGGACGGCGTGGCTGCCGATGACCTCGACGATCTTCGCCCCGGCACGCTCGGCCATCCTGTGCTGAGCCGGCGGCGGGATCATCCGGTCCTCGGTCGCGATGAGGTACCAGCTGGGCCTGTGCCGCCAGGCCGGTTCGGTGACCGGCCCGCCGAAAGCGTCCACGCCCCACGGGACCTGGGAGTCCGCCATGAACGCGGCCACCCGGCCGGGCAGGTCGGCGGCGAACGCGGCGGCGAACCTGTCACGGTCGAGGAGGAGAAAGCCCTGCACCGCGGGCAGGATGGGCGGCGCCGGCGCGCCGGGGGGTGCGGCGGCGATGAGGGTGCCGACCGACTCACCCCTGTCGGGGGCGAACGCGGCGACGTACACCAGCGACGTGACGTTGGGGTGGGTGCCGGCCTCGCTGATGACGACCCCGCCGTAGGAGTGGCCGACCAGGACGGCTGGACCATCAAGGCCGTCCAGCACCCGGCGGGTCACCGCGGCGTCGTCCTCCAGCGACAGCGTCGGGTTCTGCACGACGTGGACGCGGAGTCCATCCCTGGTCAGCTCGTCGTGGACGCCCCGCCAGCCGGATCCGTCCACGAAGCCCCCGTGCACGAGCACGATGTTCCCGACAGCGGTCATGGTCGCTCCTGTCCTGGACGGACAGGCCCGGCGCCTGTCCCTGACGCTCTCCATCCAAGTCGCGCGCGCGTGGTCAGGCCACGCAGAACAGGACGCAGAAGTGGCGCGGAAACGGTCAGGGCGCGACGGTCGCCAGGCTCCGGCAGCGGCCGCTCGCCTCGGCGTCTCCGACGGCCTGGTACACCTCGGCCGCCCGCGCGTAGGCACGGCGGCTCTCCCCGATCCGGTCCTCCTCGGACAGCAGGACCGCCAGTGTCTCCAGGGAGCGGGCCTGCGGAACGGGCAACTGCCCCTGCTCCATGAGGCTGATCGCCTCGGTGAGCTTGAGGATCGCCTCAGCCCGGCGGCCGAGCAGTCCCAGACAGTCGCCGACGCGGGCCAGCGCGATCGGCCGGATGATCGCCACGACGCTCGGCGTCACCCCCGAGCGGTCGTCGTTCAGCAGAGCCAGTAGGCCGAGGTAGCGCTCCAGTGCCTCGGCGTGGTGCCCGGCGTCGCGCAGGCAGGTGCCGATGGCGCCGAGAGAGTGGCAGTACCGGTCCATGTCGCCGTTGGACCTGTGTAACTCCGCCGCCCGGGTTTCCGACGCGATGGCCTCGTCGAGGCGCCCGAGCCGCCGAAGCGCGCCCCCCGCATGGTGGTGGGCCAAGGCGATCTGGATCGAGGCACCGCTGCGGGTCGCCAGGTCCATCGCCTGGGCCGTGTAGCGCAGTGTGGCCTCCGGGTCGTCTCGCGACAGTAGATGAGCCCAGGCCAGCATGTTCAGCTGCACCGCCTGCCTGGCAGGGTCGCCCAGGGCGGCGGCGGCCTCGGCACCGAGGGTGAACACCTCGTACCAGAGCGGCGCGTGCATCCACCGGTCGGAGAACCAGTCCATCGACTCGGCGCAGTCGAGGACGACGTCGAACCGGCCGATGCTCGTCGCGTGACGTAACGCGCCCAGCCAGTTGTCCGCGTTCACGCGTAGCCAGTGGTCGGCCTTCTCCGCGGAGGACAGCTCAGCGGCGTCGGGGGCGGCTTGGCCGGGATCGCCGTACCCGGGCTCGAACCACCGCCCGGCGGTCGTGGCCGTCGACAGCAGCCACGACGTCAGCGTCACGGTGAGCGCGTCGCGCTCGGCCGTGGTCTCCTCCTGCCGAAGCCGGTCGCGGGCGAACAGCCGGACCAGGTCGTGGAAGCGGTAGCGCCCCGACATGTCATCCTGCAGCAGACCGAGGTCGACAAGTTCATCGAGGGCGTTCCATGCCTCCTCGATCGATGTGCCGCCCGCCACGGCGGCCAGAGCGGCGTCGAAGTCACGGCCCGGAACCAAAGCGAGGCGGCGGAAAAGCCGTCGCGTCGAGATGGCCAGCTGCTCGTAGGACAACCCGAACGCGGTGGCGATCTTGAGGTCGCCCGCGCTGAGCTGGTCCAGGCGGCGCTCCTCGTTCGTCAGCCGGGCGGCGAGGTCGGCGGCGTTCCAGCCTGGCCGGCTCACCAGCCGATTTCCGGCGATCCGCAGCGCGAGCGGCAGACCACCGCACAACTGCGCGAGCCGCCCGACGGCCGATTCTTCGTCCGGGGCGCTGCGCTCTTTCAGGATTCCGGTCAGCAGCTTGGTGGCTTCCAGCGGGGGCAAGGGCCCGAGGGCGAGTCTGCGCACTCCTTCCAGACCGGCCAGCAGGCGACGACTGGTCACCAGGGCCTTTCCCGCACCGCCGCCAGGCAGCAGCGGCCGGACCTGCTCCTCGGAGGCGGCGTTGTCCAGCACGATCAGCGCGCGCCGGTCGCGCAGCAGGGAGCGGTACAGGGACGCACGCTCGGCGACGTCGCCCGGGATCTGCTGATCCGCGATACCGAGTGCGCGAAGCAGCATGCCCAAGGCATCGTCGACGGGTAAGGGCTGCGGAGACATACCGAACAGGTCGAGGAAGAACACCCCGCGAGGGAAATCCGGCCGCAGGACGTGCCCGGCGCGGACGGCCAACGTGGTCTTGCCCAGCCCGGCGGAACCGGTGATGAGCCCGACCCCCGCCGCGCCCGGCGCGTCCCCGGCGCGTAGGAGTTCGCTCGTCCAGGCCAGTCCCGCGGCTCGACCGGTGAAGTCGCCGACGGAGCGCGGCAGCTCGCACAACCCGGTCGGCCGGGCCCAGCGATCACGCAGGCGGCCCTCACGCGCCAGCTCGACGAGCTGGTTGCGGTCGGCGTCGTCCAGGCCGAGAGCGTCGGCCAGCGCGGTGACGGTCCGATGCTGGGAACCCTTGCTGCGTCCGCGTTCCATGTCCGACAACGTCCGGGCGCTGACCCCGGAGGCCTCGGCGAGCTGCTCCAGTGTCAGACGTACCGCGTGCCGATGACGACGCAGCACCTCCGCGAAGCTGGGTGTGGTGATCGGGTGCTCCTTCTCCGCGACCTGGTGGAGATGCCCCAAAGCCTATGGGAAGACCGGTGACAGCCACAGGTCACCGCATGATCGAGGGTGAGGCGCCGCTTCGTGCACCTTCGGCCTGGAACAAGACCCGCAGTCACGTGGCGCTCGGTGACGCAGTCAGGTGACGCTCGCGCGGCCGGCGAGCCGGTTTCTACGGTTTGCCCCATGAACACCCAGTGCTCCATCGCTCCTTGAGCGGCGACGCCGGGGCTCCCGGCGAACCGTGCGCGACGTCCCGGTCCACCGTGGAGAGACCGGAGAGCCGGACCGCACGGTCGGCACGTTCAGCAGCCTACGACCCTCACCCGCCTCGAAAAGGGAAACGTCTTGTGAAAACGATCCATTTCGCCCTTGCCCCGAAGATCCGCGGCCGCGCCGTCATCCCGATCGCGGTGATCGGCATGCTCGCCTCCCTCGCTCCTGCCGCCTCCGCCCTGGCCACGCCGGCGCCCATCACGGCCATCGCCGCAGAGACGCTCTCGAAGAGCGGCGATGAGCCACGCGTTCCGGCAGGTTTCCGCGAGCGGAGAGTTCGGGTCGGCGACATCTCGATCAACTACGTGCGCGGTGGACGCGGGCCGACGCTGGTGCTGCTGCACGGGTATCCGCAGACCTGGTACACCTGGCGCGAAGTCCTGCCCGAGCTCGCCAAACACTACACCGTCATCGCGCCGGATCTACGCGGAGCGGGCCGGAGCGACGCACCCGCCGACGGCTACGACAAGAAGACCCTCGCCGCCGACCTGCACGGCTTGTTGACCGAACTCGGCCTCAAGCGGGACATCAGGCTCGTGGGCCACGACATCGGCACGATGGTCGCCTACGCCTACGCCGCCACCCACCGCCGCGACGTCACCAAGCTGGTCCTCAGCGAAGCACCCATCCCCGACAAGTCCCTCTACACCTTCCCCGCCCTCACCGCGAAGGGGCCGGGCTTCTGGAACTTCGGCTACTTCAGCCTCACCAACGGCCTGCCCGAGCGCATGGTGAACGGCAGGGAGGAGCAGTGGGTGGAGCGTTTCGTCGACTCCCTCGAAGTCAGGAAGAACGGCGTCAGCGACAAGCAGGTCCGCGAGTACGCGCGCTGGCTGCGCGACGACGCGCACCTGCGGGCGAGTTTCGAATGGTTTCGTGCCCTGCCACAGGACGTCACCGACAACCGCGCGTACGGCGCGAAGAAGCTCACCATGCCCGTGCTCGCCATCGGCGCCCGCGGCAGCCTCGGTGACTTCGTCCCCGCCCAGGTCCGCCGATACGCCGACCGCGTGACCGGGGTCGTCATCGAAGACTCCGGTCACTGGATCTTCGAGGAACACCCCGAACAGCTCACCCGCACACTTCTGCGCTTCCTCAAGAACTGACCCGACGCCGAAACAGGAGCAGCCGACAGCTCGCCCGTCTCCGACGTGAACGACGCACCGGCCTCCTTCGACATCGAAGCCGTCCTCGCCTCGCCTGACACCTTCACCTCTGACCAAGGAGATCCGCCATGTCCGCGCATGTGCCCTCACGAACCTCCCCGCTCTCCCGGCCGGGAATCCGAATCCTGCTGCCCGTGACACTGGCCGTCCTGGCCATGCTGGTCACGGCTCTTCCCCCGGCCGCAGCCTCCACCACGGCGAGCCGGTATACCGCCAAACCCACGGTGGTGCTGGTCCACGGTGCGTTCGCCGACGCCTCGAGCTGGAGCAAGGTCGTCGCCCGGCTCCAGGAGGCCGGCTACCCGGTGATCGCCCCCGCCAATCCCCTGCGCGACCTGGCAGGCGATTCGACCTACCTGTCGAGCGTCGTCTCCAGCATCGACGGGCCGGTCATCCTGGTCGGCCACTCCTACGGTGGAGCGGTCATCTCCAACGCCGCCACCGGCCACCCCAACGTCAAGGCGCTGGTCTTCATCGCCGCGTTCGCACCTGAGGAAGCCGAGTCGGCGCTCGACCTGACCGGCAGGTTCCCCGGCAGCCAGCTGCCCACCAGCCTGATCACCCGCCAGTACCCGCTGCCCGGCGGCGGCACCGGCACCGACGCCTACATCGCCCCCGCCGCATTCCGCACCGCCTTCGCCGCCGACCTGCCCGCCCGCGACACAGCCCTGATGGCCGCCACCCAGCGCCCGGCCGCCCTGGCCGCGCTCGGCTCCCCGAGCGGAGCGCCCGCCTGGAAGGCCGTCCCCTCCTGGTATCTGGTCGCCGGCGCCGACCGGGCCATCCCACCCGCAGCCCAGCGGTTCATGGCCAAGCGCGCCGGCGCGCACACCAGCGAAGTCAGGGAAGCCTCACACGTGATCATGATTTCCCGGCCCGAGACCACCGTCGCTGTCATCACAGCGGCGGCCCGCGCCACCCGCTGATCGCACACGACACCCATCGGTCCGGACCGCGGCAGGCGCGATTCCCGCGCCGGGCGCGGTGCGGCCCCCGCCCCCGCCGCCCGCACCCCGGGGGGTCCGTGTGCCCGCCCCCCGCACACC